>NZ_QSUR01000041.1:0-49299 GCF_003439055.1 Bacteroides sp. OM05-10AA
CCTTTTTATTTTAATACACTATATAGAATCGCGGAGACGCTTACTTCATATTATACGTTTTTTTTAATCCAAAGCTAAGCTTTAGAAGTAGTAAAGCATAGCTTTAGCCTGCTTAAAGCAGTGCTTTTTAAAGATCAAAGAGTTTGTTTCAATCATTTAGCATCTTTCACTTGGAATATCCTAATGTTTGTTTCAAATCTTAGGAAGAAAAAAACTGGTTGCCGGGAGCATAATAAATTTAGCTATAAGCATATTCTGATTTGCTATAGTGAAAATTAGATTTGCTATAATGAAATCGGAAGTGAACTCTCGGTGAAAGGCGGCCCTTCACCCGATAACACCGATGAACAGGAGAAGGTGAAGGGTGAAGCGTTTTTCGGCACTCTTTCTTTTTGGGGGAGATACTACTGCTGGTATTAGAGAAAACTAATTAGTTTGCTTACTTCTGTACCGGAGTTGAGCTCATGTAAAGTACAGCTCGGTATATGGAAAAAATGACATAAATATGGATAATAATCCTTATTCGGAATTTGTAGGAATCTTTTTTTGTACTTTATTTACTTTTTAACTAGTTTTGTTCACATAGATTTCAAAAGAGTCATTTGCTAAACGTGTATCTAGTCCGTTTGTCGTCTGATTATATTAGGAACAAACTTATATGGAATTTCTATTATTTCATAATGCTGTACTCTTTATTGCAGTGGGAAAGACGTATCTTTGTAACCAGCAATCAAAATAACCTAAAGGACTGTATGAAAAATAAATTATTATCCCTCTTCGCTTTGTTGTTTTTATTTGTGTCGGAAAGTTATGCCGATATCGAACTTAGTTCCAAACAAATGAGGACCAGTGACGGACTACCCAGTAATTCTGTGCGATGTATGTATCAGGATAGTAAAGGATTTTTATGGTTGGGCACTTTAGATGGATTGACCCGCTATGATGGTAATTCTTTTCTTACCTATCAGTTGGAAACCGGCAAACACGATCAGGTCTCTTTGGCAGACAATAGAATAAAACAGGTAGCGGAGGATAAAAATGGTTTCCTATGGATAAAGACAGTACCGGAATTGTTCAGTTGTTATGACTTGCAAAAAGCTTGTTTTGTCGATTTTACCGGTACCGGAGATGATGGAGAGAGTTACTCGGAAATATATATGTCTTCTAATGGAGATGTGTGGCTTTGGCACAGAGCAAGTGGAGTGCGTCAAATCGTTTGTAAGGAGAATCGTACCATGACTTCTGTGAAGTTCCGCGCAGAGTCAGGAAGATTGCCGGACGATCGAATTAAATTTATCAATGAAGATTCCAGTGGCAGAATATGGATTGGTACCATGCATGGACTTGCATCGGTCTATAAAGGGAAAGTTGAGATTGTAGATAGGGAACTGAATTTTTCCTCTTCTTTTCCTCATGGAGGGGATATGTATTTTTTGACAAAGGGTGGAGATGTCTATCGCTGTGTCAATGGCTCGAAAAAGATAGATTGTTTAGCATCTCTTTCTACGATTGCCGGTAATACATCCGTCAGTGCACATTCATTGATAAAAGACAAATGGGTTATATTTACGTCAAACGAGGGAGTGTATGAGTTTGATTTTCAAACTATCCAAATAACTCCTTATCGGAAGTTGAAAATAAATAATGGGAAAGTTATTCATGACAATTATGGAGATTGTTGGGCTTACAATAATACGGGACGGATTTATTATATAAACGTGAAGAGCGGAGAAATAAAGGACTTCCAGTTGATCCCGGAAGAGAAGATGAAATATATAGATTATGAACGCTATCATGTGGTTCGTGATGATCGGGGAATAGTGTGGATTTCGACTTATGGGAACGGACTTTTCACTTATGATATTCAGGAAGACCGGTTGGAACACTTTGTTTCCGAAGGGAAGAATGCAGGACCTATAGGGTCAGATTTCTTGTTATGTTTGATGAAAGACAGGACAGGAGGAATATGGGTAAGCTCCGAATATTCCGGTTTGTCTCATATTTCCATTTCAAATAAAGGCATTACGCATGTCTATCCAGAATCACCGGATGTTTTTGACCGTTCGAATACAATCCGGTTACTGACTAAAATGTCGAATGGAGATATATGGGTAGGAACGCGAAGAGGTGGATTGTATAATTATGATTCTCATCTGAAAACTAAGATAGATAATCATTATTTGCCCTATAATATTTATGCGATTTCAGAAGATAGTCAGGAGAATATATGGATAGGAACCCGGGGAGACGGACTAAAAGTAGGAGACACTTGGTATAAACCGGATTCGTCTAATCCTTTTGCTTTGTCTCATTCTAATATTTATTCCATTCTTCGTGATAAAAAGAACCGTATGTGGGTGGGAACATTTGGAGGCGGATTAGATCTGGCCGAACAAACTGCGGGCGGACAATATAAGTTCCGTCGTTTCTTCCAACAAAAAAAATATGGTTTGCGGATAGTCCGGGTGATGGCAGAAGATGAAAAAGGAATGATATGGATGGGTACAAGTGAAGGAATTTGTATTTTCCACCCGGATTCATTGATAGCTGATGAAGACAACTATCGTTTGTTTAGCTATACGGATGGCAACTTTTGTAGCAATGAGATTCGCTGCCTGTTTCGTGACAGTAAAGGGCGTATGTGGGTAGGAACCTCGGGGGCCGGTTTGAATCTATGTGAACTGACAGATGATTGCCAAACTTTGAAATATACGCATTATGGAATATCAGAAGGACTGGTCAATAATATGGTTCAGGCTATTCAGGAAGATCATTCGGGGCAATTATGGATTGCCACGGAATATGGGATTTCAAGATTCAACCCGAACAGTCATTCTTTTGAAAACTACTTCTTCTCATCCTATACATTGGGAAATGTGTATAGCGAAAACAGTGCATGTATGGGAGCAGACGGGAAACTCATTTTTGGAACAAACTATGGATTAACTATTATTGACCCGAAGAAGATTCCAACAGAGAGATTGCTTTCTCCTATTGTTATCACAGGATTGTCCGTTAATGGAATTCAGGTGAAGCCTAATATGCCGGATTCTCCTTTGCAAGAATCTTTAGCCTATTCGGATAAGATTACATTGAAATATTTCCAGAATTCTTTTATGCTTGATTTTTCTACTCTTGATTATTCGGATAATGGTCAAATCAAGTATATGTATTGGCTGGAAAACTATGACAAGGGATGGAATGTTCCGTCTTCTTTAAGTTTTGCCACTTATAAATATCTGGAGCCGGGCAGTTACATTTTCCATGTGAAATATTGTGATGGTGCCGGTATTTGGAATGATACCGAAACAACTTTGAAGATTGTTATCGTGCCTCCGTTTTGGAAAACAAATTGGGCTATGCTCGGATATCTCATCCTAATGTTAATAGCTTTGTACTTTACATATCGTATCATTTTTAATTTCAATAGACTGCGCAACCGCATCAACGTTGAAAAGCAATTGACGGAATATAAACTGGTATTTTTTACGAATATCTCTCATGAATTCCGTACTCCGCTTACGTTGATTCAGGGAGCATTGGAGAAAATGTACCGGATAGACGATATTCCTCAGGCATTATTGCATCCTTTGAAGGTGATGGATAAAAGTACCCAGCGCATGTTGAGGCTGATTAATCAGTTGCTGGAATTCAGGAAGATGCAGAATAACAAATTGGCTCTTTCTCTGCAGGAAACAGATGTAGTTGCTTTCCTGTATGAAATATATCTAAGTTTCAGTGACGTGGCAGAACAGAAAAATATGGATTTCCGCTTTTTGCCGTCAGTGCCATCCTACAAAATGTTTATTGATAAAGGAAACCTGGATAAAGTGGTTTATAACTTGCTCTCAAATGCTTTCAAATACACTCCTTCGGGTGGAACAATTCTGTTCTCTGTAAATGTGGATGAGGCAAAGAAGTGCTTGCAGATTCAGGTAGCCGATACGGGAGTAGGCATCCCTAAAGAGAAGCAGAGTGAACTGTTTAAGCGCTTTATGCAAAGCAGTTTCTCCGGAGATAGCATTGGGGTAGGGCTGCATTTGAGCCATGAATTGGTGCAGGTACATAAAGGAACCATTGAATATGAAGATAATGAAGGAGGAGGTTCTGTATTTATCGTATGTATTCCAACCGATAAAACGGTTTATTCGGAAAAAGATTTTCTGGTGCCCGGCAATGTTCTGTTGGAAGAAGCGAATATGCAAGCTCACCATTTGCAGGAACTTTCAGAAGAATATCAGGAACATGAGAAGGATGTTACTTCATCGAGAAAACATAAAATACTAGTAATTGAAGACGATAATGATATTCGTGGATTCTTGCAAGAGGAACTAAGTGCTTATTTTGAAGTAGAAGTGGCTGCGGATGGAATATCCGGATTTGAAAAGGCGTGTAATTATGATGCAGATCTGATTATCTGTGATGTGTTGATGCCCGGAATGACTGGTTTTGAAGTAACCAGGAAATTGAAAGCAGACTTTGCGACAAGCCATATCCCTATTATTCTGCTGACTGCATTGACCTCGCCGGATAAACATCTGGAAGGTCTTGAGGCGGGAGCGGATATTTATATTGCGAAGCCATTTAGCTTTAAGCTTTTGCTTGCGCAAGTGTTCCGGCTGATAGAGCAATGCGAAAAGTTGCGGAAGAAATTCTCCAGTGAACCGGGAATAGTACGTCCTGCTTTATGTAACACGGACCGGGACAAGGAATTTGCAGACCAGTTGGTAGCTGTAGTCGAAAAGATTTATTCTCAATACAATATTTCTATTGATGAATTTGCACAAATGATGGGGATGGGACGAACGGTGTTTTATAAGAAATTACGCGGAGTGACCGGATACTCACCGAATGAGTATTTACGTGTTGTCCGAATGAAGAAGGCTGCCGAATTGTTTTTGACCGAAAGGAATCTGACTGTTGCGGAAGTCTCTTATAAAGTTGGTATTAACGATCCCCTTTATTTTAGCAAATGCTTTAAGGCACAGTTTGGAGTATCTCCTTCTGCTTACCAGAAAGGGGAGAGAGGCGATTCTAAAAAGTAATTTATTATACAATATGAAGATGTTTTACAGGACCCTGTTGTTAGGGGGACTTTTAGTTTTGTGCGGGCATTCTTCAGTTAAGCAAGAGAAGGGAAATATAGATTTGCTACGGCAGGAATTTAGATTCCCAAATGATTCAGCCCGTACCAAATTATGGTGGTTTCATGGTGAAACGGAGACCACAAAGGAAGGAATAACTGCTGATCTGGAAGCGTTTAAGCAGGCCGGAATCGGAGGAGTGGTGTATTACGATCAGGTACATGGGAAAGGAGCCGATGCTTCCCCCGTTTTTTCGAAAGACTGGTGGGAGAAACTGATTTTTTCGGCATCCGAGGCTAAAAGGTTGGGATTGACATTTGAGGTGAATGTATCTAACGGTTATGTAGCCGGAGGCCCTTGGATAACGAAGAAACTTTGTATGCAAAAGGTAGTTGCCAGCGATACAGTTGTCAGTGGAAATTGCCGGTTTTCCGGTCGTCTTCCTTTACCTACATCACAATCTGAATTTTGGGATTTTGCAGTCATCGCTTTTCCTGTTACTGGAACTGTGGAAACGAGTATGAGCAGGAAACCGGAATTGTCTTCTAATATGGAAGGGGTATCTCTTGAATCTCTATTTGTTGAGAATGGGAAGTTTGTTGAGATGCCCAGACTACTTCCGGGAGAATCTGTTTATATAAAAATGGATTTTGGAAGTCCTTTTTCAGCCCGGAGTTTTACTTATAGTGCTAACCCCAGAGGAAAAGCGCGTACATGTGCCATGAATATTCCCGGTCATTCATCCGATCAGTTTTATGGAGCTATGTATGAAGCATTGCCCGATCTGGGGGAATTGGAGGCTTCAGATGATGGTTTGCATTATAAAAAAGTTTGTAATTTGAAACCTGTTTACCAAGGGGTGTCGACAAAGTGCAGGCAACATACGGTAACTTTTCCGGAGGTCAAAAGCCGCTTTTTCAGGATTCATCTGCATGATTGGGCAGATAGTAAGAATCGATATTCGAAATTATTGATGGGAGGATTACTGCTCTCTTCACAAGAAAAAGTGAATAATTGCGAGGATAAAGCCGGTTTTAATTCGGACTTTATAGAAAATGAAGAAAGATCATCTTTGCCTTCAACAGATGCGATAAATCCGGCTGATGTTATTGATTTGACAGAACAAGTCGATGGAAATGGAGTTTTGAACTGGAATGTTCCGCAAGGGAAATGGATGATAATGAGATTTGCCCACGAATCACAGGGAGGATATACCAAGCATGGACGTACCGGGTTAAAAGGTTTGGAATGTGATAAGATGTCTGCGGAAGCGGCTATTGTTCAGTGGAAAAATTATTTTAAAGTCATTTACGATTCATTGTCGGTCAGAGGTTGTCCGCCATCCGGAATGATAATGGATAGCCATGAAGCGGGGGCGCAGAACTGGACTCCGGGATTCGAACAGGAATTTATGAAACGCAAGGGGTATGATATTCATCCTTATCTTCCTGCTTTGATGGGATATGTTGTCGGTTCTGCTGAAGTTTCAGACCGTTTTCTATATGATATGCGACGTACTATTGCCGATTTAATATCTGATCGTTATTATGGTACGCTAGATAGCCTATGCCTCGATGCTGGCCTTGATTTTACAGCACAGGCTATAGGGAATGCTTTGAATATTGTTGGCGATAATATTCAGGCAAAAGGCAGGGTGCAGAAACCACAAGGAGAGTTTTGGGCTTATCAGACCGAAGGAAGTTATGATATAAAAGAGGCGTCTTCCGCTGCTCATCTTTACGGTAAAAGAGTGGCTTCTGCCGAGGCGTTTACGGACGCTAAATTTTCTCATTCGTTAGCTGATTTAAAGAATCTGGCTGATTATGCATTAGCTTTCGGAAGTAATGAATTTGTGGTATGTGCATCTGCTTATCAGCCTTGGACTGATAAAATTCCCGGCAATACAGGGGGTGGCAGGCACTATTGCCTGAATAGAAATAACACTTACTGGAATTATAGCCGTCCGTTTTGGGATTATCAGGCGAGATGTGCGGGGCTTTTACGAAAGGGTATTTCCATTGTCGATTTATGTGTTTATCTGGGCGATAATCCGCCTGTGAAATTACTTTCTCATCGTTTGCCGGAGATGCCCGAGGGATATAACTTTGACGTGTGTACCACGGATGCCCTGATTAATAGAACTAAAGCTTTGAATGGGGATATTGTACTGCCGGATGGTATGAAATATCGTATGTTGGTCCTGCAGAAGGATTGTAAAATGACATTGGCTGCCCTTCGGCATATTGCTGCTTTGGTGAAGCAGGGAGTTCCGTTATATGGTGAGCGTCCTGCATATCCTGTATCTTTGGCCGAACGGATGCATGATAATGAATATGATAAGATGGTAAATGCCTTGTGGGGAACTGGAGAAAAGGAAAGTGGAGTCCACTCTTTAGGGAAAGGACATGTGTATTGGGGGATGACTTTGGAAGAGGCTTTACGGGAGGAAGAAATCCGTCCGGACATTACTTTAAAGAGTGGAAATGAACCGGAAGACAGGATATATTTCACTCATCGTCATTTGCCGGATGTTGATATTTATTTTGTAAATAATCATAGTGAGAATGTGTTTAGTGATTCTATTCATTTACGGACAGACAGGAGATATGCAGAATATTGGGATCCGGTTTCGGGAGAGTGTTATTCACTTCCTGTTATACTTGGAGGAAATAGCTTGTCATTAAGATTATCACTTGCTGCTCGCGAATCCGGGTTTATTATAGTTTCGGATAGAAAGAATGATTCTTTGCCTGCGAAAGGGTTTACAACAGATAAAGCAAAGAAGTATATTGTTAATGGAGATTGGAAAGTTTACTTTGATCCGAGATGGGGTGGACCGGGCGAAGTAAACTTTACACAATTGACTGATTGGAGTAAGGCAAAAGAGCCGGGCATCGTTTACTATTCGGGGACGGCTGTTTATAAAAAGAACATCCATATAGACAAAAAAGAAAAGGGTAAACAGATATTGTTGCGTTTTGATCGGTTAGGTTCGCTGGCCAGGATTTATCTGAATGGACATGAAGTTTCAACTTTGTGGTGTTCACCTTGGGAAGCGGATTTGACTCGTTGGGCAGTTAAAGGGGAGAATTCTTTAGAGATACATGTGGTAAATTCATTAATGAACAGAATGATTGGTGATGCATCATTACCACAAAATGAACGGTTTACCTATGCTTATCCTGCGATTGCGACTTCAAAAGATACTTTGGTTCCATCAGGGATTATCGGGAATGTCTATCTGGTAGTCCGTTAGTCGGTATGATATTATTGCTTACCTTGAATCCGGTCTACTTTTCACAGACCGGATTCAACGCAAGATTGTTTATCAACTATATATGGAGGTCTAATTTGTAGATTTCACTTCCGGCAAGCAGGAAGCAGCCTGTACCGAAATCTTCAAAATCAGGAACTTTATCATAAGTGACAGGCTGACTGTCTTTCGGTTCTTTGCCGGTTCCCTGTACATAGCCAAGAAAACCATTTGGGTGAACTGCATCTTTCACCATGGCATTCCATGCTTTTATGATTACAGGCAGATATGTCTTTTTATCCAATAGCCCGTTACGTATCCCCCAGGACATGCCGTATACGAAAAGGGCTGTACCGGAAGTTTCTTTGCCTCCAAAGTTTGTCGGGTCGTGGAGGCTGACATTCCAAAAGCCGTCTTCACGCTGACATTGTTTCAGTGCTTTGCTCATAGTCAGAAAATCATTGATGTAATCCTGACGATGTTTTTCATCGGATGGAATTTCATTCATAACTCGTACTAAAGCTGCATATACCCATCCGTTTCCACGGCTCCAGTAACAGTCTTTACCATTCGGTTCTTTGTATGGAGGATCGAAATTATGATCTCGCCACCATAAACCGTCTTTGGGGTTGAACATTCCGTTTTCTCCATGCTGGTTGCGGGTATATTCATACATGTCCCACATCTTATCAAAGTATTTCTGTTCGCCCGTAAGTTTTCCCATTTTGGCAAATATCGGCATCCCCATCTGGATGGCATCTATCCACCACCAGTCATTTACTTGTGGAGTGTTGACCAGCATATCCATATTGGCTTTCGTTTTCCGTATTTTTTCAGGATCAGGGCAAATGTTGTATAAATCAAGATAGATTTGGCTGGCGCAGTAGTTATCAGCATTACGGGTGGTTGTTCCCCGGTGGAATCCCCATTGGTGATAATCTGCCCATTCCTTGGCATAGAGGTAATATTCGTCTGCAGGATAGATGGAATAGAGTGCCATTAGACCCTCGTAATACACACTCCGTGTCCAGATATTACTAGGACGAACCATTTTTTTGACAAAAGAAGGGGTGCGATAATCAGCATATTTCTTCATAAAATAGTCGTTTACCTGGAGGGTTACTTTGAGAATTTCTTTTTTATCGGGAACTGTCTGTGCTTTTATGTTCCCATAACTCAATATTACTCCGATAAAAAATAGTATAAGATGCTTTTTCATTGTATAATAAATTAAATTACTACTGTTCTTAGATTTAGGTGCACAAAAGTGAACCTTTCTTTACCTGTTGCAAAGAAAATGCATTGTAAGGAAAGTAATATTGAAATTTGTACGGAAAATATGTAATATTAGACTTTACCGGCCGAGAGGAACTGTTTTATCTCTTCAGCAATATCTATGATGTGTTGAGGAGCAAACTCTTCCAGCTCCGTGCGTGGACGAAATCCCCATGTCACTCCGCAAGCGGTAACTCCTGCATTGGCAGCCGTTTGCATATCTACACCGGAATCGCCTACATAAAGAACATCTTCCTTTTGTACATTGGCTAGTTTTAATATATCAAAAACAACTGCCGGATCGGGTTTGACATTTATTCCTTCCCGTTGGCCGAAAACTGCTGTAAAGTGAATACCGGGAAAGTAGTGGGCAACCAGCTTTTCTGTGGCAGCCTGATATTTGTTGGATGCTACGGCAATTTGGATGCCTGCAGACTGCAGATAGGATAACAGTTCCGGAATATCCGGATAAGGTCGGCTATCATCTGCATTGTGAATATCGTAATAAGGAACGAACTCATTGCGTACACGAAGTACATTTTCTTCCGTCTTTTCACCTTCGGGCAATGCGCGTTCAAAGAGTTTATTGATACCATTGCCTACCATGAAGTTGTACTTTTCTATTTCATGAGTGGGGTATCCTAATTTATTTAAAGCATAATTGGTGCTGTGGGCAAGGTCGGCGATGGTATTCAGCAATGTTCCATCCAGGTCAAATATAACTAGTTTCTTCATTGAGTTTTTGGTTTATTGTTAATCTTATACTTAAATCTCCCGATTTGCAAAGGTATACTAAAAAAGTGAGATAGGGAAGAGTGGAGCAATTGTTTAGAGAATATCCAATGACAAACAAAGCTGGAAATATATTTGTTATTTTACCGGATTGGCTTAACTTTGCGAGAAACTAAAGAATAATGAATGCAGAATGGTTTGAGACACTGCCCGAACAATGCCCTCCTACGGATGCGGAGCAGTGCGAAGGCTATTATTATAGAATTGCAAATGGTAATCCTGCTACAACAGAAGATTTCTTTTCACAAAGAAAAATGCAGCCGGATAAAGTCTTTAAGGGATTAGGAATAGATGAATGCGTAACAAGGGCAGTCTCTCTATTTTCAGAAAGGGAAGAAGCGGAGAAGAGATTGAAACTTCCTAAGTTTAGGAAGGCAAGTATTGCTTTAGTCGCCTTAGAACCAAAAGATGGAGTGTTAAAGAAAACCTTCGGTATAGCACATTATTCTTGGTGGAGAACAAAGGAATTTAATGTTTTACAAGCTAAAATAGTCTGATTATGGAAGATGTATTAAGGATAGACAGGATATTGGATTTCTGTGATGTGCCGCAACTTTTTGTGGCAAGAGATGCCTTTGATACACTGTATCTTTGCCTTTTGTACGATGATGAGACGGTTTATCGCTATACGGGAATTCGTATCTCTACACGTAGGCTTGAATCTTTTTTAGTGGGTGAAGCGGATTTGCGTTTGCTCTATCTGCAGCCTGAAAGTGAACATGAGTATTACGATGTTGTGTTTCAATCGGGTGAATACCAGAAAACGCTATTAAAGGAAAGTACCTTGTCGGAAGATAAATTGCCGGCTGAGGGATATGTTTTGTCTGGAGAGAAGCGAGAGAATGTGGTTATTAATTTGCCAATGAGAGACCGTAGCCTGCTAGCGGAGCTTGTTCGCAAATTTGGTTGGGCTTGTATGTGAGTTTATATAATGATAAAGAAGATTGTCCTACTTCTGTTGGAAAGTAGTGGGACAATCTTCTTTATCATTATATAAACATTGATTACTTCTTAGTAATCCGGAACCAGTCTACATCTGCCCATCCTCCGTCGTTAGTGACGATAGCCGGTCGTGTGCAGAACATTCCGACCTTTGTGCCAATCCATTGTCCTTCTCTTGCCTGGAAAGGATTGCCTAGTGGCTGATATTTCTTTCCGTCAAGGCTGTAGCTGAAGTTACACATCACAATGAGATCGTGTCCGCCTTCGCTGCCTTTGATCTTCTTGCCGTCATAGCTGAAACGAACTTTCAGATAAACAGTATTTTGAGAAAGATCCACAGAAGCATTTGCCTGTTCCGGTTTTCCTTTATCTGCTTTTTTACATTCAACTTGAGACAGGACCAGACCTTTATCTGTATTTTCCAGAATGATTCCGGCATAATCTCTACCCATTACAACCAGTCCGGTGCGTTCACCTTTATTTTTAGGATTAGGGGTAAACGTAAGTTTCATTGTTGCAGTGAAATTGTCAGAAGGCGTTTTCTGTAGAAGCAGGTTGGCTACATCCCACAGATTTTTATAGTCATTCAAAACCGGATAGGAGTATAATCTTACATAGCTCTTATCACCTGCATAGTATGCCCATTTTTCATTGATGTTGGCATGCCATTGCCATTGTGGAGAGAGGGTATATCCGTCGAACTCGTCACTTTCCTGCGGAGTGCAGATAGGATATGTTTTACCTACATTCGGCTTTTTATAAGTCAGAACAGGTTCGCCACAGCCGTCACCGTCTTTGTCTATGCCGATCACAGGCCAGTCGTTTATCCATTTCATAGGCTGAAGATGCATGATACGTCCGTAAGCACCCACATCCTGAAAGTGAAGGAACCAATCTTCTCCGGTAGGAGTATCTATCCATGCACCCTGATGAGGACCGTTGACAGGAGAGTTACCTTGCGCAAGTACGGTTTTCCATTCGTAGGGACCATAGATGTTTTTAGAACGTAGTACAACCTGCCAGCCTGTTGGTACGCCACCGGCCGGATGGAAGATATAATAATAGTCATTTCTCTTATACATTTTAGGACCTTCGCAAGTCTGATGTGCTTCATGACCATCGAAGATTATGCGTGAAGGAGTGATGGCTTTTGTTGCTTCTGCATTTAGTTCGCAGATGGTGATTACACTTTTCAGCCCGGCACGACTTCCTGCGTATGCATGTACCATATACACTTTCCCGTCTTCATCCCAAAACGGGCAGGTGTCAATAATTCCTTTTCCCGGTTTCACCAAGACTGGTTCGCTCCACGGACCTTTCGGGTCTTTGGCTTTCACCATAAAAGCTCCCTGGTCAGGATCCCCCCAAAAGATATAGAACTCTCCGTTGTGATGGCGAATGGCTGGAGCCCAGACACGGTTGCCATGTTCCGGCCGTTCCGGAGTTTCAATGGGAGAGAGGGCATTGGGGACGGCGGCACCGATAATCGTCCAGTTCACCAAGTCCTTGGAATGTAGGATTTGTAATCCGGGTAAACAGTTGAAACTGGATGAAGTCATATAGAAATCATCTCCTACGCGGCAAGCGTCAGGATCGGAGTAATCGGCATAAAGTACCGGATTTTTGTATTTACCGTTTCCGAGGTCGGAAACCCATACCTCAGATACATAGTTTTTTTGTGCTACTGCGGTGAAGACCGTTAATAGGCAAAAAGCTAAAGTCTGTGTCAATCGTTTCATGTTATAGATTATATTTATATAAGTGATTTGCTGGTTTTATCTGGTGACAAAGGTAGAAAAAAAGACTCTGCACAAGGAGGAATATTTGTGCAGAGTCATAGAAAAATTGGTAGAAACCTCGTAATTTTTGTTTAGTTGTATATGTATCTACCTTATCACCTTTACAGTTACCGGGTGAGCCAACTCTTCTTTCCATTCACGGAGATAGGCAAACCATGCTTCCGGTGTTTTATATCCGAAAGTTTCTTTCATCGAAGTAAAAGTCGTATGATACTGGAAATATTTATTTCCCGGAGCGGCAATCGTATAAAGGAAGTTAGCTTTATCCTTTTCTTCCGATTTCACATAACGTTGAGGAATGCAAGTGCCCAGTCCTACGGTTTCTTTAGCATATTTCACTGTATCGTTTACAGGCCAGTCCGTTCCCCAGCTTCCTACAAGCCCTTTATGATCGGAGAAAGATTGGGAAGTACTTACAATGTCTTGTACACCTGTGCAGAAAACTTCTTTATTGAGCGGTTCGTCAAAGAATGCTTCAATATGAAGATCGCGATGTCCTGCATAGAGCGTGTAGCGTGTCATCATATTCAGTTCCGTATCCTGATATTTCCATCCGGTCACTTCAATTTCAGCAATTACACGTACCGGTCCGTAAGAAATGATACGTTCCGTGCGGGTATCCACCGGAGTGATGTGGGTAGCTTGCTGTCCGTCCCAACCTTTCAACGCGCCCGGTCCGCAACTGTCGAACACACGGAGTACGTCATCTCCGAATCCTTTAGCTAACTGCTCATCTGTCGGATAGAACTGCGATTCTTTGATTTCCAGCCCTTTGTTGAACTTGCCATAAATATCCGGTGTCTGTTTCTCATTGAAATAAAGGCGGTATCCTACCAGTTCTGATTCCAATACCGGACCGTGAGGACGTACCATACTGTATATATTACTAGTGCCGGGAACTGTGATAGCTTGTACCCGCTGATGCTTTCCTTTCTTGTTGTCTACGATAAACATATCGGCATAAACTCGTTCAGGATAAGTCTTTGTACTCTTTTCTGAAGAAAGTGTAATCTGGAATGTTTTTCTACCATGAGCAGGAAGATCGGCAACAAAAGCCAGTTCGTCCATCTTACGGTCTCTGTTCAGATCGTCCAACTGGGAAGCTATTTCCTTGGTCCCTTCCATGACAATGGCAGACTTTACTTTGAAACCTGCGTGCAGTTCATGCAAATTGATGACAATCGGAGCGTCCGTTTTTGCCTGATTCCAGTTGTTCTGCACTTCAACTGTGATGGTTTTCTCCTGTTTCTGCGCTTGGGCAGACAGACTGAAAGCTCCTAAAAAGAAAGTAATAATAAAAAGATTCTTCTTCATGTTTCTAAGGCTGAAATTATACGTCGTATTTCTCCTTGCAAAAATAGCAGAAAAAATAGCAGACTGTGTCTCTTTTGAGGAGATTATAGTCTGCTATTTGAGCTTTTTACTCTATATAATGATATTGTGGTTTCTATTTTGCATTACAGAATGGCAATGAGTTTTTATTTGAGACTTAAAATCTCCTCTTTTGCACCTAATTCCTCATAAACCTTTCCGTCTATAGTCAGATTCTTGGCATTCTTAACGTTTAATATATTGTTGCCTTTAGAAGATTCTACATAAATATTTTCCAAAGTAACTCCGTCCACCTGGCTGATAACAACTCCATCCGTAGCTTCCGTCATCACAACGTTTTTAACGGTAATATTGCTGATGGGCATTTCCGGCAGTCCGTTGAAGAACATGGCACGTCCCGAACCTCTGCAAACAATATTGGAAATATGAATATTGCGGAAAGCAGGTGTTTCTTCTGTCACCGGAGGAATGGCAGTTTTCATACGGCTCAACAGGTCTTCTTCCGATTCTTCACCGGCACCTTTTCCACCGTAGAACAAGTCGAACAATAAGGGTTCATTCGGAATATTAATCATATTGATATTGTTAATGTAGATGTTTTCTACCACACCGCCACGTCCGCGGGTACTCTTGAAACGTAAACCTACATCTGTACCCATAAATGTGCAGTCCTCTACATAGATATTCTTCACACCGCCGGACATTTCACTACCTACCACGAATCCACCATGTCCGTGCAATACTGTATTGTTTTTCACGATAACGTTCTGGCAAGGTTCTCCACGACGGCGTCCATCTTCGTCTTTACCGGATTTGATACAGATGGCATCATCTCCCGCATCAAACACACTATTGATAATCAGAGCGTTTTTACAAGATTCCAAGTCGATAGCATCACCGTTTTGAGAATACCAGGGGTTGATGACCATGATATTATTTACTGTGAAATCTTCGCAAGACAAGGGGTGCAGACACCAGCTTGGTGAGTTTTTGAAAGTAACGCCTTCCAACAGTACCTTTTTACTTTTAACGATACTCAACAGTACCGGACGCAACCACGGACGGATTTCTGCCCATTCTTCATCTGTGTTGATACCTTCGGGGACATTGAAGTCTTTGCAAGCCATTGCACCTTTCAGTGAGCCGGCAGTGGGATACCATATCTCTTGTTTCTCGTCGAGAACACCTCCCGAGTTTACCAGCTTTTTCCATTGTGAAGCAGTCAGCTTTCCTTTTTTTACCGGACGCCAGCAGTCACCGTTTCCGTCAAATGTACCATGTCCGGTGATAGCGATATTTTCTGCATTGCGTGCTGAAATCGGCGATTGGCAACGACGAGTCTCAAGTCCTTCGAAAGAAGTGGCAATGATAGGATATGCTTCAAAATCACCGGTAAAAAGTACCAGTGCATTTTGTTCCGTATATAGATTTACATTGCTCAACAGTTCGATCGGACCAGTCAACCAGACACCTTCCGGGATAATCACTTTACCCCCTCCGCGTTGATTCACGTCTTTAATAGCATCGTTGATAGCTTTGGTATTCAGGAACAGACCGTCTCCTTTGGCTCCGAATTTCTCAATGTTTACTTCGTAAGCAGGGAAAACCGGTTGCTGTACTTTCGGCATTTCAAAAGGTAAATTCTGGTAAAGAGCGTCACTGATTGAGCTTTCTTTTACAGCAGTCTCGCTTTGTTTACATCCCGATGAGATAAACGGTAAACAGCATACGGCCATCCAGAAGAGTCTTTTTGTCAATGTGTTCATTTAGTAACTTAATTTCTATAGGGTTATACATCTATTGTTTTTCTTGGTAGTTGGTTGATGATTAATAAGGATGATTTCATAATTCTTATGTCCTTCCGCAGGCGATCTGTCGCAGGCAGCCTGCAGGAGAGGAATAAGACGAATTCATGTTAACCTAATTCTAACCTTAAATAAATATTATGAAAAAACCTCTTAATTATCGATTGCAAAGATAGGTGGGAAAGCCTAAGGCGATGTGGACTAATTGATAGATTACGTGTATTTTTTGTCATTTCTGTCTATTATTTGCACACTTCTCGTGTTTTTATGCAGAAAGTTCCTATCTTTGCACAAAATTTAACTATTAAAAGATATGAGTTACAACTTGTTGAAAGGAAAAAGAGGTATTATCTTCGGTGCTTTGAACGATCAGTCTATTGCCTGGAAAGTGGCAGAGCGTGCCGTAGAAGAAGGTGCAACCATTACATTATCAAATACTCCGATGGCTATCCGTATGGGAGAAGTCGATGCTTTGGCCCAAAAATTAAATTGCCAAGTTGTTCCGGCAGACGCCACTAGCGTAGAAGATTTGGAGAATGTATTCAAGACCTCCATGGATATACTGGGTGGACAAATTGATTTTGTACTCCACTCTATCGGTATGTCTCCCAACGTGCGCAAGAAACGTACTTACGATGACCTTGACTATGGAATGTTGGATAAGACATTGGATATTTCAGCTGTTTCATTCCACAAAATGATTCAGTCGGCCAAGAAACTGAATGCTATTGCTGATTATGGCTCTATCGTTGCTTTGAGCTACGTAGCCGCACAGCGTACTTTCTATGGCTATAATGATATGGCAGATGCAAAGGCTTTGTTGGAGTCTATTGCTCGCAGCTTCGGTTACATTTACGGACGCGAACATAGCGTACGTGTGAACACGATTTCACAGTCGCCTACATTTACTACTGCCGGTTCGGGCGTGAAGGGTATGGACAAACTGTTCGACTTCTCCAACCGTATGTCTCCGCTCGGAAATGCAACGGCTGACGAATGTGCCGATTATTGTATCGTGATGTTCTCCGATCTTACCCGTAAGGTGACTATGCAGAACTTATTCCATGACGGTGGATTCTCCAGCGTAGGTATGAGTCTTCGTGCCATGGCTACTTACGAGAAAGGACTCGATGAGTACATGGACGAAAATGGTAACATCATTTACGGATAAAAGATTATGAAACTACGGATCTCTCTTCTTATTATATTAATGAGTATGCTTTTCACCTCCTGCGGGATAAGCACAGGAAAGGGTACGGAGCAGAAGGAAGAAGAGATTTCTGTTCTGAGATATGATAAGCTGTTGAGCGAATATGTTCGCTCCAACAGCTTTTCTGCTATGCAGAAGTTGACGATGGACTACCGTATGCCGACGAAAATCCTGATTGAGGATGTATTGTCTATCGGTACGGTGAAAGATGATACCATCTCGCAACGTCTGCAAAAATTCTATTCGGATACGACTTTGGTTCGTTTGCTTAGCGATGTAGAAGCAAAATATCCTAATCTGGATGAAGTGGAAAAAGGACTTAGCAAAGGATTTCGGAAACTGAAAAAGGAAGTGCCTGATACGAAAGTGCCGTTTATCTATTCGCAAGTATCCGCTTTCAACGAATCTATTATTTTAGTGGATTCTTTATTGGGAATCAGTCTTGATAAATATATGGGGGAAGATTATCCTCTTTATAAGCGTTTCTATTACGATTATCAGTGTCGCTCGATGCGCCCGGAACGGATTGTGCCGGATTGTTTTGCTTTTTATCTTTTGAGCCGTTACGGTATGAACTATCATGAAGGTACTTGTCTGATTGACTTGATGATGCATACGGGGAAGATCAATTACGTAGTGCAAAACTTATTGGGATATAGTGATATTGGTGAAGCAATGGGGTATTCTAAGGAGGAAAGCGACTGGTGCAAGGATAATGAAAAGGAGATATGGAATTATATCTGTACCAACGATCATCTGCATGCTCGTGACCCGATGGTGATCCGCTATTATATGAAGCCTGCTCCTGCTGTTGATATGTTGGGTGCTCAAGCTCCGGCATTGATAGGTACATGGATGGGAGCAAGAATCATTGCTTCTTACATGAAAAAGCATAAGGATATGAAGCTGAAAGATCTTCTGGAATTTACTGATTACCACGAAATGTTAAGTGAATCCAACTACCTGGCTTCCTGAATCGTTTCTCTTTCTTATTTCTCAATTTTTAATTTTCAATTCTCAATTTAATAAGTGGAAACTGCCCTTTATTTGTTGCCCGTGACTTTAGGCGATACACCTATTGAAAAGGTGTTGCCTTCTTATAATAAGGAAATTATTTCCGGTATCCGGTATTTTATAGTCGAAGATGTTCGTTCTGCCCGTCGTTTCCTGAAAAAGGTGGACCGGGAGATTGATATTGATGCGTTGACATTTTATCCGTTGAACAAACATACTTCACCTGAAGATATTTCCGGTTATCTGCAACCTTTGGTAGGCGGAGCTTCAATGGGAGTTATCTCCGAAGCCGGTTGTCCGGCGGTAGCTGATCCGGGAGCGGATGTAGTTGCCATCGCACAACGTAAAAAACTGAAGGTAGTTCCTTTGGTTGGACCCTCTTCAATTATTCTTTCCGTGATGGCTTCGGGCTTTAACGGGCAGAGCTTTGCGTTTCATGGTTATCTGCCGATTGAACCGGGGGAACGTGCCAAGAAACTGAAAACATTGGAGCAGCGTGTGTATGCTGAAAATCAGACACAACTTTTCATTGAGACGCCTTACCGGAATCATAAGATGGTAGAAGATATTTTGTTAAACTGCCGTCCTCAAACAAAGCTTTGTATTGCTGCCGATATTACATGTGAAGGAGAGTATATACAGACGCGTACAGTGAAGGACTGGAAGGGACATGTGCCTGAATTGTCTAAGATTCCCTGTATTTTTCTCTTATATAAATAACGCCTTTCAGGTGTTCATATTCATCTTCGAAACAGCTACTGAAGAAGCCTTTTCCCAAGTTTTCCTCTATCTGTTTGAAGCTCCATAGCTTACTGTTTTTAAAGCGAGGGGTACAAAGGATGGAATCATCCTTGATATCAACGATGAATAAGTAGATAAGACGATTGGTTACTTCATTCTCAAAGTGATAAACGATATTGAACTCTGGTTTGATATCTTTCTCATGCGGGAAAGCATTGTTAATCAAGCGGGTGGCACCTGCCTCTAAAGATTCTCCATAACGGAGATAACATTCCATGGGAATGTCCACTTTTCCTTTGTCCAAAATGGCTGTTGACGGTCTGTCGCAAAGGAACAGCATTCCATGAGTGGATATGGCAATTCTTATCACCGGATTGATGTATGCGTTCTTATAATTAACAGCTTCTATCGCAGGGGTTTTCCCGATCACGTCTCCTTTTGTATTCACAATAGGAACATATTCCGTGTGAGACATTAGGTGATTGAAGAAACGGATAGCGATCTGGTTGAACAGGATGCTCATAAGAAAGACAGTAGGAGGTAACACTTTATAGAGTACAAACAGACTTGTCTTACTTAGTGGGTTTTGGAAAATGACGGTGATGCTGATTATAATAAAATGCAGTATTCCGAAAATCAAGGCAATGCGGGCAGATACAACGGCGGCTTCTGCTCCCTGAGCATATAAACGTTTGTTGCAAGAACCTATCTGTTTTAAGAAGTGGTTGATAAACCTTTTCTTATGCATATAAAGACTTAGCATTGGAATGAGAATACTGACTTCCAGAGTAAGCGGGAGTGCACCGGGGGGAACATAATCACCGGGAATGAGAGCTGCTACGGATAATAGTGCCAGCACTCCGGTCGCTATATAGAGGATAAAATTAGGAATTAACAATCCTTTACGTCGATAAGAAAGGTATATTCCTATAATACCTATACCTGTACCGATGTAAATAGCCGTGTCTTGCGTTATAAGTTCACACAATAAAATGGAAATAATAACGGGGATAAAACCCAGCGACATGTTAAATGCGGAAGAAAGTATTCCTTTATGATCCATCTCTATATTTATGTTTATTTGTCGGTTTTATCTATAAAACAAATAGTGTATGTGTTTTGTTTGCTAACGAATATGTTTCTCTGCATGGTAGGAGGAACGAACAAGGGGAGCACTCTCTACGATGTTGAATCCTTTCTCTAAACCAACTGTTTTATATTTCGTGAATTGCAGCGGAGTGATGTATGCCGCAACGGGATAATGCCGATGACTCGGTTGCAGGTATTGCCCTATGGTAAGAATCTGGCAACCGGTTGCTAACAGATCGTCCATCAATGTTTCGACTTCCTCCGGAGTTTCACCCAGTCCGACCATTATGCCGCTTTTAGATTTGACTCCCTTTTCGGAAATGTGTCTGATAACCTGTAAGCTTGTATCATAATTTGCTGCACTGCGGACTAGTGGACTAATGCGGCGCACAGTTTCCATATTGTGTGATATGATGTCGGGGCGGGCGTCAATTACTAAATCTACCAACTCCATTCTGCCTTGAAAATCCGGAATCAGTACTTCAATGGTTGTCTGTGGATTCAACCGTTTTATTTCCCGGATGGTACGTGCCCAATGTTCTGCTCCCAAATCAGGTAAATCATCCCGGTCTACAGAGGTGATGACGGCATGATCCAGTTTCATCAGTGCGATGGATTCTGCTACATGGGTAGGCTCGTTTGCATCTAACGGATGGGGACGTCCTGTCTGTGTGTTGCAAAATTTACAGCTACGCGTGCAGATGTCACCGCCAATCATGAAGGTGGCTGTTCCTTTTCCCCAACATTCCCCCATATTAGGGCAACGCCCACTGCTGCATATCGTGTGCAAGCAGTGGGAGTCGACAATTCGCTTTGTTTCGGTGTATCGTTCGTTGGCACCGATATTAATTTTCAGCCATTCGGGCTTACGTACTCTATCCGTCATTATAAGTTGTTCAAGAAGAAGTTGGTCAACCGTGTGTACAGGTGTTGGCGGGTGTTGCCACCATATATTCCATGATTACGGTTCGTGTACACTTGCATATCAAATTGTTTTCCAAGCTGGACTAACTGCTCGGCATATTCTGCACAGTTCTGGAAGTGAACATTGTCGTCTGCCATACCATGTACCAGCAACAAGTTTCCATGAAGTTTGTCGGCACGGGTGAAAGCTGATGATTCCTTATATCCTTCCGCATTTTCTTTGGGAGTGCGCATGAAACGTTCGGTGTAAATCGTATCATAGAAACGCCAGTCGGTCGGTGCGGCTACGGCTACTCCGGCTTTGAATACAGGAGTTCCCTCGCTCATGCTCATAAGAGTCATATATCCGCCATAACTCCAACCCCAGATACCAATGCGGTCTTTGTCCACATACGCTTGTTTGCCTAGGTAAAGCGCTGTTTCCACCTGGTCTTTGGCTTCTTTGACTCCGATTTTCAAATAGGTACATTTCTCAAAAGCTTCTCCACGGCCTCCAGTGCCACGACCATCTACACATACCACGATATAACCGAGGCTTGCCATGTATGTCTCCCAGCTGATTCCCCAAGTATCCAATACCTGTTGGGAACCCGGGCCACTATATTGATACATCAGTACCGGATATTTTTTGGATGCGGAGAAATTAACCGGTTTCATCATCCAGCCGTTCAACTTCACGCCATCTGTAGTCTGGAAAGTAAAGAACTCTTTTTGTGGTACTGCATATCCGGACAATGTTTGTTTCAACGCATCATTTGTAATAAGCGTTTTGAGCGTTTTGCCTGAATTATCGTTCAAGGTAACCAACATAGGAGTATCCAAGCTGGAGAACTTGTTCATATAATACTTCATCGATTTGCTGAAGAGAGGCGTATTGGTTCCTGCCTGTTGAGACAATTTGGTCTTTTTGCCTTTCTTATCTATTTTATAGACAGCCTTGCGCAGAGGACTCTCTTCGTTGCTGGTATAATAGAAAGAACCATCTTCTTCATCATATCCCAGAAAATCTTTCACTTCGAACTTACCGTTAGTAACCTTTTTAATCAAGTTACCTCCCATGCTATACCAATAGAGATGACTGTAACCGTCACGTTCGCTAAGCATGCTGAAATATTCGGGATAGAACTGGATGTTATCGAAAATATTCTCCTTTATGTAATAAGGAGATTCATCACGGAGCATTAGTTTGCAAAGTGTTGAGCGAGGATCGGCAAAGTAGAGGTCGAAACGGTCTTGATGACGGTTTAATGTCATGATAGCCAATTTGTTGGCATCCTTTGTGAAACGGATGCGTGGAATGTATCCATCTGCATCCAACGGGAGTTTCATCGTACGGGTGACGTGTGACTTGATGTCATACGTGCGTACTTCTACTTTCGAATTCGGGTATCCGGCTTTCGGATACTTGTAGGTATATTCACCCGGATAATCTTTTAAGGCATCAATACGGGGTGCCTGTCCGGCAAATACCGGAAAAGAGTAGGAGGGAACTTCTGACTCATCGAAGCGGATGAAAGCGATCAGTGTATTATCAGCGCTGAATTCCAAAGCACGGTCGAAACCGAACTCTTCTTCATACACCCAGTCGGGGATGCCGTTGATTACAGAGTTCTGTTTGCCATCCTCCGTAATTTGGCTTTCACTGTTGCCATAAAGCAGCTTAACAAGAAATATGTTATTGTTGCGGACAAAAGCAATCATTGTACCGTCTGGAGAAAAGACGGGGACCTGTTGAGGTCCACCGTCAGACAGCCGTTCAATAATGTTGTTTGTCGTAACGCCCTTATCATTTCGTTTCAAAGGGTAAATGTAATGTACAGCTGTGTATGAATGCCTATATATAGGTGTCGTTTTAGTAGCAATCAGTAATTTCTGACCGTCGGGCGAGAACTGGTAACTGTCGAAGTTCTTGAAGTCACATTCGCGTGTAGTGCTTACATCGAAAATCACTTCTACTTTCTCGCCTGTTTTGAAAGAGTATTTAATGATTTGCGTGCCGTCGGCGTTCATCTGCGTGTAGTGTTCGCCATCAGGCATGGGGATTACTCCCTGGATATTTTCCGGGCGGAAACGTCCGGAGGTGATATCTTTTAAATCGAGTGCCTTTTGTCCTTGTGCCATTCCGGTCAGACAGAGAAGGCAGAGTAATAAAGTGATGCTGATCTTTTTCATCTGCTTTTATAATCGGTTTTGGTTTTAATTCGTACTTGCAAAAGTAACAATAAACTTAGATTCAACAAAGCCTGACCGATTTTTATATAGATTTGATAAGGATTATTGGGTGAGATTCAATATCTTTGTGAAAAGGACTTTAAACATTACCACTATGAATTCAAAAAGAAAAGACTTGCAATATGCTTCTGTCTTCTTATTGGCCGTAGCATTGACATTCCTGTTGGGGAAGGGGGATAATCTGTGGTTGGTATCGTGGGGTGACTTGATACCGAGTTTGTTTGTGCTGTTCATAGCAGGTGATTGTTTGCATAGTTCCCTGCTCCGTATCAAACGCGGCGAAGAGGATGGAGGAGCCCGGTGGAGTACTTGTTTCACTTTTCTGGTATTCAGTATTGTTTTTATGGGCGACTTATTTTATATCGGCAACTTTATTGTGAATAAACTGTGGGGCTAAAGGATTAGTAGAAATTCTGCTTCACAGGTATTTAATAGTAAGATTTTCTTCTTAACTATATCTTTTAGTTTACTTTAACTAGATAAATTAGTTTATGAACTAAAACTTTTCGTTATTTGCAGCAAACAAAGTTGCAGATATGAAAGGATTAACAGCAAAAGAAGAAGAAATCATGGGCTTTTTCTGGGAAAAAGGCCCCTTGTTCGTGAAAGAAATGTTGGCTTTCTATGAAGAGCCCAAGCCGCATTTTAATACATTATCTACGATTGTGCGTGGGCTGGAAGAAAAAGGCTTTTTAGCTCACTATACTTTTGGGAATACTTATCAATACTATCCCGTAGTCAGCGAAGAGGATTTTCGTAAAGGAACGTTGCGGAATGTGATTAGCAAGTATTTTAATAATTCTTATCTGAATGCTGTTTCTTCTTTGGTTAAGGAGGAAGATATTTCGCTGGATGAATTGAAACAACTCATTCACGAAGTGGAACAGGCTGATAAGAAACACTAATCTTTTTAACGAAAATCTATGCTATGGGAGTTTTCTTCATCTATATATTAAAATCGTCAGTTTGTCTTGTTTTGTTTTACCTGTTTTTCAGGTTATTGCTTAGCAAGGAAACTTTTCATCGTTTCAATCGAATGGCTTTATTGGGAGTGTTGTTCTTTTCATTACTCATTCCTTGTATCGAAGTAACTACCCGGCATCAGGTTGAGGTGCAACAGGCTATGCTTTCCATCGAGCAGTTGCTACTGATGGCAGAGTTGGAAGCTACCCCTGTTGATGCTGATGTAGTGCAGGAGACGTCGGCTATATCTTGGGTACAGGTGGTTCTGCTGGTTTATTTGGCGGGCATTCTGTTTCTTGCCTGTCGCAATATCTATTCTTTGATTTGTCTCTTCCGGTTGATACATTCCGGTAAACATGAGAAGTTGGAGAAAGGGGTTACACTTGTGGTGCACAATCAGGAGATAGCTCCGTTCAGTTGGATGAAGTATATTGTCATCAGCCGGAAAGACCTGAAGGAAAACGGGAGGGAAATCCTTATTCATGAAATGGCTCATATTCACCATCGTCATTCAGTTGACTTATTGGTGGCGGATATTTGTATCTTTTTCCAATGGTTCAATCCCGGTGCATGGTTGTTGAAACAGGAGTTGCAGAATATTCATGAGTACGAAGCGGATGAGACTGTAATCAATGAGGGTGTAAACGCGAAGGAATATCAACTATTATTAATAAAAAAAGCTGTTGGCACAAGGCTCTACTCTATGGCCAACAGCTTTAATCACAGTAAACTTAAAAAACGTATCACTATGATGTTAAAAGAAAAATCGAATCCGTGGGCACGGTTGAAGTATTTGTATGTACTTCCGTTGGCAGCTATTGCAGTAACTGCTTTTGCCCGTCCTGAAATCTCTGAAAAAATGGAAGAGATTTCTGTTGCCAAAGTTAATGATTTGGCAGCAATTGTAGAAAAAAAGAGTGAAGAAAATGTTGTTAAGGAACCGGCTGATACTGCTAAAAATAAGGTGATAGTAGTAGGGTATCGTGCAGAAAAGAAAGATTCTGTCTTAACATCTGGAGAAAAGAAGGTGGCTCTTTCGGTGCGGGAAGTTTCAGGTGAAGAAAAACCTTTAGTTATTATTAATGGGAAGGAGTCGGATTATGAAGTGGTAAATGCTTTGAATCCGGAACGTATTGAGAGTATCTCGGTTATAGGTGCTGAAAAGGCTATCAAGATTTATGGGGAAAAGGCCAAGGATGGATTGATGGATATAAAGCTATATTCGGAAAAGAAGTTTAAACCGAAAAAGATAGAAGTAGGAAGTCTTAATAAAACAAGGTTAGACGCATTGAATAGTGGGGCTAAGAATTGGGGTGTTACGTTTCATTCTGCTACTGGAGGGAAGCCTTTGATTATTATTGATGGCAAAGAGGCTTCTGGTGATGATCCTTTGGCAAATATATCTCCTGATCGTATTAGAAGTATATCTGTATTGAAAGATAAGAATGCTTTGGCGGCTTATGGTGATAAGGGGAAGAATGGAGTGATTGAGGTGAATCTTTTAGTAAAGGAGGAGTATCAAGTCCGTCAGATTCCTATTCGTACTGTGAATGATACAGTAACTTCAACAATAAAAATAACCGTATCCGAAGAATAACAGCGGATTTTCAAATACTCTCTATTTTCAAATACGGTCAAAATACATTATGATAAGAATTGACGGAGGTACGCTAGTATCTCCGTTTCTTGTTCCGGATGGAACCATTGTATTTCTTCATCTCTTTTGAACCAAGTCATCTGTTTACGCGAATAAATGCGGGAGTTTTGCTTGATTTTATCTATGGCAAAGGGGAGTTCCCATTCTCCATCCAGATACTTGAACAGTTCTTTATAACCTACTGTATTGAGCGAATTGAGGTGGCGATAGGGAAGTACCGAGCGTACTTCTTCCAGTAATCCTTCCTCTATCATCTGATCTACCCGACGGTTAATACGGTCATACAATTCTTCCCGGTCGCGAGTCAGACCGATTTTTAGAATGCGGAAAGGACGTTGCTTTTTTTGTTGGGTGCGAAAAGAGGTATAAGTGCGTCCGGTCATATAGCAAATTTCCAATGCATGAATTACCCGTTTGGGATTCTTTAGATCCACTATCCGATAATATTCCGGATCTAGCAGGCGAAGTTCTGCACAGAGTTGTTCAAGTCCTTCCTCCTCATATTTCTGTAGCATGAGTTGACGGGTTTCCGCATCAACGGTAGGAATATCGTCGATACCTTTACAGATAGCATCTACATACATCATTGAGCCACCTGTGAGAATCACGACCTCGTGTTGCGTAAATAATTTCTCGAGAATTTCCAACGCTTCTATTTCATATTGGGCGGCGCTGTAATAGTCTGTAAGGTGGAGTGTACCAACCAATTGATGAGGGACACGTTTAAGTTGATCGGGAGTAGGAGCTGCCGTGCCTATTTTTAATTCGGCATAAAGCTGTCTTGAATCGGCAGATACAATACTTGTCTGAAAAGTTTCTGCTAAGCGCAGGCTCAATTCCGTTTTCCCTACACCTGTAGGACCTATAAGAACGATGAGAGTAGGCATTGGGCTTTTAAGTATTAAGTATTGAGTATTAAGATGTGTGCGGAACTAAAAAATATTAGGTATTAACTGCCTGGCGCTGCATAGCAATTAATACCTAATACCTAGTACTTAATACTTAGAATTTTTCTTCTTCGTATGGAGTACTTGCGTCGCCGCCTATGTCGAATCCTTCCTGATCGAAGTCTTCCATGTCGAAATCTTGGTCTCCATAGAAGTTTTCATCCAGATCAAGAGAACCGCTGGCAGCGGCCATTTCTTCAAAATCTACCGTTTGTTTAGGAGCATCTCCTGATTTCTTGGTACATTTGGCGCCATCCATATCTTTTCCGGTGATAATTTCGGATAGTTCGATGAAGAAACAACGTTCTGTTATGTAATCGAATACATATAGCAGTTTCTGTTTTTCATCTTCTACCAGTTCACTGATAGCAGTCTCTTTCATTACCCAGCTATCCATTTCCGGATTGTCGTCCATTTCTTCCAAGGTTACTTCTTTTCCTTTTTCCCAATCGTCATCGCAGATAAAGAAAGAAGTCATCTGGTCGTTTTTGTACCCTACTGATTTCAGTATTGCTTCATGGAAGTCATAAAAAGTAGCTTCCGGATCAATTTGTATTTCTCTGACAAAATCGTCAACTTCATCAGATATGATAGTAAATCTGTATATCATAATATGACTATTTTGAACTGTTTATTTAATGATACCACGTTCTGAATTACGGATGAAATCGATAATATAGTCAATTTCCGGACTTTTTTCAAATTCATCTTCTATTTTTTTCAATGCTTCTGTCGTGTTCAAACCACTTTGATAAATGATACGATATGCATTGTGAATACTTTCGATCACTTCATTGGCAAAACCACGACGACGCAGGCCGATGATGTTGATTCCACTAAAAGCAATCGGTTCGCGTCCTGCGATGATGTAAGGAGGAATATCTTTACTGAAGCGGCATCCGCCCTGAATCATTACATGACTCCCTACATGACAGAATTGGTGCATCAATACATTGGCGCTGACAATCGCATTATCATCAATAATGATTTCACCTGCCATCTTGGTAGAGTTACCGATGATACATCCATTACCAACTAATGCGTCGTGTGCCACGTGTACACCCTCCATCAGTAAATTGTTATTTCCTACAATCGTGCGCCCTTTAGCTGCTGTACCACGGTTGATTGTTACATTTTCACGAATCAGATTATTATCCCCGATTTCGGCTGTTGATTCCTCACCGCGAAACTTAAGGTCCTGCGGAATGGCTCCGATTACGGCACCCGGAAAAATAGTGTTTCCGTTACCAATACGTGAACCATATAAAATATTGGCGTTAGCCATAATTTTATTGTTGTCGCCGATAACTACGTTCTTATCTATAAATACAAAAGGCGCAATTTCTACATTTTCCCCAATTTTAGCTTCGGGATGAATATACGCTAAAGGACTTATCATGCTTTTAATATATCAATTATTACTTATTTTTCACTATTTGTGCCATGAACTCTGCTTCGCAAACAACTTTCTCGCCAACAAATGCATATCCTTTCATAGTAGAGATGCCACGGCGGATAGGTGCCAGCATTTCTACACGGAAGATAATAGTATCTCCCGGCACTACTTTCTGGCGAAATTTTACTCCATCTATTTTCATGAAATAGGTAGAATAACGTTCAGGTTCGTCTACTGAATTTAAGACAAGTAAACCACCGACTTGTGCCATTGCTTCTACTTGAAGTACTCCCGGCATAACAGGTTCTTGTGGGAAATGTCCCTGAAAGAAAGGTTCGTTAGCTGTGATATTTTTGATACCTACAATGTAATTAGCACCAATCTCAATCACTTTGTCAACCAGTTGGAAAGGATAGCGGTGTGGCAACAATTCGCGGATACGGTTTACATCCATTACCGGCTCACGGTTACAGTCGTAACTTGGCGCCTGTATTTCGTGCAAACGGATTTCTTTCCGCATTTGGCGTGCAAACTTATTATTGATAGTATGTCCGGGACGGGTAGCAATGATCCGGCCTTTTATCGGTTTACCGATTAAAGCAAGGTCACCGATTACATCCAACAATTTGTGGCGGGCACATTCGTTTGCCCAAACCAACGGTTTGTGATTGATATAGCCTAATTGTTCAGCGTCCATGTGAGGTACTCTCATCACATCTGCCAACTTGTCGAAACTTTCCTGTGACATTTTACGCTCGTAGATGACGATTGCATTGTCCAGGTCACCCCCTTTAATCAATCCGGCGGAGAGCAGCGGTTCTATTTCGCGAACAAAGACGAAAGTACGGCTGGCAGCCACTTCGTCTTTGAAATTATGCATATCCTCAAGTGTAGCAAACTGATTCGGGATAATGGTTGAATCGTAAGAAACCAGTACATTCAGACTGAAATTCTCGTCAGGAAGTACGATGATAGAAGAACCAGTCGTTTCATCCCGGAACTCAATTTTAGACTTGATAATATAAAAGTCTTTGACGGCATTTTGTTCTACTGTTCCTACACGTTCTATTTCTTGTACATAATATTGTGCACTACCATCTAAAATAGGAAATTCCGGTCCGTTAACCTGAATAAGGCAGTTATCAATGCCCAATGCGTAGAGGGCTGCCATACCATGTTCAACGGTGCTTACTTTGACTCCATTCTTCGACAATACAGTACCACGAGTGGTTTCTGTCACATTGTCGGCTACTGCATCGATAGTTGGTTGTCCTTCTACGTCAATGCGCTGGATTTTATATCCATGATTGTCCGGAGCAGGATTAAATGTTACAGTGAGATCAAGTCCAGTGTGAAGACCTTTCCCGCTCAGTGAAAAGCTATCTTTCAGCGTTTTTTGTTTCAGCATTGGTTACTTATTTACTTATTTAATAGTTGTTTTAATTCTTCTATTTCTTTGCGCAAATTACGCAATTCTTTCTGCATATCCGGTAAGCTTCTTTGTGCGACGGATGCTTTGAAGTATTGCTTCAGTTCCATAGGAGGAGTTCCGATAAGCTGGCTACCGGATTTAATATCTCCGGGTACACCTGACTGTGCACCTAAACCAACTTTGTCTCCTATTTTGGAATGTCCTGCAATACCTACCTGACCTCCTATCATACACCATTCACCAATTTTGGTAGAACCGGCAATTCCGGCTTGTGCAGCCATTACGGTATGCGAACCTATTTCATCATTATGTGCTATTTGTATCAGATTGTCTAATTTGACACCACTATGCACTACCGTAGCTCCCATTGTAGCACGGTCTACACAAGTATTAGCACCTATATCTACTTTATCTTCCAGAATAACAATTCCGATTTGCGGAATCTTATCGTATCCGTTCGGGGTGGGAGCAAAACCAAATCCGTCAGCTCCGATCACTGCACCCGAGTGTAGAATACATTCGTTACCTATGCGGCAATCATGATAAACATTTACATTAGAGTAAAGCAAGCAACTGTTGCCTATCTTCACGCCATCTCCAACAAAAGTGTGTGGATAAATTTGGGTATTATCTCCGATCACGGTATTTTCACCGATATAGGCAAATGCACCGATGTATACGTTCTCACCAATTTTGGCGCTGGGTGCAACGAAAGCTAATGAATCTATACCTTGTTTCTTAGGCTTGCTCATCTCATAAAGATTGAGTAATTTAGCCAGACTTTCATATGCATTGTCTACTTTTATCAGAGTAGTTTTAATTTCGTGCTCGGGAGTGAAGTCCTTATTAACCAGGACAATGCTTGATTGTGTCTCGTAGATGTAAGGTGTATATTTGGGATTTGACAGGAAAGAAATTGCTCCGGGCATTCCCTCTTCAATTTTAGCGAATGTGTGTACCGTAGCGTTTTCGTCTCCAATGATTTCCCCTTGGATAAATGCTGCAATTTGCTTAGCCGAGAACTCCATGTCTTTAATTTAAAATTTAATTAGTTCACAAATAACGGATTTTTTTTTCAGATTTCCGTGTTATTGCATGAATATTTTATACTTATCTGTGTAATCTCTGATAGCAGAGATAGTATTTCTTTACCTTTTTGGACAATAATGAGATGTTCAGCATGTCCGATGCTTCGGCAATATTTTTGATAGTGCCGTCTTTGTAGATAATGTCAATACTGTCATCTGCCGGGTCATACATATTCTTTTCGATGCTGGGGGTAGAGACAAAATAGTTCGCTTCGGAAAGGGTTATACCTAATTGCTGGCTGATGTGCAAAGTTAATTCTTTTTTTCTGTCCTCACTAATCGGTTCCGATGAAATTTCTACTTTAAAGATATTTCGGTTTATCATTCCCGTGCTTAAAGTAGAAAGTACCTTGTCTGCATGGGTGCTCCACACTTTCAAGGCTGTCCATATATCATTGTCGTCCAGTTGAATAAAATTCTCCAGACAGTCGGGATTATTATAGAACTCCGTAGGATTGATATCATTGTAAAGGAAAAAACGTAATGCGGGTGATGCGAACAGTTCCACTCCTTGTGATGCCAGTTCTTTAGCACGTAATAGGGTACTGATAAGCATTTTTTCGTATGCGACGGACGTCTTATGCAGATATACTTGCCAGTACATCAGGCGACGTGCCGTAAGGAAATTCTCAATAGAGTAGATCCCTTTGGATTCGATAACCAGGCGGTCGTCCGCTACATCAAGCATTTTTATAATTCGTGCGGAACCGATATTTCCTTCTGTCACGCCTGTGTAAAAGCTGTCGCGGCGAAGATAATCCAATCTGTCCATATCCAGCTGACCACTTACAAGTTGATGGAGAAAGCGTTTGGGATATTCGTCTTTGAAGATTTGAATGGCAAGACTAAGCTGACCGTTCATCTCTTTGTTCATCCGTTCCATCAGCATGAGGGAAATCTCTTCGTGGGAGACTCCTTTTACTATAGTATCTTCCAGTACATGTGAGAAGGGACCATGTCCTATATCATGTAACAGGATGGCCGCCTGTACAGCTTCCGCTTCGCTGTCAAAGATAAAATTACCTTTAGAAGCCAGTTGGGTGATAGCTTCACTCATCAAGTGAAAAGCACCTAAAGAGTGTTGGAAGCGGGTGTGTTGCGCACCGGGGTATACAACAGATGATAATCCTACCTGCTTGATGCGGGTAAGACGCTGCAAAAGGGGATGCCGTACTATATCGTACAGTAACCCCTTTGGAATATTGATGAACCCGAATACGGGGTCGTTAATTATCTTTCTTTCGTAAGGCATTCGTTTTCTTTAGAGATCCTTTTTCTCTTTTCAGAGAATTGCTTTGAGTTGTTCAGCCATTTGCGCCTGTACTTCTTGTGCGGCGGTGCGGGCAGCTTCTGCAAATTTCTCTGTTTTATCTACGTAGATGATACCACGTGAGGAATTAACAATTAATCCGCATGTACTGTTCATTCCGTATTTACAAACTTCTTCGAGCGAGCCGCCTTGTGCTCCTACACCTGGTACGAGAAGGAAATGGTTCGGAACAATTTTACGAATATCTTCGAAAGCACGTCCTTGAGTGGCACCTACCACATACATCATACGGTCGTCACTAGCCCATTCTTGTGATTTACGTAATACTTTCTCGAACAGACGTTCGCCGTTTACATCTTCTGTTAGTTGGAAGTCATGTGAACCTTTGTTGGAAGTCAATGCCAACAGAATCACCCATTTACCTTCATAGGTAAGGAACGGAGTAACGCTGTCTTCGCCCATATAAGGAGCTACCGTTACAGAGTCGATATTAAGTTCTTCAAAGAAGGTGCGGGCGTACATTGCAGAAGTATTTCCGATGTCACCACGCTTTGCGTCAGCGATGATGAATTGATCCGGATAGTTATCTTTGATGTATTTTACTGTCTTTTCGAATGCGATCCATCCTTTTACGCCCATGCTTTCATAGAAAGCCAGATTAGGCTTATAGGCGATGCACAAATCAGCTGTCGCGTCAATGATGGCTTTGTTGAATGCAAAGATCGGATCTTCTTCTTTCAACAGATGCTCTGGGATTTTCTTGATGTCAGTATCAAGTCCTACACAAAGGAATGATTTTTTGCGCTTTATGTTTTCAAATAATTGTTGCTTATCCATCTTATTATTTACTATTATACAATTTACTATTGACTATTTCTAAGAAATCATTCTCAACTATCAACTCTTCATTTTTCTAAAGTTCGCTTTCTTTCAAGCGTTCCGCGTTTTCTGCTACGATCAGGTGGTCGATACAGTCTTGAATATCCCCATCCATGAATGCAGCAAGATTATAAATCGTGTAATTGATGCGATGATCGGTGATTCGTCCCTGTGGATAGTTGTAGGTGCGGATTTTAGCAGAACGGTCTCCGGTCGATACCATTGTTTTACGTTTGGAGGCAATGTCATCGATGTATTTCTGATGTTCCTTGTCATAGATAAATGTACGGAGACGGGCCAAAGCACGTTCTTTATTTTTCGGTTGGTCACGTGTTTCGGTACATTCAATAAGTATTTCTTCGGCAATGCCTGTATTCGGGTTCTTCCAGATATAACGCAGACGTACTCCGGATTCTACCTTATTTACATTTTGTCCACCGGCACCACCACTTCGGAAAGTATCCCATTTGATTTCTCCTTCGTTGATGACTACATCGAATTCTTCAGCTTCGGGAAGTACCGCCACTGATGCGGCAGAAGTATGAACACGTCCTTGTGTTTCGGTAGCAGGAACACGCTGTACGCGGTGTACTCCCGATTCATATTTTAAAATTCCGTATACATTATCACCTGTAACGCTACAAACAACTTCTTTGAATCCTCCTGCTGTCCCTTCGTTTGCATTGGAGACTTCCATCTTCCAACCTTTGGTTTCACAGAATTTGGCATACATGCGAAAGAGGTCACCGGCAAAGATAGCTGCTTCATCACCTCCTGCACCACCACGGATTTCAAGAATTGCGTTTTTGCTGTCTTGCGGATCGGCAGGGACAAGCATCAGTTTGATTTCTTCTTCCAATACCGGAAGGCGCTCTTGACTATTGTCCATTTCTTCTTTCGCCATCTCGCGCATTTCGGCGTCCGATTCATTAGCAAGGATATTTTTAGCTTCTTCAATATTACCCAGTAATTGGATATATTCTTTCCTTGCTTTCATCAAGTCGTCTAATTCCTTATATTCTTTAGTCAACTTGACGTAACGTTTCTGATCGGCAATCACTGCCGGGTCTGTGATAAGGGTAGATATTTCTTCAAAACGGGCTACGAGTCCGTCTAATTTTTCTAATATGGTACTGTTATCTGCCATTCTTTAATATCTAAATTCTCCGAATTCGCTCTTAATGATTAATTCTGTTTGCTCACATGCTTCAACACGTCCTACAATCTGTGCCGGGATACCGAATGACTCGGAAATAGCAATTACTTCTTCTGCATGTTCCGGTGACAAGTAGACTTCGAGGCGATGTCCCATATTGAATACCTTGTACATTTCTGCCCAGTCCGTACCGCTTTGTTCTTGAATAGTTTTGAATAAGGGAGGAACAGGGAAAAGATTATCTTTTACTACACGAACGTTTTCAACAAAGTGTAAAACTTTGGTTTGTGCACCACCGGAGCAGTGTACCATTCCGTGGATTTCCGGGCGCAGTGCATCGAGTAATTTCTTCACTACTGGTGCGTATGTACGAGTAGGGGAGAGTACTAACTTACCTGCATCAATTGGAGAATCTTCTACACTGTCTGTCAGTTTTAACTTGCCGGAGTAAACTAATTCTTCAGGAACGGCAGCATCGTAGCTTTCCGGATATTTTTCAGCAAGATATTTTCCGAATACATCGTGACGGGCACTTGTCAAACCATTACTGCCCATACCGCCATTGTATTCTTTTTCGTAAGTAGCTTGTCCGTAAGAAGCCAGACCGACGATCACGTCACCCGGACGAATATTGGCATTGTCGATAACGTCTGAACGCTTCATGCGACAAGTTACGGTCGAGTCAACGATGATCGTACGAACCAAGTCGCCGACATCAGCAGTTTCACCACCGGTTGCGTATACCCCTACACCCATTTCACGGAGTTCGGCCAGCAATTCATCTGTTCCATTGATGATGGCGGAGATTACTTCTCCGGGAATCAACAGTTTATTACGTCCAATGGTAGAAGAGACAAGAATATTGTCTACGGCACCTACACAAAGCAGGTCGTCGATATTCATAATCAATGCATCCTGTGCAATACCTTTCCAAACGGACAAATCACCCGTTTCTTTCCAGTACATATAAGCAAGAGATGATTTGGTTCCGGCACCGTCGGCGTGCATAATGTTGCAATAGTCCGGGTCACCTCCCAATATATCGGGGATAATTTTGCAAAATGCTTTCGGGAAAATTCCTTTGTCGATGTTCTTGATGGCGTTGTGCACATCTTCTTTTGATGCGCTTACTCCACGCATCATGTATCGTTGATTACTCATGAGTTATAGAATTATATTGTATACGGCTGCAAAAGTACAGCTTTTTTTTGGTACAGCCAACTAGGTACTGGCAAATGTTAATCATTAACTATTTTACTTTAGAATATTCTCTTGAAAAGGAGAATAATAATAGAAAATTAAGAGTTAAAATCATAGTAATGAGAACTGTGATTTTAACTCTTAATATGTAAGGGCTTTATCAAATCTTTTTTAGAATTCTACTTTCGGAGCCTTCTCACTTCCTTCTTCTGCTTCAAAATATGCTTTCTTATCAAAACCGAACATTCCTGCAAAGATATTCTTTGGGAAACGGCGGATATTGGTGTTATAAGCCTGTGCAGCATCATTGAAATTTTTGCGTGCTACATTGATACGGTTTTCAGTTCCTTCCAGTTGAGCCTGTAATTCCAGGAAGTTCTGATTAGCTTTTAAGTCCGGATAATTCTCGGTAATAGCTAATAACTTGCCCAGTGCTGATGTTACAGCACCTTGTGCCTTTTGATATTGCGCCAGCTTTTCCGGTGTCAGATCGGCGGCGTCCACTTTAATTTGAGTTGCCTGGCTACGTGCGGCAACAACTCCCTCTAATGTTTCCTTTTCATGTGTCGCATATCCTTTCACGGTATTTACCAAATTAGGTATCAAGTCGGCACGGCGTTGGTATTGAGTCTCTACATTTGCCCATTGACCACTTACGTTCTCGTCCATAGTAACCAGACCGTTATATACACTTACTGCCCATATGACAAGGATAGCCACAACGGCTAAGATGATAATAATTGACTTCTTCATGTTGTTAATTATTCTATAGTTTTTGTTAATTTATCGGGGTTTTGACGAACGTCCCAGACTGTCACAATGATTACATCCTTATTAGCATCAACGTAATAAATAAGTTTATAACTAGTATCTACTACTAATGCTCTGTAACAGAGTGTAACTCTTTCTGAAGTGTTTAGAATGCTTCCCGCATTCGGGAAAGTTCTAAGTGTCTCTGCTTCTTTGATAAGTTTATTATGCAATTTAGCAGCTATACGTTCGTTTTTTGTATATTGTAATGTTTGTAAATAAACTAATTCTAGCGTTTGTAAAGCGGATTGAGTCCAAACAATATTTGTCATTTCATATAATATTTGAGAACATCCTCGTGTGAAACAACCCTTCCAGCTTTGACATCTTCCATACTTCTATTGATTGCAGTCTCTAATTCTTCTTGAGTATGTGGTAGTAACCATGATTTTTGTTCCAGTTCGTTGGAGAACCGAAGCATCTCTTTGAGCTGGTTATCTTCCATGAGCATTACCCGTTCCATAATTTTCTGCCTCATGGTGACGGCATCCATGCCGTAAGAAGCAGCTGGCTCATGGACAACTTTTTCTTGTTCTTGTTTTTCTTGATATTCCTTGTTCTCTTTCATTTTTTCCAGTCTTAATCATTGAGTAAAGTTACTAATTTATTTCGAAACTAGGACATTGTACAACATTTTTTTTAGAAACGTGAGCCGGCACCGCCACCGCCTCCCATTCCTCCGCCAAAGCTGCCTTCACCGAAACCGCCTCCGCCTCCTAAACTACCTCCGCCAAAGCCGCCGATAAATGGACCGCCTCCGCCACCTCCCCGGTGATGGTAGTCGCTATCATAACTTTGTTGACGACGTATGATGGTATGTCCGCAGTTTCTACATGTATAGGTGACATCTTCAGTTTTCACTCCGTTAATCCGGGATACGACTGCACTTCCGGTTCTTTGTAATTGGTGTTTACCGCATTTCGGACAACGGCTTTGCCTGCGTGCAGAAAAGAAAGCAAGACCTCCACCGATGACAATAAAGCAAAGGATGGCAAGAACAAAATCAAAGGAACCACCGTCGTTCGAATCGGAGAGGGCATCGTTTTCCATGGAATCGTCAAGACGCTGGCAAGTTGCTTTAAGACCAGCCACCATTCCTGCATTCCAATTTCCATCTTTCAGGTAAGGAATCATATATTTGGTTTGAATCCTTTTGCAGATCGCATCGGGGAGCACTCCTTCCAGACCATAACCGGTATAAAACTGGATACAACGTTGATCTGTGACCAACAAAATGACCAATCCATTATCTTTGCCTTTTTTCCCAACACCCCATTGGTTGAGTAGCTGGTGGCAGAAGTTGAAACAATCTTCTTCTCCGATTGAAGGAACTACGGCAACCACCGTTTCAATTCCTGTTTGTTGTTCCAAGGCATAAAGCATGGAGTCTATACTGTCACAAGCAGCCTGTGAAAGTATGCCGGCCGGGTTGCAAACATATTGCATTTTGTTTTGCAGGTGAACTTTCGGGAGGTTGTCCACCGTGTATACTTTCTCTTGAGCTTGTAGTGGGAACAGAAGAAAAGTAGCTAGTATAAAAGTCAATATTGATTTCATAACGATTATTTTACGTTTGCAAATATAGAAACTTTTTCTGTTATGAATCTAAAACTCCTTGTTATAATAGGTTTAATGAATGTATTGCCCGACGAATGCACGGACTCGGTCGGTGTACTCCTGTTTATTCTCTTTGTATGAAACAGCATGAGCCGCTCCCGGCACAATCCATAGTTCTTTGGGTTCCGGTTTGGCTTCGTAGAGCGAATATGCCATCCAGGTGGGTACATACGTATCTTTATCCCCATGAATAAACAGCATCGGAAGCTGTGATTTGGCTACTTGTTTCAGTGAGGAAGCCTCTTTGAAATTCCATCCATATTTCTTTTCGCAGAGCCAACTTGTGGTATACATTAGTGGAAAAGGAGGAAGGTGGAAACTGGCTTTAAGCTCATGTGAGAATTCGTTCCATACGCTGGTGTAGCCGCAATCCTCAACAAAACATTTAACAAATGGCTTCTGTTCCTCACCGGACACCATCATGGTTGTCGCACCTCCCATTGAAATGCCGTGTACAACCATTTGTGTACTATCTCCGAAAATTTCATTGGCAATGTTCATCCATTGCAATACGTCCCAACGGTCTTTCCATCCCATCTGGATGGCCGGGCCTTCACTTTCTCCCTGATGTTGCAGGTCGGGAAGTAATATGTTATATCCTAAATCTCGATTATACAGATAACCAATCATAAACATACGGATAGCATTATCTGTATGTCCATGCACAATGACTGCTGTCTTACTGGTGGGTTGGGGAGCAGCAACATAATACGCATGAAGTTGTATTCCGTGCGGATTGATGATGAAAGTATCTTTCAATGCATCCACTTGTTTCAGGCTGTCCACCCATGGACGCAGGAAAGGGTAGTTTCTATACATGAAGGGATAAGAGTCAGCATCTTTAGACAAAATCTTGGCATTCGGAGTCAATGAAAAGTTTAACATATAAAAACTTCCTCCGATGGTGCAGCCGGTCAATGCCAGCATGATAATAATGATGCTATATACAACTTTTCTCCTCATAAAAACTCTCTCTAATCCTTATTTATGCCATATCTCCCATGCGGCAAATGCCTGGAGCAGCAGCATTTCCAGACCGTTTTTAACAACAGCCCCTTGTGCTTCTCCTTTTTTCATGAACAGCGTAACATTCGGATTATATAACAAATCGTAGAGCAAATGGTTTGGAGTCAGTAGCTCATAAGGAATATTAGGGCAGAAATCTACCTTAGGAAACATACCTACGGGAGTACAGTTGACGATGATTGTATATTCTGCCATAATTTCGGGAGTCAGCTCCTCATAAGTCAGCATATCATCGGCTTTGTGGGTACGTGATACGAATATACTTTCAATACCCAGGTTTTTCAGCCCGTGGTAGACGGCTTTGGAAGCTCCGCCAGTACCCAGAATCAATGCTTTTTGGTGATGAGGCTGCAATAAAGGTTGAATGGATTGAGTAAATCCGATGATGTCGGAGTTGTAGCCAACCAGTTTGACTTTTCCTTTCTGCTGGCGGATGATTTTAATGACATTCACTGCACCTATCTTTGCGGTATCACGGTCGAGTTCATCCAAAAAAGGAATCACTTGTTCTTTGTAGGGGATAGTCACATTAAGCCCGCATAAATTGGGATTCTCTTCGATAACTTCCATGAAGTTATTAATGCTGGGAATTTCAAAATTCACATACTCTGCATTGATACCTTCGGATTTGAATTTCTCATTAAAGTATCCGATAGAAAAAGAATGTCGCAGAGGGTAGCCGATTAAACCATATTTTTCCATAATCATTTATTGCTTAGTTGGGTTATTGGGTTTACTTTTTAGGAGACGTACTATTTCTTTTACTTTACCGTCAGGGTATTTGTCTTTATAGTATTCCGTCAAATCTTCGTATATCCAGAAATTATAAGGGCGGCCGATAAAGATATTGAAAGTGTTAGATGACTTCTCGCCGTCAATGCCTAATTTCAATTTTATATGGTTGTATATTTGGTCGTCAGGAGGAATAAGTCTGCAAGTTTTGGCTATTTCAGTTGTTATTCCATACATACCGTGAGCTTCTGCTTCTTCGATTGCGAATTCCTTTTTTGTTATAGGAAAGCCATCAGAGTTGAGTAATGTATATGTACCTGAGTTCTTTTCCTGAATAGATATACTGTATGATTCTTCATTGGTATAGGGAGATTTACTCTCTAAATCGGCTTTTATTTTTTCTTTAATTTCGTCCGTTTCTACATCTATGCCATATTCTACGGCAACGATATCGAATTTCTGTTCAGATTGAGAGGGGGTTCTGGTAATTACGAAACCTTGCTTCTGGTCAATTTCTTGTCCGTTCAGGCAGAATTTCCGGTCGAATACGGGTTCTTTCTTTGATTTCCAGGTCAGTTTACTGGAAAAAGTGATGACAGATGGTTCTTTTCCATCATTCCAGTCTATTTCTACTTTCTCATTGTCGAATGTATGGTCGCCATTGAATTCTCCGAAAGTCAGATAATATTTTCCGTCTTTGCTTACTCCTGTTTGCAGGCCTGTGAAATAGGCCATATAAGCTCTGGTGCGTTCGTTTAGCGGAGCATCTTTTTCGTAAGTCTCCCCTTTGTAGATCGCTTTTATTCCTTGGTTGGCAATAGAGCCTTTGGTGAGTGGATTCAGTAAGTCATTGCCTTGAGCATCCTGTACTGAAATGTAAAGAACTATGGGAGAGAAATCCCATATTAGATCATCTTCTCCGTTGTTTGCCGGATCACAAGAGGTGAAATTGATACAACAAAAAATGCAGAGTAGAAATAGTCCAATTGATTTTGTTGTTTTCATAAGGTTAATTTATTAGGTTATTTTGTCGCGGTATAAAGAGTGCAAATGCCAAAGGTCAGCCGTTTGAAGTTGACTTCGCTAAATCCGGCTCGTGCGATGACTCCTTTCATGACTTCCCCTTGAGGAAATACTTTGATCGTGTCCGGCAGATAGTGGTAGGCACTGTTGTCTTTGGAGAGAAGCTTGCCCAATAATGGAATGACGACTTTAGAGTAGATGGAAAACAGTTGTTTCATCGGGAAGCGGTCCGGAGTGGTAAGTTCCAGAATTACAAGATGACCGCCCGGTTTCAGTACGCGGCACATCTCGGAGAGCCCTTTGTCGAGGTCTTCGAAGTTGCGGATACCGAAAGCTACAGTAATAGCGTCAAAATCATTGTCGGCAAAAGAGAGTGAAGTGCAGTCCTCTCGGGCAAAAGATATTTTATCCGACAGTCCTTCCTTTTTTACTTTTTCACGTCCCACATTCATCATACCTTCCGAGATGTCCGTGCCGATTAGTTCGGCAGGTTGCAGTTTGCGGCAGGCGAGGATGGCAAAATCCCCTGTACCGGTCGCTACATCCATCATTCGCTGCGGTTGAAAAGGGCGTAACCAGGCAATAGCTTTTTTGCGCCAGCTGCGGTCGATACCTAAAGATAAGGTATGGTTCAGCTTGTCGTAGGCATGTGCGATGTTGTCGAACATACGTTCCACTTGCTCGGTCTTTTTTCCTTCTTCGTCGTAAGGCTTGATATGTTGTTGCGGGTAATCCATTTTTTAGTTGATAGTTGATAAATGATAGTTGATAGTTGATAGATGATAAATGATAGTTGGAAGATGACAGAGTTAATAGTTATATGCGATAAGCTGCATATTAACTATCATTTATCATCTATCAACTATCATTTATTATCTGTCATTTATCGCTTATCAGCTATTCAAAAAAGTTTCGACGTTTTTGAATATACGTTCAGCGATATTGCTAGTATCTTCTTTCACAAATTTCTCACCGGTGATGTTTTCAAACAATTCGATGTAACGGTCACTGATGCTTTGTACGATAGCCGGAGTCATTTCCGGTACTTTCTGACCGTCTTTGCCCTGGAAACCGTTTTCCATCAACCATTCACGAACGAATTCTTTAGAAAGTTGTTTCTGCGGTTCGCCTTTTTCGAAACGTTCCTGATAACCTTCAGAGTAGAAATAGCGGCTTGAATCCGGAGTGTGGATTTCGTCCATCAGGTAGATAGTGCCATTGTGCTTACCGAATTCGTATTTTGTATCTACGAGGATCAGTCCGCGCTCTGCTGCGATTTCAGTACCGCGTTTGAAGAGAGCTAATGTATATTTTTCGAGAATTTCATACTCTTCCGGAGTAGCCAGTCCTTGTTTCAGGATTTCTTCCTTAGAGATGTCTTCGTCGTGCAATCCCATTTCAGCTTTCGTAGTCGGAGTAACGATGGGTTCCGGGAATTTCTGGTTTTCGCGCATTCCGTCCGGCAACTTCACGCCGCAAATTTCGCGTACACCGCTTTTGTAAGTACGCCATGCGCTACCACACAGGTAACCGCGTACAATCATTTCTACCGGAAAACCTTCACACAATACGCCTACCGTTACCATTGGGTCCGGAGTAGCCATTTTCCAGTTCGGACAGATGTCAGTAGTGGCATCGAGGAATTTAGCTGCAATCTGGTTCAGCATTTGTCCTTTGTAAGGAATACCTTCAGGAAGTACTACGTCAAAGGCCGAAATACGGTCGGTTGCTACCATGACGAGTTTTTCGCCGTTGATGTTGTACACATCGCGCACTTTTCCGTGGTACACGCTTTTCTGTCCCGGAAAGTTGAAATCTGTTTTTGTTAATGCTTTCATTGTCTTTATTATAATTACAAATTACAAGTTACAAATAACAAGTCGCAATAGGATTCCGAATCTAAAGACGATTAGTCTTTGGCTAGTTTCACCGGACGTTCGCCGTTGATAACCAGTTGTTCGTTTTTCCGTTTCTCCCGTTCGGCTTTCGCTTCTTTGTCGAATTTTTCGTAAGCATCCACGATACGTTCCACCAGTTTATGGCGTACGATATCTTTTTTATTCAGTTCAACAAAACTGATACCTTTCACTCCCTTCAAGATGCGGAGAGCTTGCACCAATCCCGATGTTTGTGAAGCGGGGAGGTCAATCTGTGTCATGTCTCCCGTCACGATCATCTTGGTGTTCATACCCATACGGGTGAGGAACATTTTGATTTGCTGTGTGGTGGTATTCTGGGCTTCGTCCAAAATGACGACCGCATCATTCAGCGTGCGTCCGCGCATAAAGGCTAACGGGGCAATTTGGATAATGTTCAATTCCATGTATTCCTTTAACTTGGCAGCAGGTATCATATCTTGCAGGGCATCGTATAAAGGTTGCAGGTATGGGTCGATCTTATCTTTCATGTCGCCGGGCAGGAAACCAAGCTTTTCTCCGGCTTCTACGGCGGGGCGGCTAAGGATAATTTTTTTGATTTCTTTATTCTTCAATGCACGTACGGCGAGAGCGATAGCGGTGTATGTCTTTCCCGAACCTGCCGGACCGATGGCGAATACCATATCATTCTTGGCGAATCCTTCTACCAGTTTCAACTGGTTTTCGCTTCGGGGGATGATAGGTTTTCCCGTGACGCTGAACACAATCACGTTTCCTGTCTGTTCCGCTTGCGGCGCATTTCCTTTTATAATGTCAATGATAACTTCTTCTTTCAGTGAATTATATTCGGCGCAGTACTTTTCAAGTTTGGTGATATTTTCTTCGAAGGCACACATTTCTTCCTCGTCGCCCAGCACTTTGATGACATTGCCTCGGGCAACTATGCGTAGCTTTGGATATAAAGCTTTAATTAACTGTATGTTGGCGTTGTTTACGCCGTAAAAAATAACCGGATCAATGTCCTCAAGAACAATCAGTTTCTCTATCATTAAGTCGTATTAAAGAAAAATTTCTGCAAATTTAATCAAACGTTTTGGATTCTCTGATTGTTTAGAGGTGAATTTTACTGCAATTTACATTCATCTTCCGTTTATCGGGCAGTAATATGGAAACAACCTTGTTTCAGTTCGTATTTGATATAGCATTTTTCAGCTTGTCGTAGATCTCTTAAAACTTCGGATAGAACAAGCTTCAGTGTGTCGGCACTCACGTCCTGCATAGGGCGACCGTCTTTATCTTCCACTTTCTTAAAACGTTTCCAACTAACATCAAAAGTAGCTCCGAAACAATGTGCCGAGTTGGCGGAGGCATTTCCATTGCGACGGCGGAGACGTTTCACATCGTTTTCAGTACGTAGTACGGAGGTGATGATTACCTGGTTGGGATTCAGACCTTTGGCAGCCAATGAATCGAGGAAGTTGGAGCCGATTGTATCGAGCAATGCGCTGGCACGTGGAACGAGGTAGGGAATGGAATGTGTCAATGAATCCACTGCATAAAATTCATTATCAGTGATATGAGTCAGCTTTTCTTTCATTGCTTCCGCTTCCTCTCGGTCTGCCAGCGGGCTGATACCTATCTTTTTAGCGACTTCCAGATGTGCATCGTTCAAATCAGGGAAAGAACGTTTGTAACTGGCAACGCCACGAATGTTGTGCGGCTTGTTCAATTTCAGTGACATGTCTTTCTTTTTGCAGCTTGAAGTAAGCGTTGTAAGCCCAATAACAAGTAAAAATAGCGGTAATATGCGAAGCTTGTAAGTAGTCATTTTGTATTTTTTGCCCGCAAATATACGCTATTTTTTCATACGTTCTATGCTTTGCATTATTTTCCGCCTCATATCTTTTATGGGTCACTCTAAAATATTTTCTGGTATTTCCGGACGGGTATCAAGAGTGCCTATAATGGTATAATCCGTGTTATCTATTGTTGTCTTCAGCGATGGTATGATCAAATAGTCACTTCTAGTAGGAGCATTGTTAATAAGTTGCTCCCAATCTACCTTTAAATATCTTTGTATAAGATTGACAACAGCATTTGCGTTTGTAACTCCATCAAATAGTTCAAATCTTAATTTGTGAAGGGTGGGAGAGATTGATGCATCTGTGAAATTCCCTTGTTCATCGGATGCATAATTTAATGTTAAATAAGGTATGGCATACGTAGGTGATGAGTTGCCGGAGCCATTTTCTAATTTGACTGAAAAATCGTATGTTCCTTTGGCTATCGGAGTAGGGGATAGTTTGTGTTGAGCGTAAATATAACGGAAGAAATAACAGTCTTTTGCTTCATTGTTGATCAGATAGATCGCAATACCATTGGAAAGTGCCGGATGATTGCTTTCTTTTATTGAATACGCCAGATATCCGTCTGTAATTTTAATTTTTAAATCGACAGTTTCGTTGGTGATGTTGTCTTTTACGCTTACTTTTGTTTCTCCTTTCTTTTTAGGGTAGATTTTTAAACTCCCCATTCCTATTGAACTGGATAAATCTACATCTATACTTAAAATTTCAGTTTTTTCGACAGTTACAGTGTAGTCTCTGTTTCCGCCTCTAATCATAATATCGGCTGCTCTTAGCAAGGGGCGTTCATAATATTCTTTTTCGAAAGATAAAGGATATATTTCTTTTTCATCGTCATTACCGCAACTAAAAAGAAAAATGGTATAAAGAAATGATAGTAGCGCTCCAAGTAAATGTTTTGTTTTCATGATTATTCTGTTTTATAGTTTAGCAGGAGAGATATAGTTGTATAAGTTCCTGTGTTGATGTTGGAGACAAATATATGGATTTAATCAATATAATTAGGCAGTTATATACGACTCAACACCTAGCCCTGTCGTTATAACTTTTAGTTATAAAAAAACTCTTCCTAGTCGGCTATAACTGGGAAGAGTCTGTTTCTTTTTCGACTGCTAAGATAGCAATTATTTTTCATTTTTATACTTCTGTTTCATACTTTTTTTGAATTTAGTTACTAATAATCCTTTTCTCTAATAGCTTCCAATATGTCTGCTAAATCTTGTTCTAGCACAAATTTATCATTTGATTTGCTATTTAAAGTGTTTACATTATCACTGATTTTTTTCATCTTAGCAGGGAAAGCATTAGATATTTCAAAAGATTCGCAAACCTTTATATTATTGCGTTTATCCACAACAGCATATAGCTCTTCTAGGTTTGTTTCATCTTTTGTTTTTACTCTATATTTAATCTTATATGTATAGACTGTATCACTTTCAATAGAATCTTTAAGCTCTGTTTTTAGAGTAAGTTTAGTAGTTGAATATGCTAAGTTATCAAATGCTTTTAGATTTCTCAAAGCATTTTTCATTTCTTCTATTTTAAGTCTAAAATTAGGATTATGAGGTTCAATGAATTTTAAGTATTCTATGAAATCATTATCTGTTATCAATGGAGAGATTGAATCAACAACATCACTAATATTTATAGTCTCTATTGCTTCTTGAACTATACTATCCATGCTTATAATGTTGTGCAATTTAATAGATACTATTTCTTTCAGAGATGAAGGGGTGTCAAAATTTTCTTTTACATACATTTTGAATTGTTTCTCAATTTTTTGTTCCACAGTCATTTGCTGACAAGCACTAAGTACTAATAGCATTAAAAGAGAAAATAATTTCAATTTCTTCATAACATTTGCGTGTTTATTGGTTAATACTAAATAATAATGTTTCCAGTCTATTAGCAATAACCATACGCCAGTATATGAAAAGACGCAGATAATTGCTCCACGTCCCTTGGCTCACCACAAGCCATTACACACCGAGCAAGAAATCTGCGTCTATGCGGATTCCTCAACGTGTGTAATATATAACTCGTTCATTCTCGAGGTGGTGATTCAGGGACGATTGAGCTATTATATACATAAAAAGCGTACCATCTATTCGATGATACGCTGCAAATATAAGAATAACTTCATAAATTACAAACTGTTAGTCCTTCTTCTTTTTCGTCTTATCTTCCTCTTTCTTTTCTTCGACTTGATCCGGTATTTTCTCTTCCGCAATGTGTGCCATCTTTCGGAGCAGTTCATCGAACTGTTCTTTAGGAACAGAAAAGTTAATCTCTAACCTCACTGTTTTAATGTTACTTAGATCTATTTCTTGTTTCTTTTTCTTTCCCATAATTAAGCCACGTTGCGCAAAAGTAAATTAAATCTTTGAGAATCGCTATAATTCCGAGTGTTAAATCGAAAAATATATTCATCAATATACCTCTGCATATATTTCTTGCTTACATGATAGTATATTCCAAATATCATTCTTTTGAAATGTGACCATACATTTTCGATACCGTTCGTACTAACAACGATAATCTCACCTTCATCGGTAACATAGGTCGTACCATAGAAATGTTTTTCATGATCTACTGACCTTTGTACATACTTCCCATGTAGTCCACTGTAATCCCAACCATCAGTATAAACAACACTACCTAATTCAACTTTTTCTTTGATAATCGGAACTATAGTCTTAGCTTGTGTATTGGGAACAACTTTGGCAATAACCTTACCACCTCTTTCAAGTATTCCAAATACAGGAACTTTATCCTTATAGCTACGTCCTTGACATTTCTCTACTTTCTTATCCTTATGCCTGTTCTTGTTTTTTCCTCCTACAAACGCTTCATCAATTTCAACCTCACCGGATAAAGTATGGTTATTCTCCATCGCCATGTATTGTCTAATCTTATGGAGCATCTTCCACGCTGTTTTTTGAGTTATACCTAAATCTCTCGCTAATTGACAAGACGAAATGCCCCTTTTATGAGACAAACATAGCATCATGGCGTAAAACCAAACTTGCATAGGCAACTTTGTATTTGCAAATGCAGTACCAGTTTTGACATCAAAGTATCTTCCGGTATTCTTGCATTTATATTTACCATTACCACATTTATAAACCTTAGAATTGCTGTCATAAGGCGAAATGACTTCATCTCCCCATCGCATCTTCTCAAAATATCTGATGCAACTTTCTTCATCGGGAAAGTTTTCAGATAGAGTTAAAAGGGTAAATTCCGTTTTCATAATGTCAATTTTTTAGCTATTCAAATATACTAAATTTCAGCGATATATGCAAGCAATATGCCACATATTTTCCATAAATTAGTCTGTAAGGATGCTAAAAAACATCCTTACAGAACATACAGAACTATTACCGTTTATAAGCTATAAACAGTAATTTTGCAGGAGTACTAACTTAAAATCAAAAGAATATGAGCAAATTTATTACACTTCCTGTATTCGACAAGGGACAGAACATTCATGCTATGTCATACGTAAATATAGACCAAATCCGCTATATTATACCTCAACCCTACAATAAATGTAAAATAGTATTTGATGAAGAAAATTTTATCATTATAGATGAAAACCACGAGGATATAAGAGAGTTGCTTATTAAAATGGGATATTTCTATGAATGAACAATTTTTAATATAGAATTAGCCTTCTTATTAATTCTATTTAGTTGTTCATCTTCATTTAGAAAATGAAAATTTTCTATTCCCATTGATTTTGCAATTTGCAGCGCAATAAGTTTATTTTGCGCTGCAATTTCATTCACTAATCTTTCTAATAATTCTTCTTTCTTTTCCATAATCTTTAATTTTTAAATATTAATAAAAAAGCTCGTATTTCTACGAGCTATAACTTTTTCTTATACGGTGTCAGCTAGTATATAACTGCCTATAATTAATTAAATGTTATATTTATTTCCTGCCATCAAGCAATTTTCATACATTTGTGACTGCTTATCAAAAGAATGGGTTGTTTTTCCACTAAACATAACACACATGAAAACAGATTTCGATTACAATTCTATGCCCGTCAGCTTCGCTCATTGCTTGAATGGACATTGTTTGCGTGCGGACAAATGTCTGCGTCGACAAGTAACTCTCCGGATGCCGAAAGAACGGGCTGCTGTAACGGTTATCAATCCCGAACATATCACTTCCGATGGCGGAGACTGCACTTACTTTATTGATGAAAAGCCTTTGCTTTTTGCACGGGGAATGAAACATATATTGGACCGTGTGCCGCTTGCTGATGCCAACATTATTAAACGACAGATGATTTCCTATTTCGGCAAGACTGTTTATTACCGTTGCTGCAACAAAGAACGATTGATAAAACCGAAGGAACAGGAATACATACAAGGACTTTTTCGCAAAAGAGGAGTTGTTGAATCACCTCAATTTGACGAATACATAGAATACTATGATCTAGGTTAAGGATATCTATTAGTTCCGGTAGTCCCATATATTGTGGGAAAGTATTCTCATAAAATGTGGGAATACTTTCCCACAAAATGAGGGAATCTTTTCCCTCCAGCTAGGGAATCTCTTCCCACAATATATGGGACAAAGGAAGTCTGTGATGAAAGTAAAAAGAAGGTATATGCTTCCGTTTATTGAATATCAGTTCCGGTATGAGAAATGAATGATGATAAGTATGAGAAATACCGGTTATTTACGACTTTTCAGGCAAAATAATATGAGAAATACCTTGTTGAAAAGTATTTCTCATATTATATGTTGTTGATTAGTAGAATATTAATTAAATTTTATGAGAATATGAGAAATGAAATTGCTAAATCAGGTTCTTCGTCAAATTTGGTGGTAATCTCTTTTTTATTTCACCGG
>NZ_QSUR01000042.1:0-48901 GCF_003439055.1 Bacteroides sp. OM05-10AA
GAAAGTAGGAAGAAAACTACTTCGTTTTCCTCCTACTCGATTTATATATTCATATACTCTTTTCGACTGTCAAAACAGGGGCAAGCCTTATGAATCGAAGCACTAAGCTGATAATGTCCCAGGATTTGCGCATCCGGATATTGATGTTTGAGAATCGTCAACAAGTCAAGTAGCGCGAAGCGCTGCGCCTGTGTTCTTGTATCCGCCGGACGACCTGCTTCATCCAACCCGCCTTCATAGCAAATTCCAATACTATGCCGGTTGAAACCGCGGCAATGTGCACCGGGCTCTGATACCGGGCGACAATGGTGAAGTTCCCCATTACGGGTGATGTAAAAATGATACCCTATGTCCTTGAAACCTCGTTGCAGGTGACATTGTCGAAGCTGCTCTACGGTGAAGGAAACATTGCAGCGCGTTGCGCTGCAATGAATCACCAACAACTTAATCTCACGTGGGAGATAGTTTTCTTCTGAATTTTTCATATCGATCAGCAGGAGATTAGTGTCCCACGCAGGACGTTACACCGATAGCTGAAATGATCGAAGTCGCGATAGTCACGATAAATTGGAGAATGTTTTTCCAAAGTTGCTTTTTCATATAAATTTGAATTAAAGAATAAATACTACTGATACATTATGAACTCAAGAACCAGTCAACAACCGGTTGATTATGCTGCCGGGTCCGGAGCTTCCCCGCTGCCGGAACCTCCCTGATTATCATCACCGCCATCATCAGGAAGCGGATCTTTATCCAAATCAGTGGAAGAATCACTCTTATACAGTGTATAATCCAACGTCTTACACAACTTGCGGAGATCACTACCCGGATAAAAGAGCACTTTGCCCTTATCAATGCACGATGCCTTGAATTCCTTTGCCGTATCGGTAGGAGTACCGGTCTTGATACTCATACGGAAATTACCCAGGTCACCCATCTGGACGATATTTCCTTCCTCCAGTACATTGACGATTTCGAGCAAAAACTCACCGATACAACCTTCCAGTTCCCCTTTGGAATAAGAAGAGCGTTCAGTGATACGTTTACAAACTTCCTTGACCGTCACTTTACGACCGCTACGCGCCACTGCATAAAATTTCGGAGTTTCACTAGGTTTCAACAGGTTCTTACGAGCCATGAGAGTGTAATTCTGTGCCATAACTTTTAATTTTAAATCATTAATTTTTAATTGTCTAATTGCCTTGTAATCGATTACATGACAAAAGTACTACATCGGGAAAGCGGCATGACGCATAATGACGCACACAGACGCACAGATAAAAAGAAAAAACATCGGGAGATTTGTATCGAAACTTCCCAATGTTTGATTTCAATCATTGAGATGTTTTTTTCAAATCTCCCGATGTTTTTCCGGACTCTTCAAAAGGACAAAAGGACAAAAAGGACAGATGTGACTATTGCTCATTCATCTTGGTATAGGAACCATGAGATATCTTATTGATCTTTACTCCATTAAGCGATTTTAGCAGACGTGTTACCTTACGATGGTTGAAATCGTATTTTGCGCCAATCTGAATCGCTTCGTCTGTCGTGAAACTGTCGGGCAACTCTTGAACGAAATTACGAATAGTGTCCGGATTCTTCAGTGGACGGACCGAAGGAGATGGCATGGATGAGTGCAACAGCCGGCTATGTTCGTAACAACATAGAACGATTTGAAGAGAACGCTCAAAATCAGCGTCCGTGCAATAAATCTCGGGAGAAAGATCGGTTGCCTCAAATTGCCGGATACGGGTCTGGATCATACTGATGCGCATCACCAGAAAAGCATAGCGTTTCACTACGGCTTGGAGGTCATCGTTGCCTTCCAATGCCACCTCGGACAGCATACGTGAGAAAATCTCATTCAGACGGTTCCATTGCAGGCGGTTGAAATGAAAAAGAACCGGATGAGCCAGACAGAAGTGATATAATTCGGAGACACGATGTGCAATCGGTTTGAAAGAATCTTCCAGTGAGACGCAGTCGTCGCCCATTTCTTTCCAGTGCGGAGCTTCGCGGAAAGTGTAAATCAGGGTGCGGCTGGGCAATCCGTTTTCGTAGCTGCTCAATAGGCCGTCTATTTGTCCGGGAGTACCCGTCAGCAACAAAGCCAATTTGGGATGGCGTATATAGATCGGAATGAGGCCGTTGGCTTTGTAGGAAGAATCTATATTTTCGTGCTCAAAAGCCTTGCGGAGCATATCGTCGAAATTGCCACAATCCAGATGATTGGCTGTGGATAGCGTTTGTGCCTCCGTGTCGAAAATGATGCTTCCCTGTGGACCGTTGTCCTGCATCTGCATTTGCATGCGGGTATAGCTGGTGGTAGCAGGAATGAATAGCATTTTGAAAGGAGGTCGTTGCGGTTCTTCGGAGCATGCTTCTCCTTTCTTTTTCTGTTTTTGATATTCTGATTGCCAGTTATTATGTACAGTTTGGTAGTTTTTCATCATAGATTCACTGGTAGACAGGATTTCTGAATGTATTTCTTCCAACAGGTATCGTCCGGTTTGGGCGATGCTTTTACCACTGGCGGCAGGCGAAAGTATGACACTGAATATATGCGTGGAGTATTTTTTATGATTATAAATTCCGAAAGTCTGCGGAAGTGCTGCGCTCAAGGCCGTGAGATCGGAAAGGAGAGCGACATCTTGTTCGCGTTCGCTTCCGTCTTCAATGATACAGTCATTTAATAGGTCGGGAAGATTATTGTACAAACTGCGGGGAAATAAAGGAGTTCCTTTTCGGAATTCTTCTCCCAGCCAATAGGCTTCGTCGTCGGTATCGGAATTTTCTGCAGTACTATATTGTCTTTTTGTCCTTATGTCCTTTTGAAAAGAAGGGGCGCTGGCCGGAGAGGAAGCGGGTGCATGTTCATTAACTTGTTTATATCCAGACGATAAAACCTTTGTTAGCTCTTCGGAACGAAAATCTGTGTGCTCGAAAAATAGAGAAAGTTCGCGTAATATGCTTTTCTGGGGATAGTGTCGGCGGCAGGCTTCGCAGGCAAGTTTGAAGACGTTGGAATGGCGCTGACCGGCTGTTAGCGGATGAAAGAAAATATAGGACGAAATAAATTGGGCGATTTCTTCTTCAGACACGTTTTCCGGAGTATTATCCTGAAGGGGAAAGGGAGGAAGCACTTCATTTTCAGAGAAAGTGTTTGTTTCTTCTTTTATAAGTGGCTCCAACACAAATGCCTGATAGAGCGCCGCAACATATCCGTTGGGGGAATAACTGAAATAACACAGGCGACTTTCGTCCTTGCATGCCGGGTCACTCTCCAATCCCAGCAGTTGATTGTAGTAGCGGCTCACTAGTTGCTGCCCTTCACGATGGCGGTTTTCGATACCTTCTACATAGGCGAAAACTTTCACTCCGTCGGTAGGGCTTTCTATTGCCGCTACTGTGTGGGGATCTGCCGCACAACGTTGGATGACTTGAAGACGATCTTTTACATGATCGTAATCAAGTCCGACAATATGGCTGGAGAGAAGAAAGTTTTTGATAGCGTGCGCTCCGTCGAATGTGCCTGCCGGAGTGAAGCAGGGGAGTTGGTTTTTCAGCTTCTGTGCTGCGGTATGGTCTCCTTCTGCATGGTACCGCCGAATAGCGTTTATGATGGAGGCATAGATCGGATGAATGCACATAATAATGACTTCAAGGAAAGACATGACTTGGGGCTTTTTTGAATACACATTTTCGTAAACCGAGACTTTGATTTCTTCTAAGACTTTCATATAAAATTGTTTTTTGTAAGATTGAGCTACCTGACTATCAGATAACGGGAACAAAGGTCGAGATATTAAAAATAAGGTTGCTTCCCTATGTGGATAGCACTTGATAAAGCAAATAAAAAACTGAAAAATTATAAATTATTAATCATAGAATGACATGGCAAAAGAAAAACAGGAACCTTATGAGTTCTTAAGCAATTTGGTATTGGCTTTAATGGATATGGATCGTATTTTCAGTAACAGTTTTTTCATAAGCGAATTCGCTATCTCTCCTAAAACATTAGGGGAGATAAGGCGGGGAGAGGATATGTGCATTTATCAGTATGTACGGGTGATCCGGTGTATGACGAAATATCTTCATTTGATTATTCAGCTGGATATGTTGCTGAAGGAGTTAAGAATCGTACTGTCTTCCCATTGTGACTTGGTGGTCGCTACGGTTCCGCATCGTTCTTGCGGAACTTGTCAGCCGACAGAATGGGTGGCAGTGATGCATTGGGATGGAGTGAAATTGTAATTTCTACAGAAAATAGGGCATTTTTTCGATTTTTTTGCCCGGTTCCTTTCTTTATTTAATTTTTTTTATATCTTTGCTTTCATATTGAGAAACACAGAGAATATCTCACTTATTTATTCATATAAACTTAATAAATTATGTTCAAAGCTCCTTTCTCATTTGACGGGCGTATTCGTAGAATTGAATATTTCCTGTCGGGCATTATCGGTGGTGTAGTTTCTAGTATTGCATGGGCACTTGGTGTAGGTACATTTATTTTGGGTGCTGCCAGCGGATCGGCCGGTGGATCAGTATTTGGTTTATTGATCGGTCTTGCTGCTATGATTGCTTCCATCTGGTTCTCTTTGGCACAGGGTGTGAAACGTCTGCACGACTTAAACAAATCCGGTTGGCTGATTTTGTTGTGCTGTGTGCCTATCATTGGTTGGATTTTTGCATTGTATATGTTGTTTGCAGATGGTACGGTAGGTCCTAATCCTTACGGAGCAGATCCGAAAAACCGTATGCCATATCAGGCACAGCCTGCTTCTGTAAATGTGACTGTAAACGTTTCAAGAGAAGAGGTGAAAGTTGACAAGCCGGTGGAGGATGCTCCCGCACCTGCAGAAGCTCCAGCGGAGGAGAATAAAGAAAAAGCTGAATAATCTTATTAAAGAAGAAATAAGAAAGCCTCTTGCAAAATTCGTATTGCAGGAGGTTTTTTGTTACTAATCTGTTTGTTATTCAATATTTTGTATAAATTTGTAGAATAAATAATCAATCTATCGAATATGTATATGTTAAGCACAGTAATCTCTCAAACTGGTGAATGCAATGCACAGCACGCGACAGACCCTTGTTTTTTAAATCAATGGGGATATTCTACCCTTTTGTTAATCATTATCGGGATAGGTTTAGTATACCTGCTTTTTAAGAAGCGGAAATTCTTAGTGGATAACCTGAAATGGATTGCAGGTACAGTATTTATTGCAGGTTTCCTGATATATTGGTACGCTTTTAATGAGGGAGGGAGTGACAGTAATTCGATAGCGTTGGCGTTTAGGTCTGCTCTGTCTTCTATGGAAATGTTCGCTTCGCATTCCGATCTTTTGGAGGTTCCTGAAGATCTGCATCATGATCCTTTCTACATGACGATATTTTCTGTGATACATTTCCTGGCCGTTATAGTGAGTGCGGTTTTTATCATCAAACTGTTAGGATTCAGATTCATCTCATGGGTGCGGTTATGTATGGCGAATCTTTCAAGAAAGAAGAAATGCCGGCTGTTTATTTTCTGGGGTGTCAATGATAATGCGATATTGCTGGCTAACAGTATAAGAAAAAAAGCGGCAGAGCCAAAGGGGAAGAATGAAGAAGGATGGGAGAATTGTAAGTTCATTTTCGTGAGGTTGCTTTCTGCTAATGAAAGCAGTTCTCATGGCCGGTTCACATTCAGTCATTTCTTTAATTCGTCTCATGACGGAACTGAAAAATTCATAGAAAAGATAGAAGAGCTTGACGGCATACTGGTTAACTCTAAATTTGGAATCACAGGCCGGGTTATAGATAAAGTCAAATCGGAATTTGATTTATACAAATATCTCGGATTGAGGAGATTGGGAAACCTAATCAAGAAGTACCCGCAGGCAACTTTCTATTTCTTGTCTCCCAATGAAGAACTGAATCTGGAGGCGGTGTCTGTTTTTAAGGAAATAGCGAAATGTAAAGAAGATAGAGTCCATAATCAGGTTCAGATTTATTGCCATGCGCGTAAGAACAACCAGAACCAGAAGTTGGAAATATGTGATGGGTTGAAACATCAGATTCATATCATCGACTCGTCTAATCTTGCTGTATTGCAATTAAAAAAGAATGTGAGGAATCACCCCGTGAATTTTGTAGATGTCGATACATCGAAGGCTTGTGTAAAGAAACCTTTTACGTCGATGATTATTGGCTTTGGAGAAACCGGACGTGATGCATTTCGTTTTCTATATGAGTTTGGGGCATTGATCGATGTAAATGGCAATAGGAACCCTCAAAAAATATATGTGGTTGATGAACATATAGATGAATTGAAAGGTGATTTTTTAATGAAAGCACCTGCCTTGAAGGAGAGGAAAAATGAGTTGGAATGGTGTGAAGAAATGTCTATCCATTCCGAACGTTTTTGGGAAAAATTTTCTGAAATCATTCATGATCTAAACTATGTTGTAATTGCTATAGGAAATGATAATGAAGGGATGGCATTGGCGATTGATCTCTACGAATATGCCTATCGATATAGAAAGGATTGTTTCAATGATTTTAGGATTTATCTGCGCGTCAATGGAAGTTGCAACACCATTCAGCTGAAGCAAATAAAAGAGTATTTTAATATTTATGGCAATACCCGGGATGTAATCATAACTTTTGGAGCGCAGGAAGAAATATTCTCGTACGATGTGGTATCGACAGATGTGCTTGAAGTATTGGCAAAGGAATTTTATTATGCATATCAGAAAATTATGATTGACGCAATGCCTGAAACGAATGAGAAGGAAATTGAAGAGAAGAAGAAAGCGAAGGAAAGCCTGAAGCAAACAGCGGAAGAAGAATGGAATGCGCGTAGAGAGGCATTGCAGGACAAGCATAGCTTGGATGCACAAATTAAATTGGCTTATCAGGAAGAGCAGGATAGGGCTAATGTATGGCATATCGATACCAAAAAGTTTTTAGCCGGGGCCATGGGAGAGGATGGCAAAGATAATAAGGAAAGATTGAAAGAGATGGTTGAGCTGACGCAGCGTGATGCCCATACATTGAACTATTCTAAGGTTTGTGACGTTGTTTCCAGTACATTATTTGATAATTTGAGTAAGTGCGAACATTTGCGTTGGAATGCATGTATGGAACTGCAAGGATTTGTAACGTGTGACGGAGATAAAGACTTTCAGCAGAAGAAGCATAAATGCATCGTCGATAATGATATTTTAAGAAGTAAATATCCGGAAACCATCCCTTATGACCAGTGTGTGGTTGAGCTAAGTTTTAGATTGAAAAAGAACTAACTATATGACAGATCAGGAAATAGTCGACGGATTAATCAATCGGGATGAAAAAATCACCGATTGGTTTTTCAACATAAAATATCGTCCGTTGTTTATCAATGTAATTAAGCTGATATTTGATTACCAGGTTGATTACGATGAATGTATCAGCGAACTCTACTATCATCTAATGAAGAATGATGCTGCCGTTCTTCGTAATTTTGAGGGACGTAGCACCATTGGAACATGGATTAAGATTGTGGCAATCCGTTTTTTCCGGGAACAGAAAAAACGTGAACAGATGATAGAAGACGAGAGTAAAGAGCCTCTTTATGAGCAGAATCATGAAGAAGAAATAGACGACTCTGAATCGAAAATAGCCGCAAAGATTGATTTGGAACGTTTGTTCGATCTGATGTCGAATAAGCGGTATGTGATGGTCATCAGGGAATTAGTACTCAAAGAGGTCGAACCTGAATTTTTAGCATTATCTATGGGAATAACTGTTGCTAATCTGTACAATATTAAAAAGCGTGCGCTGGCAGCATTGGCTCACTTAGCTATGAATGATAAGAAGAAGTATGAAAACAAAAGATAAAAATATGATAACCGAAGAATTGTTGGCTGCTTTTGAAGAAGGTAAGACGAATGCTGAAGAAACAGCTTTGGTACTTGAATATCTGGCGACTGATGAAAGTTTGCAAGAGGAATTTATCTTGTCTCAACAGTTGGATGTCATGATGGGAGCTGATGATGAAGAAACGGACTTCCTGCCAATGGCGCAGATGGCAGCCAAATCGGAAGGTAATCTTTGTGATTTCCAGTGTGAGCAGTTTATTTTGAAACGTAGAAAGATTGAATATAATTCGGATGAACTCTCGGAGGAGGCCAGGAATAACAGTTGGTTGAGGGAGAGGGGAACTCCTTTGCATAGTGTAGGCCGCCTGCTCGAACAACGCGGATTGATTGTGATGCGTAGTTATGGTTCCAGTATTGACAGTGTCATACGTGCCCTCAAGGCCGGACATGATGCGATTGTTGTGGTAAATAGTTGCCGGTTGCCGGAAAATAGCGAGGAGGAAATTGCTTATCATGCAGCAGTAGTGCTTGACGTAAATGAAGAGGAAGTGACGCTTTATGATCCTGCAACAGGAGAGGAAAGTACGGCCTATCCCAAGGATCACTTTATTGCGGCATGGAATGATGCAAAAGCATATCTTGCGAGGGTGAAAGTGCCTGATCTGGATTATAATCCGCGGCCCATTGATCTGGAAGATGTTGAATTGAGCACTGATTTGATTGAATTGCGTGAAGCCATTGCTGAAAATGCGCATGAAGTCTGGGCCGACCAGCGTCAGGAAGAAGGATGGACTTATGGACCGCAGAGGGATGACGAGAAGAAAGAGACTCCGGACATGGTGCCTTATTCCATGCTTCCTTATTCGGAAAAAGAATATGATCGACGTATGGCGTTTGATACGATCAAGCTGATGAAAAAGCTGGGGTATAGTATTATCAAACAGGGCGATACGGCTCTTCATAATGAGCTGATGAGAAAATTGAAGAATGAAGGTGATGCCAAAGTCTGTGAATGTGGTGCGTATATCTTCATGGATCAAATATATTGCAGTCATTGTGGCAAAAAAATAGATTGGAAATTGTTCCGCTAATATATAAATAATGAATCATAAAATGAAAGAGTATATTCCCAATCCGGTGGATACAGGACATATCCAACTCCCGAAGGAGTTGGAATACCTGGTAGAAGAAATGGCTAAGAATGTTCATGAAGTCTGGTCGAAAACCAGAATAGAACAAGGTTGGACGTATGGAAAAAAGCGGGATGATGTGTTGAAGCAGCATCCGTGCCTGGTCCCGTATGAAGAATTGCCTGAAGAAGAAAAGGTGTACGACAGAAATTCTTCGGTGGAAACCTTGAAACTGATTATGAAACTAGGGTTCAAGATCTCGAAGGATGAGGAATAGGCGATCTGCCTGCATCCAACAAGATAAATGGTGCCCAATATTTACTGTCTGCATATCCGTTCTCACGAAGGTACTGTTGCGCTTTTATAAGAGCCTGTCGTTCGGATAACCCTGAAATGATGTTCTCATAGAATTTAGTCATGAGAAGCATGGAGGCCTGGTCGTCAACAGCTGAAAGTGTCATGAGGATGGTTTGTACTCCTGCATTCTTAAAGCCTCGTTGAAGACCGAAAAGACCATCCGCGCCAAGAGTACCTTGACCGGTGTTGCAGGCAGAAAGAACAACCATACGACAACCGCGGAGGTTTAGTGTACTGATTTCATCTGCACGGAGCAGTCCGTCATTATTCTCTTCCGTGGCATTGGCGCCGGACATAATCAGGAAGCAATGCTTCATCGCATCATCGGCTTCACGTTGCTTCAATTCTTTATAGTCTCCGTGAGTAGCTATGTGAATCAACGAAACAGCTTTGCCGTCGAGTGCCCGGAACTGCTTTTCCGTTCCGTTTTCACCTACGAATAGATTGGTTTTAATCTTCTTTTCTTTCAATAGGGAATTTACGTTATTTACTTCATTGAGCGTATATGGTAACTCATGATACCCATTCTGTCCGTTACGGAATTTCCCGGAGTTATGATCTGTAGAAACAATATTGCGAACTTTGGTTGAAGCCATTTCGTAGTCTAATCCTCCGAAAAGTGCGGCTGATGAGTAGTTCAGTGAAGCTTTGTCGAGTGCGATTTCTTTTGTTGACGATAAACGATAGACGGCTTTCTGGAATGCTAACGGCAGGTTACCCGCTCCATACGGAAGATATTCTACAGGTAACTGATGAAGTATCCCGTCAGGTGAAAAATAAATAGTATCCGCTTTGCTGATATATTCATCCAGCGCTTTCCAGAAATGTGCCCCGTTTTCGGTTGTGGTGAAAGCCGTAGGCGATTGCATCTCTTTCGATAGCAATTTCTGACTCATTAACTTGATTGCGGTGGGAGACGTGTCGCCCGGACGAAGTACGAAAGCGGCCAGGTGTTTGTCCGGAGCTAGTAGTTCATCGTCTATGAGAGCAAATTCTATGGCGATGGAGTTTCCATGCAGATGCTTTTGTACGTCTTGCCATTTGACGGAAAGATAACGGGTATAGTCGCCGAAATCAGTAGATTTTCGCATCAAGTCCAGTTGCAGCTGTTCATACTCCTCTTTCTGGCGGATGATATTTTTCCGTGCTTCCGTCTGATTGGTTGCATTCGGGAGTTCACTTTGCATGGATAAAATTTGTTCCGCCATAAGGGTAGCCTTGTTGTATTGGTTGAGCAGGGATTTATCTCCCGAAGCGCGAATCAGAGACTCCAGTTCAATAGACGAATTGAGCATAATACCTTTCGAAAACAATAATGCATCGTAACCTAACCGGGCAAAACGTTGTTTTTGTTCAGGTGTACCTGTTGCGGCGATATTGGCTGCACGGAGGGGAATACTGTCCAGTGAGGAACGGATATCCTTCCAGAATGCCAGGCGTTCATCGGCTTTCGAGAGACGGAAAAGATTACGCAGTGCGGTTATTTCGCCGGAGAGGAAAGGTTCCATATAGGCTAATGCCTTGTCGGTCTGTCCTTGGGTATAGTAGATGTCAGCGATAGTCCCTAATGCGGAGACATACATCAAACCGTCTTCTCCCCATTGTAGGCGATAAGCGTCCAATTGTTCAAGATTCTCTTTCAATAGCCTGTTTAAAACCGCCATTCGTTGACGTTCGGCATCCTGTTCTGTCTGCTTGGCTGCTGTCTCATTGCCCATCATGGTGTGGCAACGATTCAGACTGCTAAGTGCATCCTGATATTTTACATCACTGCCGGGAAGAATTTTGTAAATGTCTGCAGCCTGTTGGTAGTTTGCTGCTGCTTCTGCATATTGTTTTTGTCGGTATAAGATACTGCCTCTGGAACGCAGAATTTCCCCCATCTTATCTGACTTATCACCCGTCGGAAGCAGTTTTTCGGCTTTTGTGAGTATTTCGAGGGCTTTTCCGTACTCCTTGGTGAATCCGTAGTTACGGCACAATGCAACGGAGGCGTCTACATATTTGTCCAGTCTGTCCGGCAACATCTGTGCATAAACCGACAGTGCCTGGTTGAGCATACGATTGGAGGCCTCATACTTGGCGGCAATGCTATAATTGAGTCCGCCCAGATAAGATTCCAATGCAAATTTAGCCTGTTCGGCAGGATTGTTGCGAAGGATGTCTGCTGCCAGTTCGTAGTATTCGCCGGCAGATGCGTGATCTTGTATTCCGGAAAGAAATTGCGCATAGTTGTGGCGTACTTTAAAAACAATCTCCTTATCAGTATTCACATCGCATTTCTTTAAAGCATCCAGAAAATGTGCCCTTGCCTTATCATTGTTACCTATGCTGGCAAAATACTGGGCACGCTCGGTCAGGCAATCAGGTTCGTCGCAAGGCTTTTCCAATTCTTTTTTATTGTGAGCTTCTACCAATTTCATGTATTCTAATACTTTCGGCTGATTGTTCAGTTCCACGTAGATGGATGATATCCAATCGAGAAGTTGCTCGTATTCTTTTGAATCGTCAGGAAAGATGTTGAAAGCCTGCTCATAATAAGTGACTCCTACATCTTTACGTCCCGACAGGTAGTACAACGAACCTATCTGCTGGAGTTGACGGGCAACTGAAAGGGACTTTTCGCCATACATCTTTTTACTGATGGCTATTTCCTCTTCTACGATGGCACTTGCTTTGTCCATTTCTCCTAAAGCTATGTAGCAGCGGGCGAGATTGATATGAAACATGAATGCCTGTTCAGGACGGGGCTGAATGCGACTGCACAGTTCCCATGTCTTGCCATGAATTTCTGCTGCTTTAGGATAGTCTTTTGCAACAGTCAGGTAGTAGAGTCCTGTGTTGTTCAGGGAGGAAATGTATTTGATATTTGTTTCGCCCAGTATGGTCTTGCGCATATCTGCTGCCATTTGTGTATAGGTTAGTCCTTCGGGACGTTCCAGATTCAGATAACAACGGCCGAGAATGTGCAGGCAGGTAGCGCGTTCCGCACTCTGTGTCTTTCCCGTTTTGACATATAATTCGTCCGCTTGTTTCAGTTTGGTAATGGCAGTTGGGTAATCTTGTTTACTTTCTAGTTTTTGAGCTTCTTCAACCAGTAGGTCGGCTTGGCTTGTAGTCTGTGAGTAGGCTGTCAGACATAGACAGGCTAATAGAGATAGAATGAATTGTCGCATATAATAGAGATTTTAGTGGATTAAAATAAGATCAAGGCAAAGCTCCCGTCTCTCTTGCTTTTATTGGTGATCGAGACGATGATTTTATACCGTTCGTCCGAGCTAACCTTTTCTTTACGGAAAGGAAGACCTTTCCGGACACTGTCATTACATTTGTATTCCCGTTCACTTTTCGATTGATAACCGATTGTCTTTATTTTCCAACTGAAAGAGCGATTCACCTCTGCCACACAGCCTATCTGCGAGGTTCCCGAACAGCTCGGAATCTCGAAAGTACAGGTCTGACCGGCAGCCACCATTTTGGTATCTAATCTTACTTTGTTGGCGGAGTCCTTATCACCTCTCATCCTCGCTTCTGCTGCATACTTGTCCGCAATTTCATAGATTGTTTCATTATCAACGCAGGCTTGAATGAATTCGTAGTCAAATACCAGATGTCCTTTCAGGCTCAAGACATCGCCCTTGGTTTGTTTGACGGTTAATGGGATAGGGGCTGCATCACGCAGCGTTTTGCTTACTGCCAGCAGTTGTTCGCCACTGGCAAAGCCGCCGTCCAATGCTTCACATGCTTTCTTACAGGCGTCGAACACCGTTTCAAAGGGTGTCGTTGTCTGTGCATTGGCACTCATTTGCCCTCCGATGGAAAAAAACAGGAGGATGAATACTCTGAAAATAGTTTTCCTGCTCATTTTTATTCTGCATTCATAGTGTTATTGAATAGGATTAAGTACCACACGAAATCCGATATGTGGTTCTGATGTATCGTAAGTCTGTACGCTACGATGGCGAATGTCCATATCACGTTCGTTGGCCAGGTAGCTGCCTCCTCTCACTATCTTTTTATGGTGTCCGGGATTCTCTGCCGGACCTTGGGGATCTGTGACCCGTGTATTTTCATACCGGCTCATCCAGTCTGTACACCATTCAGCGGCGTTGCCTGACATGTCGTATAAATCGAATCCGTTTTCGCGTTTCTCGCCAACGGGATGCAGGCGTTCATTGGCATTGGAGGCATAGTAGGCTACATCACGAATGTTGTCTGAACCGGCATAAGGATAGCTTTCGCCTCCGGCGGCTGCATACTCCCATTGCGCCTCCGTAGGGAGGGAAAAAGGTAAACCTGTGAGCTTGTTCAGTTTCTTGGTGAAGGCCTCTGCATCATTCCACGTTATATGTGTCATAGGCAGCATGCCTTCTTCCGTAACAATGGAGTCATTCATAATGGCATACCACAACGAACGTGTTACTTCGTATTTACACATATAATAATCGGAACTTAATACAACGGTGTGCTGCGGTGAGTCATATCCTTTTCCCATAGTTTTCCCCATGATGAATTCTTTGTTTTTGGCCGGAATCAGCAGCATATTATTCATCATGTCCACCAGGGAGCGGAGCTGGGGCAGTGTGATTGTGGGATTCCATTTTACGTCTACCCATTCTTTCTCTCTGTCTTTTATATCCCTGTTTCCGGTGTTGTTTACGGAAGCGCGTCCGTCATTCCGGAGTGCATTGAATTCATGCAGGATGGAGTCGCATGTAGATTTCAAAGAACTGTCCGGGTGTTTCTTTATGAAACTACTATAATCGTCATAAGTGCGGCAATCCTTGAATTCCAGTTTTTGTTCTGCCGTTCTTTGGATGGAAGTATAAGTTTTGCTTCCTGCTACTATTAATGATAGAGCAATGAAAGTCATCACAAGCCATTTGGCAGATACATAAGAAGGTTTTGATAACATTTGTTTCAGGAGGTCACCCTTTATATCTTTGAATCGGGCTACTCGTGAGTTACTGTAAAATACAGCTTGAAAATCTTTTAATCCGCTAATGTCCGGTGGTAGTTGCAGGGTGGCGAAATCATAGCTTTCACTTTCCTGCGGAGCAATCGGAATGATATTTATCTGTTTGGGGTTTCTACTCCGGCGGTGTAACGCACGGCCTAATTCTATCCGGACAAAATCGATTTCTCCGGTATGGCTGATCTGCTTAATTTCCGTTTCAAACTCTTCATAGGTCAAGGATGCCATCCGTTCGTAGAAAGCCACTTCTTCCATGTCCCATGTTGCTTTTTCGCCTGTCTCGACCGCTTCTTCATTGAGCGGGCGGATCGTTGTAAACGTCTCCGGCACCATAAACATAATGAAGTCTTTGCACTCATCAATACGGCGAATCAACTCAACATCAAACCGACCGTTTAAATTGTCTTTATCAAAGCTCACCCTTTTGCGGAATCCGGATTCTTCCAGCATCAGTTGTAGCATTTCAGGCTTGTCGCCCGAACATCTTTTACGGTAACTTATGAATATGTCGTAATTATGCTTGCTCATCAGCTGCTAAGATAATAAAAAGAAACAGATTTGTCAATCTTACTCGAAATTTATTTTTATCTTTGAAATTCGGTAAACAGAAAAAAGAAATATATATGAAAAAAGTAATTTGCAGTGAGAAAGCTCCGGGGGCTATCGGCCCTTATAGTCAGGCGATAGAAGCCAATGGTATGGTATTTGTGTCCGGTCAGTTGCCTATTGATGCCGCTACGGGACAGATGGCTGAAGGGATAGAAGGACAGGCTCGCCAGTCGTTGGAGAATATCAAACACATTCTTGAAGAAGCAGGATTGACAATGGGAAACATTGCCAAAACCACTGTCTTTCTTCAGGATATGTCCCTGTTTGCAGGGATGAACGGTGTGTATGCCACGTATTTTGACGGAGCCTTTCCGGCACGTTCGGCGGTTGCCGTAAAAGCTCTGCCAAAGGATGCGTTAGTAGAGATTGAGTGTATCGCGGTTCGCTAACAAATCTGCGACAATGAAACTGCTGCCTCCTACAAAGATCAGATCTTTGGGGGGGCAGTTCTTTTTTGCCGCCTGTACAGCTTCTACAACAGTGGGGTAGGTGGTACCTTTCAATCCGGCTTCTTCTGCCAATGCCAGTAGTTCATTTTCCGGAAGCGCGCGTTTAACGCTTGCTTTGGTAAAATAATAGGTGGCATATTTCGGCAATGCTCGCAGAACCCCCCGGATGTCTTTGTCATTGACCATGCCGAATACAATATGGATCTCCTGATCGAAGGTTTTGTGAATGGCATTGAGCTGTACATGGATATATTCGATTCCATCAACATTATGTCCCGTGTCACAGATAATATCCGGATAGCTGTGTACTTTCTGCCAACGCCCCATCAGACCGGTGAGCTGACATACGTTTGCAAGACCTGTGCGATAGTCCTGGGATCTGATGTTGTAGTTCAGACGGGTCAGTGTCGCAAGGGCTTTTAGGATGGTAAACATATTTTCGAATTGGTAAGCTCCGCTCAACTCTGTGAAAAGTCCGAAAGGAAACATCTCATTGTGGATTTTGATAGCATCTTTTCTTTTGTCGAGTATCTGGTCTAGCGTACGTAGACTGTCTGACAGGTCTAACATGAGTAATGCTTGCCGCATCTGGTTTGCCTCTTCTTCTGATTGTTCGTCCATTGCTTCGATCATTTCGTGCATGCTCTGAATTGTGTTGTCCATCATCGGTCTTATTTCTTGCAATTTCGAATAAGGAACTATTTCCATGTCCCAGTACCGGGCATTTTCACGGGCATATTCGATAGGCGCATTCTTTTCTTTAGCTTTCATGGTAAATACACGTTTCACTGCCCCTTGGGCTCTGCCGATAACGACCGGAACTCCTTCTTTGATAATTCCGGCTTTCTCTTTGGCAATCTTCGTCAGCGTGTCACCCAGATATTGGGTGTGGTCGAGGCCTATGTTGGTGATAACACACAAATCCGGATGGATGATATTCGTACAGTCCAATCTTCCGCCCATGCCTACTTCGATAACTGCTACATCTACTTTCTGGTCGGCAAAATAACGGAATGCCATAGCGGTGGTCAGTTCGAAGAATGAAGGGTGCAGCGGCTCGAAGAAAGAGCGATGCTCTTCTACGAAATTGACTACATACTCTTCCGATATCATCTCACCGTTGATACGGATACGTTCGCGGAAGTCGATTAAATGAGGGGAGGTGAATAGTCCTACCCGGTAACCGGCGCACTGCAATACGGCTGCGATGGTATGTGAACAGGATCCTTTTCCATTGGTTCCGGCGATATGTATCGTCTTGAATTGTTGATGAGGATGCCCAAAATGTTCGTCCAATTTGTGTGTGGTCTCTAAACCCGGCTTATATGCTTTGCCTCCTATTTGTTGAAACATTGGCGCACTCTCATATAAGTACTTTAAAGTGTTCTGATAGTCCATGTTTTATAATATTTAACGTCGGGCAATCTTTATTGCCCACTAATTTGTTTATCTTTAGAACCGTCAATCTGACTATAAATGGGGGATTGGCGAATGAGATTGCAAATATCAACATTTAAATCTAAGAAATCATGGGAACTAAGAAAAATTTTGTGCTAGACACAAATGTTATTCTTCACGACTACAATTGCTTGAAGAATTTTCAGGAAAATGATATTTACCTCCCTCTTGTTGTACTCGAAGAACTGGATAAGTTCAAAAAAGGAAACGAGCAGATAAATTTCAATGCTCGTGAGTTCGTGCGCGAATTGGATGTGCTGACAAGCGACGAGCTTTTCTCCGACGGAGTGAAGCTTGGCGAAGGATTGGGACGTCTGTTTGTCGTGACAAGTAATGTGCCGGCTGCCAAAGTGTGGGAATCGTTTCCTATAAAGAAACCCGATCATTTGATTTTGGCGGCAACCGAATACTTGACCGACAAGTATCCGAAAATGAAATCTATCTTAGTGACCAAAGATGTGAATCTGCGCATGAAAGCCCGTTCAATCGGTCTGCTTTGCGAAGATTATATTACGGATAAGGTGGTAAATGTAGATGTGTTCGAGAAATCTAATGAGATTTTTGAAAATGTAGATCCGGCATTGATCGACCGTATTTATTCTTCAAAGGAAGGCATTGACTTGAGTGAATTTGACTTTAAGGATTTGATTCATCCCAATGAATGTTTTGTATTGAAGAGTGACCGGAATAGTGTATTGGCACGCTACAATCCTTTTACCCATTCTATTATCCGTGTGATGAAGGGTAAGAATTATGGAATCGAACCACGGAATGCGGAACAGAGTTTTGCTTTTGAGATTCTGAATGACCCGAACATCAAACTGGTGGCTCTGACAGGAAAAGCGGGAACAGGTAAGACATTGCTGGCTTTGGCTGCTGCTTTGGGCAAGCTGACGGATTACAAACAGATTTTGCTGGCACGTCCCGTTGTGGCGCTTTCCAATAAGGATATCGGTTTCCTTCCGGGAGACGCACAGGAAAAAGTAGCTCCTTATATGCAGCCGTTGTTTGATAACCTGAACGTCATAAAACGTCAGTTTGCTACAAACTCTACCGAAGTGAAGCGCATAGAAGATATGCAGAAAAGCGAGCAGCTGGTGATTGAAGCTCTGGCATTTATCCGTGGTCGTAGTTTGAGCGAAATGTATTGCATCATTGACGAAGCGCAGAATCTGACCCCGAATGAAATAAAGACAATCATCACCCGTGCAGGAGAAGGTACGAAGATGGTATTTACGGGAGATATCCAGCAGATTGACCAACCTTATCTGGATAGTCAGTCCAATGGCTTGGTATATATGATTGATCGTATGAAAGACCAGAATATCTTTGCACACGTCAATTTGCTGAAAGGTGAACGAAGTGAATTGAGTGAACTGGCAAGCAACCTGTTATAACAGATTTCTCTGCTAAGCGAGATAAATTAATAAGTGATTAAAAAAGAAAACGGTGAACATCCTGTTGCAAATAGCACAATTTGTTCACCGTTTTCTTTATTGATTTAGTATACTTTTTCCTTATTCTTTCTTTCCGAAATATTTCAGGAACTGTGTACGTTCGAATGTATTAACACCCTGAACATCCTTAATATTCAGTTTGCCTTTGAATTGAGCTATATTCCTGAACCCTTTGCGTTCCATCCATGCAGAGAGGAAGCGGTTGGCTTCTCCGATGAATGCATTTGTATTTAGATAGACTGCGCTACAAACTTCTACAGCCGAAGCACCGGCAAGGATAGCTTTCACTACTGATTCTGCATTGGCAACACCACCGGAAGCTGCATAGTCGATCTTGTCTACTACTGCAGACGCAATTCCGATCCAACGAAGCGGAATGGCGAGGTCGGAAGCATTGCTGAATATTTCGCCTGAAATATGCTCCATCTTTTCGATATTGATGTCCGGCTGATAGAAACGGTTGAAGAGAACAACTGCTGCTGCACCGTTGGCATACAACTGATCGATTAATGCCACAGGATTTGTCAGGTTATCACCCAGTTTCATGATTACAGGTATCTTGATTGTTTTTTTAATGTGGCGGAGAATATCGATGTGGCGTTGTTCGAATGAACCGTATGTATATTGCACTTCCGATTGCAGGGCAAGGATATTGATTTCCAATGCGTCGGCACCGGCTTCTTCAATCATCTTTGCAAAGTCAATCCATTCGGAATCAGTGTAGCAGTTGATGCTGGCAATGATAGGAATGGGGCATACCTTCTTACTTTCTTTTATTAAAGTCAGGTATTCGGATAGCTTGTGCTCACGGATATATTCTTCCAGATAGTCACTGGCTTCCGGATAGAAAGCCGGATCTTTCAGTTGGTCTGCTTCCAGCATGATCTGTTCCTCAAACAGTGATTTCAGAACAATTGCACCGGCACCATCTTCGGCCAATTTTTTGTTTTTGCCGGCACTGTTGGTCAGCCCCGAGCTACTGATAATGATAGGGTTTCTAAGGGAAAGCCCTGCGAAAGTAGTTTTTAAATCGGTCATAGCAATATGTTTTTTACTCCTGATTAATAAATTCGTTCTCCGAAAATCTTGCTTCCTACCCGTACCAGCGTACTTCCTGCGGCAATGGCTTCGTGGTAGTCATGTGACATTCCCATCGACAGCTCGCAGAAAGTATCGGAGTGGATGAACCAAGTTGTTTTTATCTTGTTAAAGAGCCTATTTAGTAAACCAAATTCCCGGTTGATTTGTTCAATGCAATCGGTGTTGCTGGCCATCCCCATTAATCCGCAGATGCGTACATGAGTCAGCTCTTTCCATTCTCCGGCATTCAACATCTCCTTACATTCTTCGGGACTGAAACCAAATTTGGTTTCTTCCTGCGCAACGTGAATCTGCAATAGGCAGTTCACTGTACGTCCCGCTTTGACAGCTTGTTTGTTGACTTCGGCCAGCAGTTTATAACTATCAATTCCATGAATCATCGCTACGTATGGTATCATGTATTTGATTTTGTTCGTCTGCAGGTGTCCGATGAAATGCCATTCAATGTCTTTGGGCAAACTTTCGTATTTAGCTGTCATTTCCTGCACTTTGCTTTCTCCAAAAATACGCTGTCCCGCCTGATATGCTTCTTCTATCGCTTCATTGGGATGGAATTTTGAGACAGCAACCAGCCGGACTCCTTGAGGGAGTTCGGCCAGCACTTGCTTTAAATTGTCAGCAATACTCATTGTTACTTATGCTTTTGATGGATCAAATTCCGGTTTGTCATTCGGTTCGGCGCTGTAAGGATATACATCCATGAGCGGAGTCTCGGATACCATACCGATCTGATAATCTGCCATGGTTCCTTTCATTCCTTCATCCAGCTTCTTGACTGCGTCGCGCAAGTCGGCAGCTTGTACCAGTACTTGGGTGGAAGTCTTTTTTTCAGCACCGCTTTTTTCATCCAGAGTGATGAAAATAAGTTTGCATTTGAACCAGCGGTCGGCACTTTCTTCGTCGCTAGGGAAAAGTTCGCTATAGTTGGCACGTTTAATATCCGAAACGGTAAATTCTCCGGAGATAAACGGAGTCATTTCTTCAATAATCCGTGCTTCTGCTTCTGTAAAACTGAGTGCGTCAACAAGATAAGGTTCAGTTACTTTCTTCTGCATTCCGTTTTCCATTACTTTTTCATAACGGATCTTGCACTCAAACCATGTATGCATTGCCATAATTTTCTTCCTTTTTAATTAATTGATTTATGTAAATTGCCTACAAAGATAAACAAAATCCCAAAGTAAGTGCCGAAAGCTTTTTATTTTCTTTTATGCAGATTCTTTAATTCAAATGAAAGCATGACACGGAAAAGTCCGATGATGAGGAAAGCAAAAGAAATCATATACACTGCGTAGAGCGCTCCTATGGCGGGTTGCCATAATATTAAAAGAGAGCACAGGATGGCAAGAATACCGAAAGCCATGTACCAGCCCCAGTCGCGGGTTCCGTAACGTTTCAGGTCGATGGAATAGCCGGTGGAGGAGAACCCTCGGAACATAAGCCAGAAGGCTATGATGAAAGGGATAACTTCCATGCTGACCATCGGATAGGCAATCAGGTAAATACCCAGAACGAGGTCGATGAGTCCTCCTACGATATACCACCCCCAGCTCGGGACACCTTTCCGGTTGCTAAGAGCAAAGATGATTTCCAGAATACCGCTTATCAGCATCGATACACTGAAAATGATGCTTAGAGCTACATAGGTGCTTACGGGTGAGAACATGAGCCAAAGGGCTACAATGATATACACGATTCCCAAAAGAAGAGAAGTCCACCAATTTTTTACTGAATGTTGAATCTCATTGAATACAGTTTCCATACATTTTATATTTTAAATTGAACACTAGAGTGATTTCGTTGAGGAATAACAAATTGAATTTAGAAAAGGTTTTCCGTGAACATATTTGGGGGAATAGTTGTTTCCTATATAAAGTAAATTTTAAATATACATGCATTATGGCAACAACAAATTTCAAAGGACAACCGGTGAAACTGATCGGTGAATTTATACAAGTAGGTAAGGTAGCTCCTGACTTCGAGCTGGTAAAAACAGATTTATCTTCTTTCTCTCTGAAAGATTTAAATGGTAAAAATGTGATTTTAAATATTTTCCCCAGTCTGGATACCAGCGTATGTGCAACTTCTGTACGTAAGTTTAATAAAATGGCTGCCGGATTGAAAGATACGGTAGTATTGGCTATTTCTAAGGATCTTCCTTTTGCACACGGCCGTTTCTGTACGACAGAAGGTATTGAAAATGTAATTCCATTGTCTGATTTCCGCTTCTCTGATTTCGACGAAAGTTACGGAGTGCGTATGGCAGATGGTCCGTTAGCAGGACTTTTGGCGCGTGCGGTAGTTGTGATTGGCAAAGATGGCAAAATTGCATATACGGAACTTGTTCCTGAAATCACCCAGGAGCCTGATTATGACAAAGCCTTAGCTGCTGTAAAGTAATATAGAATATGGAGTATTAAGTATTAGGTATTAACTATTAGTTGCAGCTAATAAACGAATATGGCTAATACTTAATACTTAAGCCTGCTACTTATCTTAAAGATTTTGACCTAATGGGAACTGGTAAAAAGGCTTGGTAAACTGCCAAGGCTCCGTTCTTGTTAGGTTGTGTTTTTTCTACACTAAACCTCAACTATCATGAACAAAATGAAAACTCTATTCATCGCCCTGTTATGTATGGGCGTTGGAACCTTGTCGGCCCAAACTGCCGATAGTACACAAATTTCTCCCTGGACAAAAGAAGGATTTGCCGGACTGAAACTAACGCAAGTGAGCCTCACTAATTGGGCTGCCGGAGGTGATAACTCCGTTGCCTTTGACTTGCAGGGCACTTATCAGATTAATTATAAGAAAGGAAAACATCTGTGGAATAATCGTATCGAACTGGCTTATGGATTAAATAAGACCGGTGACGACGGAACCAGGAAAGCAAATGATAAAATCTATTTGAATACGAATTATGGCTATGCTATTGCCAAAAGTTGGTATGCCAGTGCGTTCGCCACTTTCCAGACACAGTTTTCTCCAGGATACGACTACTCCGTCAATAAAGACATTGCTATCTCCGAATTTATGGCTCCTGCCTATTTGACTACCGGTTTGGGCTTTACGTATGATCCGGGTAAGATATTTACCGTTGTATTGTCTCCTGCTGCGTGGCGCGGAACATTTGTACTCAATGACCGTCTCTCTGACGAAGGAGCTTATGGAGTGGATCCGGGCAAACATCTATTATCCAGCTTCGGTGCTAACTTGAAAGGAGAAGCCAAATATGAATTCTTGAAAAATATGACGGTATATTCACGTTTGGATCTATATTCCGATTATCTGCATAAGCCGCTGAATATAGATGTGAACTGGGAAGTACAAGTAAATATGATTATCAATAAATGGTTCTCAACCACACTTACTACTAACCTGATGTATGACGATGATGTGAAAATCGTGCAAAAGGATGGTACAAAAGGTGCTCGTGTGCAATTTAAAGAGATATTGGGAGTAGGAGTTCAGTTTAATTTCTAATTAGCTCTTATCTACCACAAAAAATAAACCACAGAGGACGTAGAATACACAAAGAAGTAAGAATTTAACGGGTAATAGCCGATTTACAATAATGGATGCCCCGGTAACTCTATGTTCTTGCTTTGTGTTCTCTGCGTCCTCTGTGGCTTTGCAATGAGTATTTTACTACTTATTTTCTTTTTTTCAGCCCTTTATAAGCCAAAAAAACGATTACAATTACCACCACTGCTATAATGACATAGCCGATTTCGTGACTGTATTCGGTGGCCATTACATAGACATCGTTAGTCGTTTTGAGGTCTGTAAAACGGTAAATCAGGTATCCGAGCAAAGCTAATATGCTGTTCCATATAGCAGCGCCGAGAGTTGTATAAAGCAGGAAAGGACCTATTTTCATGCCGGCTAACCCTGCGGGAATACTGATAAGTTGGCGTACAGCCGGAATAAGACGACCAAAGAAAGTAGAGGCTGCACCGTGCTTTCTGAAATATTCTTCTGCATGGTGTATTTTCTCTTCGTCAATAAGGCACATGTGCCCTAAACGGCTGTTAGCGAATTTATAGATAATAGGACGACCCAACCAACGTGCCAGGTAATAATTAACTAATGCACCGATATCTGCTCCTATAGTTGCAAATAGGACAACGAGAAAGATATTCATACTGTCGTCTGCCATAGCTTTCCATGCGGCAGGGGGGACTACGGCTTCCGAGGGGAAGGGAATAAAAGAGCTTTCGATAGCCATAAAAATAGTGACTACCCAATAGTTCAAGTTTTCTAATACCCATTTAAGAAGTTCTGCTACTGATTCCATGTTTTTTGAGGATAGAATTTATAAATTGATTTATTTTTTTCCTTTTGTTTTTTTCTTATTCTCTTTTTTCATGCGTTCCCACACTTCTTTGAGAGTTCTTTCGTCTTCTTCTCTGTGTTCGGGACTGTTCAACAGATCCAGGATCATGTCTTCTTCCAGTGGATGTTCACATTCCTTGTTATATTTAAAGAAGTTGTCGATTTCACCGTGCATGAGGCAAAGAACACTCAATTTCTCCGTCACATCTTCGTATTTCGGATTTATCTGGTACACTTTTTCAAAGTATTCTTTCGCTTCGATCAGATAGTCACTTTCCGAATAAGCAGAGGCAATCATATACCACATTTCTATGTTCGGGTTGATCTCTATCGCTTTTTCGAAAGAGATGGCAGCTTCGTCTTCCAGTTCCTCTGCCAGGTATAGTTTTCCTTCTGTCAGATAAATCAATCCCTCGTTCGGGTTTATCTCTTTAGCTTTCTCGCATAACTCATGCGCCTCTTCATACCTTTCCAGGTGAGAGAGGGCGAATGCTTTGCTGGTATAGGTGTCTATCAATAAAATAGACTGCTTGTCTCCGTCTTCTTCAAAACGTTCGATCACTTTGTCGTAATAGTCATCGGCTTTTTGCCATTCTTCTTTATTACCGTAGGATATTCCCATAAACATGTAACCCAGTTCGGGGGGAATGGCTTTGAGCTCAATCGCCTTTTGGTAATTCTCGATGGCATCATCCGAATTGTTCAGATAGAAGAAACAATGTGCCTTGTAGGCATAAGCTTCCCCGTACTGATCGTCGGCTGCCAATGCGAAATCACAGGCTTCGATGGCTTTGTCTATTTGTTCCTGGACAAAGTAACATTTCACCAGTCCCATCCAGTAGGAAGGGTTGAATGGAGATTTGTCAATGAGTTTATTGTAATAGATGATGGCCGATTCTACCTGATGGGTCGATGCCAGATAATCGGCTGTGAGAGCCATATATTCTTCATCTTCGGCATAACGGGATTTACCTCTGTCGAGCCATTCTTTGGCTGCGTCCGGGTATCCCATGTCCAGATAGAGAAAAACAACATCAATGATTGTTTCCAGCTCGTCGGCATCCGCTATTGTGCTTAACAGCCATTGAGCTTCCTCCAGTTTTCCTCCATTCAGCAATAGTTCGGCTTTCAGCAGTTTCACTTCGGAATCAAATTCTTCGGTAATCGAATCCGCTACTTTTTTTGCTTTTTGCAGCTTTTGGGTATCCAGGTAAAGATATGCTTGTTCTATAAGCAAATCTGTGTTTCCCGGATGTATTTTAAGTCCATAAGTGATTACTTCTTGTGCTTCTTCAAATTTTCGCTCGGAGGCATACCAGTCGGCGATGTCGGCCAATTGGTCAGCATCCAGATAAAGTTGTCGGTTTTCTGCTTTTGCTTCTTCGTAGTTTGTGATTAGTGTGACTAGTTCCTTTTTTGCTGATGGCGAATTTTTTCTACCCATTTTACTTTTAGATTTTTAATTGCTAAGATGGGGCTGTTGCAAAAGTTCAGATGATGATCCTTTTGACACAGCCCCATTGTAAAGTTAAGCTTGAAAGCTTAGTTATTTATTAATCTTACCCCATGTGTCTTTCAACCCTACTGTACGGTTGAAGATTAGTTTATCCGGGGTTGATTCTTTGTCGATATTGAAGTAACCGATCCGTTGGAACTGCAGATAGGAGAGTGGAGGCAGGGTAGCTGCGAACTTCTCTATGTAGCAGTTGGGCAGAACTTTCAATGAATCCGGATTAATGATTTCTTTCATGGCTTCCAGTGCTTCGCATTTTTTTGCTTCGCGGATGGCGGCCAGTTCGTCACGTGGATTTTCCACTTTCCACAAACGGTCGTACAAACGTACTTCTGCTTGCAGGCAGTGGTTGCAGCTTACCCAGTGGAGCGTACCTTTCACCTTGCGGTTCGCATCCGGCATGCCACTGCGGGTATTTGCGTCATATTCGCAATATACTTCTGTGATAACACCGTTTTCGTCTTTCTTGCAACCGGTACATTTCACGATATAAGCATTTTTGAGACGTACTTCTTGTCCCGGTGTCATGCGGAAATATTTCTTGGGAGCGTCTTCCATGAAGTCTTCGCGCTCCATCCACAATTCGCGGCTGAACTCGATCAGGTGACTTCCTGCTTCCGGATCTTCCGGATTGTTGATTGCTTCCAGTTCTTCAACCTGTCCTTCCGGATAGTTGGTGATAATCAGTTTAACCGGGTTGATTACTGCAGATATACGGGTAGCACGGCTGTTCAAATCATCCCGGACAGAGCTTTCCAACAGGGCGATGTCGTTCAGGGCATCGTAAGTGGTATATCCGATTTTATCGATAAACTTATGAATGGACTCTGGTGAATAACCGCGACGGCGGAAACCGCAGATCGTCGGCATACGAGGGTCGTCCCATCCGTTTACCAATCCTTCTTTCACCAGTGTGAGCAGGTTACGTTTGCTCATCAGGGTGTAACTTAGATTCAGTTTGTTGAATTCAGTCTGACGGGGACGGTTGTCGTTCAGGTCTTTTCCTTCTTTCAACCAATCGATGAAGAGGTCGTAAAGCGGACGGTGTACCACAAATTCAAGTGTACACAGAGAATGAGTCACTCCTTCGAAGAAGTCACTCTGTCCGTGGGCGAAGTCATACATCGGATAAGCTTTCCAGGTAGTACCCGTACGGTGGTGCGGGTGCTTCACTACACGGTAAATAATCGGATCGCGGAAGTGCATATTCGGATTAGCCATGTCAATCTTGGCACGGAGCACCATAGCGCCTTCTTCGATCTCGCCGCTATTCATTTTCTTAAAAAGTTCGAGGCTCTCTTCGATAGGACGGTTCCGGTAAGGACTCTCCACACCTGCTTGGGTAGGAGTACCTTTCTGCTGTGCAATCAGTTCGGAACTCTGTTCGTCGATATATGCTTTTCCCTCCTGGATCAGGCGGATAGCGAAATCCCATAATTGCTGGAAATAGTCGGAAGCATAATATTCATTTCCCCACTGGTAGCCTAGCCATTGGATATCTTCTTTGATAGCTTCTACATATTCCACATCTTCCTTGGTAGGGTTTGTGTCGTCGAAACGAAGGTTACATACACCGCCGTGTTTTTCTGCGATGCCGAAATCAAGGCAAATAGCTTTGGCATGGCCGATGTGAAGATAGCCGTTGGGCTCGGGCGGGAAACGCGTCTGCACTTTTCCACCATTTTTACCTTCTTTCAAGTCTTTCTCTACTGCCTGTTCAATAAAGTTCAAGCTTTTCTTTTCGCCTGCTTCTTCGTTTTTAATATCTGTCATAACGGTTAATGTTATCTGTATTTAGGCTACAAAAGTAGGACATTTTTTTTATTTAACCGGAATATAACCGCTCTTTTTTATAATGTCCTGTCCGTCGGATGAAAGAATAAACTGAATCAGGGGGCTAACTTGTTCCTTATTTTTTACATTGTAATAGTAGTAAAGCGGCCGGACGATAGGGTAGGTTTTGTTGGTGGCATTCTCTACCGTAGGGGTGGCGTAGTGGCTTCCGTCATAAGACACGGAAAGCGTTTTGACACGGGGAGACACGTAGGCCAGTCCTACATATCCGATAGCTCCTTTGGTCTGGCTGACAGACTGGATAATAGCACCTGTTGCCGGCATGGAAAGGCTGCTTGCCATGTAGTTTTTATTTTTCAGTACGCTCTCTTTGAAAAATTCGTAAGTACCGGACGATGTTTCACGCGAGTAGACTACTATTTTTCGGTTGTCTCCGCCTACCTGTTTCCAGTTGGTTATCTTCCCCCGGAAAATATCCTCCAGTTGTTGGCGGGTCAGCTGTTTCACCGGATTAGAGGGATGTACCACCACGGCGAGGGCGTCGTAGGCAACAATCACTTCGTTTACTTCTTCTCCCGCCGCTTTAATTTTCATCTTCTCGCTGAACTTGATCGGGCGGGAAGCCATTGCAATGTCCGTTGTATTATCCATTAAAGCGGAGATACCCACACCGGTTCCGCCACCGGTTACAGTGACACGGGCATCCGGATGCTGGTTCATAAACCGCTCTGCTGTCTGTTGTGCGACAGGCAGTACCGTGTCGCTACCTTTTATACGTTGTGCGTTGGCACCGAGCGAGAGTAAGGAAAGGGCGATTAATAAGTTTCTTCTCACTTTCATATTTCTTCTTTTTATTGACTTTGCAAATTAAGCAATCGGATATTACATTTCCATTTCATCCGGAATGGAAATGATACTTGTAACACAAACGTAACATGATTGAAACATTTCCTTCAAACGTTAGTCACACCTCCTTAATAAAGAGACGCTTTCTTTGCATCAGAAATCATAGTAGGTATGAAAAAGGTATTTGAAAGGATTATAGAAGGAATGTTGACTTGTAGCGGTTTCGTGACAAGTATTACTATTCTGCTGATTGTACTCTTCCTTTTCACGGAAGCTTTCGGGCTGTTCAAGAGTAAGGTGATTGAAGAGGGATATGTGTTGGCGCTGAATAAGAGCAACAAAGTTAGTGTGTTGAGCCCTGCACAGATAAAAAATGTTTTTGATGAGGAGATCACAAACTGGAAGGAACTCGGTGGGGAAGATCTCCCTATCCGGGTTTTTCGTTTGGAGGATATAACGCAATATTATACGGAAGAGGAGTTGGGACCTGCTTATGAATATGTAGGCGACAAGATTACGGAACTGGTGGAGAAAACACCGGGTATCGTAGCTTTTGTTCCGCAGAAGTTTATTGTTCATCCGGACGCGGTGCATTTCATAGAGGATAACACCATTTCCGTGAAAGATGTATTTGCGGGTGCCGAATGGTTTCCTACGGCCACTCCGGCAGCTCAATTCGGCTTCCTGCCGTTGATTACCGGTACGTTGTGGGTGAGTCTGTTCGCCATTCTTTTTGCTTTGCCGTTCGGGCTTTCGGTTTCTATCTATATGTCTGAAGTGGCAAACCCGAAAGTGCGGAACTGGCTGAAACCGATTATCGAACTGTTGAGCGGTATTCCTTCCGTGGTCTATGGCTTTTTCGGGTTGATTGTCATCGTTCCGTTGATTCAGAAGTTGTTTAATCTTCCGGTGGGAGAGAGCGGCCTGGCAGGGAGTATCGTACTGGCCATTATGGCATTGCCCACCATCATAACGGTGACGGAAGATGCGATGCGTAACTGTCCGCGTGCAATGCGGGAAGCGAGTCTGGCGTTGGGGGCTTCTCAATGGCAGACTATATATAAGGTAGTAATTCCTTATTCTATTTCGGGTATTACATCCGGCGTGGTACTTGGCATCGGACGTGCTATCGGAGAGACGATGGCGGTATTGATGGTGACCGGTAATGCGGCTGTGATTCCGACAACTATTCTTGAGCCTTTACGTACCATTCCGGCTACGATTGCCGCCGAACTGGGAGAGGCTCCTGCAGGTGGTCCGCACTATCAGGCATTGTTCCTGTTGGGTGTCGTACTGTTCTTCATTACATTGATTATCAACTTTAGTGTGGAATATATTTCTTCTAAAGGATTAAAACGTAGTAAATAAGATGGAAATACGGAGTAATAATAAAGCTAAACACCGTTCGCAGAAATTTGCTTTCGGGATTTTCCGGTTGTTGAGTCTTTGCATTGTATTGATATTGTTTGCGATTCTGGGATTTATCATCTATAAGGGAATCGGTGCTATCAGTTGGGATTTTATCACTTCGGCTCCTACGGACGGAATGACAGGTGGCGGTATCTGGCCGGCTATTGTCGGTACCTTCTACCTGATGGTGGGAAGTGCGCTGTTTGCATTTCCGATAGGGGTGATGAGTGGGATTTATATGAATGAGTATGCGCCGAAAGGCAGGTTGGTACGCTTTATCCGGGTGATGACCAATAACTTGAGCGGTATTCCTTCCATCGTATTCGGATTGTTCGGTATGGCGCTGTTTGTCAATTATATGGGGTTTGGTGATAGTATTCTGGCAGGTTCTTTGACATTAGGTTTGCTTTGCGTACCTTTGGTCATCCGGACAACGGAGGAAGCCTTGAAAGCCATTCCCGACAGTATGCGTGAAGGTAGCCGGGCATTGGGAGCGACGAAGTTGCAGACGATATGGCACGTTATTCTGCCGATGGGTATGCCGAACATTATCACTGGGTTGATTCTCGCCTTGGGACGTGTTTCGGGAGAGACGGCGCCGATTCTGTTTACTTGTGCCGCATACTTCCTGCCGCAACTTCCTACCGGCATTTTGGATCAGTGTATGGCCTTGCCTTACCATTTGTATGTGATTTCCACCAGTGGAACGGATATGGAGGCACAACTGCCGCTGGCTTATGGCACGGCATTGGTATTGATTATGATTATCCTGTTGGTGAATCTGCTGGCTAATGCCTTGAGAAAGTATTTTGAGAAAAGAGTAAAAACGAACTAAATTAGTATATGGATACAGTGAAAATAGATGCGCGTGATGTGAACTTCTGGTATGGGGACTTTCATGCATTGAAGGGCATCAGCATGCAGATTGAGGAAAAATCGGTTGTTGCTTTTATCGGACCGTCCGGTTGTGGCAAATCTACTTTCCTCCGGCTTTTCAACCGGATGAATGATTTGATTCCTGCTACCCGTCTGGAGGGAGAAATCCGTATCGACGGACATAATATCTATGCGAAAGGCGTGGAAGTGGACGAACTCCGCAAGAATGTGGGAATGGTGTTCCAGCGTCCCAATCCTTTCCCGAAAAGCATATTCGAGAATGTGGCTTACGGACTTCGTGTGAACGGAATAAAAGATAATGCTTTCATTCGCCAGCGTGTGGAGGAAACATTGAAAGGAGCGGCTCTTTGGGATGAGGTGAAAGATAAGTTGAAGGAATCGGCTTATGCACTGTCCGGCGGACAGCAGCAGCGTCTTTGTATCGCCCGTGCGATGGCTGTCTCTCCTTCGGTATTGCTGATGGATGAACCTGCGTCTGCGCTCGATCCTATTTCTACGGCGAAAGTGGAGGAGTTGATTCATGAACTGAAGAAGGATTATACGATTGTAATCGTTACGCATAATATGCAGCAGGCGGCCCGTGTCAGTGATAAGACGGCGTTTTTCTATATGGGAGAAATGGTGGAGTTCGATCAGACGAAAAAGATATTCACCAATCCGGAGAAAGAGGCTACCCAGAATTACATAACGGGACGTTTTGGGTAATCCGGGTATCTGGAACCCAATTGATAGAATATTAATCATTTATATATAATAGACTATGGTAAAGTTTATAGAATCGGAACTCATCCTATTGAAGAAGGAAATTGATGAAATGTGGACCTTGGTGTACAACCAGCTTGACCGTGCCGGAGAGGCTGTGTTGACCCTTGACAAGGAGCTGGCTCAACAGGTGATGGTTCGCGAGCGCAGGGTGAATGCTTTTGAATTGAAGATAGATAGTGATGTGGAAGATATTATCGCATTGTATAATCCGGTGGCGATTGATCTTCGTTTTGTGTTGGCTATGTTGAAGATTAACACAAATCTGGAACGTTTGGGTGACTTTGCGGAAGGGATCGCCCGTTTTGTACTTCGTTGCAAAGAACCGGTATTGGATGCGGAGCTGTTGTCTCGTCTCCGCCTGGCAGAGATGCAGGCAGAGGTGTTGTCGATGCTGGAACTGGCAAAACGTGCCTTGAATGAAGAGAGTAATGATTTGGCGGCAGGAGTGTTTGCTAAGGATAATTTGCTAGATGAAATCAATGCGGATGCAACAGGGATTCTTTCAGACTATATTATCGAACATCCGGAAGCTGTACATACTTGCGTAGATTTAGTCAGCGTGTTCCGTAAACTGGAACGTTCGGGAGATCATATTACCAACATTGCCGAGGAGATTGTATTCTTCATTGATGCCAAAGTGTTAAAACATCGTGGAAAAACCGATGAAAATTACCCGGAAAAGTAATTTTCTGCCGATTTTTAAACAGAAATTAGGGCTCCTTAAAAAATTATCTTATATTTGTCTCCTGTAACGGACAAGTTACAGGAGATTTTGCTTCAAATGATAATAAATCCAAAGAATTTTCAAAAAGATGTTATATGACATGTTTTATAATTTGGATAGTATCGGTAAAACCGCCTATATTTGCACCGTTATCCTGAAAACAATCTTTTTACCTTAAAAAAAAACTAATACCTATTGAAAACTGAAAAATGGAGCTTTGTGAAAAGCCCCATTTTTTTTTGCTCTTATTTTCTAAGCTGCTTCCTTATTCGTATCTTTGACCCTTGCATTAAGAGAGTACTTTCAATTGTAAAATCGTAAATAGCAAATAGAATTATGTTTTCTGGAATCGTAGAAGAATATGCTACTTTGGTAGCACTGGTGAAAGACCAGGAGAATATACACTTTACATTTAAGTGTTCGTTTGTGAATGAGTTGAAAATCGACCAGAGTATTTCTCACAATGGTGTATGCCTGACGGTAGTGACTCTGACGGATGATACGTATACGGTGACTGCCATGAAAGAAACGTTGGAGCGTTCTAACCTCGGTTTGTTGAAAGTGGGGGATAAGGTGAACGTTGAACGTAGCATGATGATGAACGGTCGGTTGGACGGACATATCGTTCAGGGACATGTGGATCAGACTGCTACTTGTATCGATATTAAGGATGCGGAAGGCAGCTGGTATTTTACATTCCGATATGCGTTTGACAAGGAGATGGCGAAACGCGGATATATCACCGTGGATAAAGGTTCGGTGACTGTGAACGGTGTTAGCCTGACGGTATGTAATCCGACGGATGATACTTTCCAGGTGGCTATCATTCCTTATACATACGAGCATACGAACTTCCATACGTTTGAGATTGGCAGTGTGGTAAATATCGAATTCGATATTATCGGCAAGTATATCAGCCGGATGATTCAATATAAATAAGAAAATATAAATAAGTGACTGGAGGATTGGAAATGGCATATACTGATTTTCTTCAATTGGTGCAGGCTCGTCAAAGTGACCGTTCGTATGATAAAGAACGTCCGGTGGAGCCGGAAAAGTTGGAACGGGTACTTGAAGCTGCACGTTTGGCGCCTTCAGCCTGCAACGCACAACCTTGGAGGTTTGTGGTCATCACAGACAAGGAACTGGCTCAAAAAGCCGGGAAAGCTGCTGCTGGCTTGGGAATGAATAAGTTTGCCAAAGATGCTCCCGTGCATATTCTGGTTGTAGAAGAATCTGCTAATATAACCTCCCTGCTTGGCGGAAAGGTAAAAGGCAAGCATTTTCCGTTGATCGACATTGGAATAGCGGCTGCTCATATTTCTCTGGCAGCTGAAGCCGAAGGTTTGGGTTCTTGTATTCTGGGTTGGTTCGATGAAAAAGAGCTGAAACAGCTTGCCGGTATTCCTGCTTCGAAACGTTTATTGCTGGATATTGTCATTGGCTATCCGGCAAAGGAAAAACGTAAGAAGATAAGGAAGCCGAAAGAAAAGGTGATTTCATACAATCGTTATTGATTGAAAAATAATTATATTCTTAGCCCTTTAGGATAAGCATATAACAGAAAGCATCGTTGGTTTTAAAGGAAGGGGACGTTCCTTTTAAACCAACGATGCTTTCCTTTTAAAGGAACGACCTGTTTCTTTAAAACCAATAAATGGCTTTTTTAAGGTGTTGATAGTTAGCGTGTTATTGATGCCGCTTTTCCGGCGGCATCAATAATGCTATATTTATTTCTTTTTTGACAAATCTTTCAATAGGTAGTCTACTGCTGCTTTCAGTTGTGCATCTTCTCCTTTCAGGCTGGCTGCCGGTTCGTTATAAACTAGAATATCAGGTTGCAAGGTCTGATTTTCGAGATAGTTGCCTTGCATATCCATGCAACCCACCTGCGGGATACCGAATACAATAGACGGATCTATCTGGCGTTCCCACCACACGGCGGTCATCGTGCCTACCACCGGGGCGCCTACCAGTTTACCAATGCCTAGAGTCTTATATACGTAAGGAGTGCCATGAGCATTGCTGTAATTGTCTTCGCAAGTTAGCATGCATGAGGCTTTCAGCCATTTGTTGAATGGATCGCTGCCGATATATTGTCCGCGTGGCACGAAACGTTGATATTCCTTTCCACTAAGTAAGGTGACTACATCATCGTGCAGCCATCCGCCACCATTATGGCGGGTATCTACCACTACGGCTTCTTTATTACGATAACGGCCGAGTAGTTCGGAATAGATCTTGCGGAAGCTGGGGCTGTCCATACCTTTAATATGTACATAAGCAATGCGTCCGCCGGAAAGCTCTTCCACTTTCTTGGCGCAGCGCTCTACCCAACGTTTGTAAAGCAGGTCGCTTTGGGTTCCATAGCTGATTGCTTTTACTGCTTCTTCAAAACGTTTTTTAGTAGAAGGATCGTATACGGTAAGTACTACTTTGCGTCCGACTTTGCCTTCAAATAACGGGAAGTAATCAGCACCGGCTTCAATCGCTGTGCCGTCTACTTTTTCAATGATGCAACCTGCCTTCACTTCTGTCTTTTTCTGGGTGAAAGGACTTTGCTTCATGATTTCCTTGATCTTTAACCCGGCACCGTCGTATGATTCATCGTAAAAGACTCCCAGAGTAGCGGTAGGCATTGCGCTGCCTCCTGCTGCAAACCGGGCTCCGGTATGGGAACCATTCAATTCGCCAAGCAATTCACTCAACATTTCCGTGAAGTCATAATTGTTGCTGATGTGGGGCAAGAAGCGTTCGTATGCTTTTTTATATCCTTTCCAGTCCACTCCATGCAAGTCGGCAATATAGAATTTGTCATTTACTTGCTGGCAAACGTGGTCGAAGATGTATGCGCGTTCATCATAAGGACGGTAATCGAAGAATGCTTCAAATTCTATCGGTGTAATTTTGCTACCGGCAATCTCTATTTTCTTCAATCGGCCGCCTGTGCACATAAAGATATTCTTTCCTTCTTTATCCGGTATGAGTGAGCCGCCGCCAACTCCTTTCAATAATATTTTAGTCGTATTTTCTTTCAGTTTATGCTCCCAAAGGTCATAGTCTCCTTCAAAAGCTGCCAGGTAATAAAGAATATCACCCTTCGGACTCATAACCGCGTCACCCAGGCGGGAAGAATTTACAGTTAGACGAACGATGCGGTCAAAACGATTCTCCAAATCGAATGTAAGAGGTTTCACTTCCGTACTGTCTTTTTTCGCATTCTCATTCTGGTTCGTTTTCTTCTTACTGTCTTTAGTGTCTTCTTTCTTCTCTGCCTTTTCTTTCTTGGCTTTTTCTTTTTCTGCTTTCTCTGCCTTTTCCGCTTCTTCAAGTAAGGCAATATCTTCTTTGCTCATCAGGAAGCGGTTGTAGGCATCGACGTCGAAAAACATAATATAGGTGTCGTCTTCACTTCCCCAGCTACCATGGCTACGGTATCCGGCACGGTCACTGTTCCATATCATTGCTTTTCCACCCAACACCCATTTGGCATTGCTGTCGCTGTATCCGCTTTCGGTAAGATTGACCATTTCGCCTTTTCCGTCGGCTTTCAGCAAAACGACGTCTTTATTGTTCCAGCCTCCTATGCCAATGAAGTCTGATAGAATCCATTGGCTGTCGGGGCTCCATTGGAACCATTGGTCACCGTCGGCATAAGAATATTGATATTTGGCATCCATCACTGTGCGTACAGCCTTGCTTTTCAGATTGATGACGCGGATAGCGGTACGGTTTTCGAGGAAAGCAACCTCTTTACCGTCAGGACTGAATTGTGGTTGAAAAGAAGCGACTTTGGAGTTTGTCAAACGTTCTTCTTTCAATTCTGTGGCATAGGTGAATTGTTTCTCCTCTTTGCGTACGATGGTGGAAGTGTAAAGCTGCCACAATCCATCGCGTTCTGAAGAATAGACGAGTGTGCGTCCGTCGGGAGCGAAACTGATGTTGCGTTCCTGATCGGGTGTGTTGGTGATTTGTTTGGTTGTTTTGTAATCAATAGAGGTTACGTAAACATCACCGCGCATAATGAATGCGACTTCTTTTCCTTTGGGAGATACAGCGATGTCGGTAGCTCCGTTGGATTTGATTTGGCGGATAATATCTTTGTCATTCTTGTCTGCCAGGATACTTATGTTTACCTTTTGGGGTTGTTTGCCCGGAACAAGTGTATAAATCTCGCCGTCATAGCCATAACAGAGCGTGCCGGTGGTTGAAATGCTTAGAAAGCGTACGGGATGCTTTGTATGGAAAGTGATTTGTTGGGAAGTGGTGGTTCCGGGAGTACGTTGGAATATATTGAAGGAACCTTTCTCTTCACTTAGATAATAGAATGATTTACCATCAGGACTCCATACCGGTTCGCGGTCTTCACCTCCGAAAGTAGTTTGTTTTTGATAAACAGGTTTTTTCCCGGGAGTGTATGTCCAGATGTCACGGGCAATAGGGGATACCTGATGCTTGCGCCAATAGTCTTCGTATCCTTTCTTGTCCTGATAGAGCATCACTCCCTCCTTATTAATAGAGATGCACTCCATTGGCATGGATGAGAACATAGCGGGGCGTCCTCCTGTCACGGCTACCTCGTACACTTGCTGGAACTGACCGGAAGGAAATCCGGCATCTTCGGCAGAGGGAGCAATGTTGGCTGTGAATAAAATGTGTTTGTTGTCTTTGTAGGCAACAGGTTTCTCACTGCCTGAATGAGTGGTCAGTCGCTGGGGTGCTCCTCCTTCACTGGATACGACGAAAACGTCGAGACTTCCCATGCGATCCGATGCAAAGGCAATTTGTTTACTGTCGGGACTCCATACCGGTTCCGTATCAAAAGCCGGATTGGTGGTGATTTGTGTGGCACGTCCGCCGGTTGACGGTACCGTGTAGATGTCTCCTTTGTAGGTAAATGCAATGGTGGTTCCGTCTGGAGAAAGAGCGCAGTGGCGCATCCATAAAGGAGATTCTTGTGCAATGCTTGTCCCTGCTAGACAGATGACAAATGCACTTAGCAGTAGCTTTTTCATTTTTTCTAATATTGTGTTAAGTTCATTTTCGCGATTTAAGGTTTGACTTTCCTACAAATCCTTCAGTAATACTTTACTTGCTTTTTTATAGTATTCTTCTCTGGATTCGGTCAGCACCTTCCATTCGTCGTTGAATTCTTCGTCTTTGTCTATTTTGAAATTCTCGGAGCCGTATGTGTCCAAACGGTCCAGCAGGACAGCAACATTCAGTTGATTGATATCCATTGAAGGCTGGTAACCGATTTCTTCGCTTTTTTCGTCGGTAACAACTTCGTGAATCAATTCTATTTCCTGCAACTGATAAAGTACCTGGTTTGTCAGTCGGATGGGGATCTGATGCTCCTCCGATATTTCTGCAGCCGTATAGGGCGGTTCGTTCTTTTCGAATCGTTTGGCTATGAGTGACATAATCAGGATGGATATAAAATCCCGGTATCGTCTGCTGATGTTCCGGGTGTCCTGGTCAAAGCTAAAGCTGCGGATATTCTGTCCGGCATACGTCAGTTCGGCTCCAAACAAACAGATTGTCCAAGATATCTGCAACCAAAGCAGAAATAAGGGAAGTGCGGCAAAACTACCATAAATGGCATTGTACTTTGACACCCACAACTGGCTGTTGATGTACAGGAACTGAAAAGCCTGATAAGCAGACCCTGCCAGAATACCTGCAATGAGAGCGTGTTTGAATTTCACTTTCGTGTTCGGCATGAAGATGTACAGCCCGGTGAACATCAGCCATGTCAGGACAAAAGGAATAAGCCGTATCATGAATTTCATAACAGGAGCGAGCAGGACGAAATCATCCATCTGCTTGAGAATGGTGCTCATAAACAGAGAAAGTCCTCCGGATACCACGATCAGAATCGGCATCAGCAGGAACATGGAGAAATAGTCCGTAATCTTGCGATACATGGATCGTGCTTTTTTCACTTCCCAGATACGGTTGAAGGTGATTTCAATATTACTGACCAGATTGATAACCGTCCATAACAACATTACCAAACCAACTCCAATGAAAATACCTCCTTTGGTCTGTGAAAGATAGGAATTGACAAATGAGAGAATGGCCTCTGTTGTTTCTGTATTTCCTCCAAAACCGTTGCGGAACTGATGTTCCATCAGGTTGTCGAACCCGAAACCACGCGCTACGGCAAACAGGATGGCAAGTATGGGTACAATGGCAAGCAATGTGCTATAAGTTAGTGCAGAAGCTTTATTGGCCATCCGGTCTTTGGTAAACCGGTTGATACAAAGATAGACGGTCTTTATAATATTGTAGAGTGAGAACTTGGTTCGGGTCACTTCGTCTTCCGTAATGCGCCAGATGTCATACGTAAGAAACTTCCATATATCGGTGATTTTCTTCTTCATAGTTCTTCGCTAATTACTAATTGCAAGCAACTAATTACTGATTACAACAGACTTGCTCGAACAGTCGATCCTCATCCATTAGTCATTTGTAATTAAATGGATAATTAAAAGAAAAAGCAGTCAGCCTATAAGCCGAGTTCTGTACCCATATAATTTCCGATTATTAATCTTTAATTATATCAGGTGCCTGTCATTTATCTGAGTGGCATGTCACCACGACACTTTAGCGGTCTACCCTCCGACATGGAGCGAGCAACTCTCATAACGCCGGTTTACATGACCTTACAACTCCTAAGACGTACAGCCCGCATGTCGCCATGCGACTGGTGGGCTCTTACCCCACCTTCTCACCCTTACCTCTCCCCGAAAGGAGCGGCGGTTATTTTCTTCTACGTTACTCTACCCTCGCGGACAGCTTTCTGTTAGGAAGTAGGATGCTCTATGTTGCCCGGACTTTCCTCCTGCACGAAACATGCACGCGACAGACCGGCCAACTGCTTTAGACTGCAAAAATACGTCATTTATTTTGTTTTAGCCAAAGAAAGTATCACAAATAGAAATAATTTCTAACTTTGCTATCATTAAAATGGATTTTAATGAAGAAGAATATCCTCCTTTTCTATTGTTTCCTGGCGATGATGGCAGCTAGCCTGCAAGCACAGGAAATACGTCCCATGCCTGCCGATTCGGCTTATGGGGTAGTACATATTTCAGTTTGCAATTTGCGCGAGGAAGGCAAATTTACTTCCGGCATGAGTACGCAGGCATTGTTGGGAATGCCGGTCAAGGTGCTTCAGTATAACGGTTGGTACGAGATACAAACACCGGATGATTATACCGGATGGGTGCACCGGATGGTAATTACCCCCATGTCGAAAGAACGGTATGATGAATGGAACCGTGCGGAAAAGATTGTCGTGACCTCACATTACGGATTTACTTATGAGAAGCCGGATGAAAAATCACAGCCCGTATCTGATGTAGTGGCAGGCAACCGTCTGAAATGGGAAGGAAATACAAGGCTTTTTTATAAAGTGTCTTATCCGGATGGACGACAAGCCTATATCCCGAAATCTATTTCGCAGCCCGAAACCCAATGGAGAGCTTCACTGAAACAAGATGTTGAAAGTATCATTGAAACAGCTTACTCGATGATGGGAATTCCTTATCTATGGGCAGGAACCTCTTCCAAGGGAGTGGATTGTAGCGGACTGGTACGGACCGTACTTTTTATGCATGACATTATTATCCCGAGAGATGCCTCTCAACAGGCCTATGTGGGCGAACATATCGATATTGCTCCTGACTTCTCTAATGTCAAACGGGGAGATCTGGTGTTTTTCGGCCGGAAAGCGACTGCGGAACGTAAAGAAGGTATTTCTCACGTCGGCATTTACCTCGGAAACAAGCAGTTTATCCACGCATTGGGAGATGTGCACATCAGCAGCATGAATCCTGCGGATCAAAACTATGATGAATTCAACACGAAGCGTTTACTTTTTGCTGTCCGTTTTTTACCTTATATAAATAAGGAGAAAGGAATGAATACCACAAATAAGAACCCCTTTTATCAATAAAAGAATGCAGAACAGGAGAGATTTTTTGAAAACGGCAGCTTTGGCTGCTTTCGGTTCGGGGTTAGTAGCTCATCAGGCACTAGCCGGAGAATCGTTGCTTTCTACCATTCATATAAATAAGCTCGGTTTGGGAGGGAAGATGAAAATGACTTTTTTCCCTTATGAATTGAAGTTGAGGCACGTGTTTACAGTTGCCACTTATTCGCGTACAACAACTCCCGATGTGCAGGTGGAAATAGAATATGAAGGCGTGACGGGATATGGAGAAGCCTCTATGCCTCCTTATTTGGGAGAAACAGTAGAGTCTGTGATGAATTTCCTTGGGAAAGTGAATCTGGAACAGTTTAGTGATCCTTTTCAGTTAGATGGCATTTTGTCATACGTTGACAGCCTCTCGCCAAAGGATACGGCAGCGAAAGCTGCGGTAGATATCGCCCTTCATGATCTGGTAGGGAAACTATTGGGCGCTCCCTGGTATAAGATATGGGGATTGAACAAAGAAAAGACACCTTCCACTACCTTTACGATAGGCATCGATACGCCGGATGTAGTGCGGGCGAAAACAAAAGAGTGTGCCGATCAGTTTAATATATTAAAGGTGAAACTGGGACGGGACAATGATAAGGAGATGATTGAAACCATTCGTTCGGTAACAGACCTTCCGATAGCGATAGATGCCAATCAAGGATGGACAGACCGCCAATACGCGCTCGATATGATTCATTGGCTGAAAGAAAAAGGCGTTGTGATGATAGAACAGCCCATGCCTAAGGAGAAGCTAGAGGATATTGCCTGGATAACGCAACAGAGCCCGCTACCGATATTTGCGGATGAATCCTTGCAGCGTTTGGGAGATGTAGTCGCTTTGAAAGGCGCTTTCACGGGAATCAATATAAAGCTGATGAAGTGTACCGGTATGCGTGAAGCATGGAAGATGGTGACATTGGCACATGCACTCGGCATGCGTGTCATGGTGGGCTGTATGACAGAGACTTCCTGTGCTATTTCTGCAGCTTCACAGTTCTCGCCATTAGTGGATTTTGCCGACCTGGATGGCAACCTGCTTATCTCTAATGATCGCTTTAAAGGGGTGAAAGTGGTGAAAGGAAAGATCACCCTGAATGACTTACCCGGAATCGGTGTCATGAAAATCTGACTTTACTGAATGAATGTCAGAGTGTTAAAGCCATCTGACATACAACGAATGTAAATTTGTCAGGTGTTGTCGTTAACCGCTGTTAAGCTCCAAATATTCTCTGTTAAAAGTGGACAAAAAAGAGTGACAAGTAGAATAAGTGAACGATATTTGTTATTATTTTAACGTCGTAAAAGTTAAAACAATGTCGAATATTAACATTTTAAAGAATTATAAATCATGAAACAAACAACAAAGAACATTCTGGGAGTAGGAGCAATCGTTCTTCTTAGCTCAGGAGTTGCAGGATTGACAACTTACAAATTGTTGCAATCTAACGAAGCTGCCAAAGAGACATCTTTCAATGAGATGTTCAAGCAGAATCCCAATGTAAAATTGGCCGCTTTTGATGCTGTGAACGCCCAACCTGTTGATTTGACCCAGGCTGCGGAGAATTCGCTTCATGCTGTTGTACATATAAGGTCTACTCAAGAAGCTAAAACAAGAACTGTTCAGCAAGCGCCGGACATTTTCGATTTCTTTTTTGGTGACGGACGCGGACAGCAACGTCAGGTACAGTCTCAACCTCGTGTAGGTTTTGGTTCGGGAGTAATCATCTCGAAGGATGGATATATCGTAACGAACAACCACGTGATTGAAGGTGCGGATGAAATCAGTGTGAAACTGAATGATAACCGTGAATTTAAAGGACGCGTGATTGGCACTGACCCCAGCACCGACCTTGCGCTGGTGAAAATTGAGGGTGATGATTTCCCGACTATTCCGGTGGGAGACTCCGAAGCGTTGAAAGTAGGAGAGTGGGTATTGGCAGTAGGTAACCCGTTCAATTTGAATTCTACTGTAACTGCTGGTATCGTAAGTGCAAAAGCCCGTTCTCTGGGAGTATATAATGGTGGTATAGAATCATTCATCCAGACGGATGCTGCCATCAACCAGGGTAACAGTGGTGGTGCACTGGTAAATGCCAAAGGTGAGTTGGTAGGTATCAATTCAGTGCTTTCTTCTCCGACAGGTGCTTATGCAGGATACGGTTTTGCTATCCCGACCAGCATTATGACGAAAGTAATTGCCGACCTGAAACAATACGGAACAGTACAACGTGCATTGCTCGGTATTCGTGGTGGCTCTATCGGTAGCAGTTTGATGGACGACCGTCAGCCGATTGATAAATCCGGTAAGACACTGGCAGATAAAGCTAAAGAACTGGGTGTTGTAGAAGGAGTATGGGTTTCTGAAATCGTAGAGAATGGTTCTGCTGCAGGTGCTGATATCAAAGTCGATGACGTAATTATCGGTGTGGATAATAAGAAAGTGTCCAATATGGCTGACTTGCAGGAAGCACTTGCTAAACATCGTCCGGGTGATAAGGTGAAAGTGAAACTGATGCGCGATAAGAAGGAAAAGACCGTTGAAGTAACGTTGAAGAACGAGCAAGGTACTACCAAGATTGTGAAAGATGCAGGCATGGAAATCTTGGGAGCCGCTTTCAAAGAGTTGCCGGATGACGTGAAGAAGCAATTGAATCTGGGCTACGGTCTGCAAGTGACAGGAGTTTCCTCCGGTAAGATGTCAGATGCAGGAGTTCGTAAAGGCTTCATTATCCTGAAAGCTAATGACCAGCCTATGCGCAAAGTCAGCGATCTGGAAGAAGTGATGAAAGCTGCTGTTAAGTCTCCGAACCAGGTATTATTCCTGACCGGTGTGTTCCCATCAGGTAAACGCGGATATTTCGCTGTCGATCTGACTCAAGAGTAATATATAAAATAAAGTAAGAAGATTGCAGGATAAGCTAATGAAATAGAAAAAGGATGCCGACAATCAACTTGTCGGCATCTCTTTTTGTTTTATTAGATGAAAAATATAGTGTAAAAGTTACTTAATTTTGTATGTTAACAAATTATTTGTCGTAACTTTGCACTCCAAATCTGTTTTTAAAGAATGAGACAACTAAAGATTACCAAAAGTATCACTAACAGAGAGAGCGCTTCTCTTGATAAGTATTTGCAGGAAATCGGCCGTGAAGACCTGATTACTGTCGAGGAAGAAGTGGAACTCGCTCAACGCATTCGTAAGGGTGACCGTGTAGCATTGGAAAAATTGACACGTGCCAATCTTCGTTTCGTCGTATCTGTGGCTAAACAGTACCAGAACCAAGGTTTGAGTTTGCCTGACTTGATTAATGAAGGCAATTTAGGACTGATTAAGGCTGCCGAGAAATTTGATGAAACACGTGGATTTAAGTTCATTAGCTACGCTGTATGGTGGATTCGCCAGTCTATTCTGCAAGCATTGGCAGAGCAGTCGCGTATTGTTCGTCTCCCGTTGAATCAGGTAGGTTCGCTGAATAAGATCAGCAAAGCCTTCTCGAAGTTTGAACAGGAAAACGAGCGGCGTCCGTCTCCCGAGGAGTTGGCAGACGAACTGGAAATTCCGGTTGATAAAATCTCTGATACGCTGAAGGTATCCGGCCGTCATATTTCGGTGGATGCGCCTTTTGTGGAAGGGGAGGATAACAGCCTGTTGGACGTGTTGGTTAACGATGATTCGCCAATGGCGGACCGCTCTCTGGTTAATGAGTCTCTTGCGAGGGAAATTGATAGAGCTCTTTCTACGTTAACCGATAGAGAAAAAGAAATCATTCAGATGTTTTTCGGTATCGGACAGCAAGAAATGACATTGGAAGAAATCGGCGATAAATTTGGCCTCACACGTGAGCGCGTTCGTCAGATTAAAGAAAAAGCAATTAGAAGACTTAGACAAAGTAATCGTAGTAAATTGCTCAAATCTTACTTGGGATAAGTAAGGAATATCAGTTTCTGAAAGAAAAAAGAATTTGAGTCGCATAAGTCGCACTTTTCATATAGAAGAATGTACTTATGCGACTTTTTACATAAGCCCCATTCTATAATTCAATCTTATACTATGCGAGTTTTATGAAAAAGTCAGTTTTAATATCATTGGTTCTTATTGTTTTGGGAGCAGGGATGGTGGCGTATGCAAAATGTGCGGCATCCTCTTCTGATTCGGTACCTGTTAAAGTAGAGCAGCGTTTGCGGGAAAAAGCACAGGTGGGAAAGGCTTATTGTGATAAGAACGGATATAATACGAATTATTGCTTTCTGGTAGATTTCAGTATTCATTCTGGTAAAAGGCGTTTTTTTGTATGGGATTTCAAAGGAGATTCTGTGAAATATGCCAGTCTCTGTGCCCATGGATATGGGAAAAATAGCACTGTGTCCAAGCCTGTATTCAGCAATGTGGAAGGTAGTTATTGCTCTTCTTTGGGGAAATACAAGGTAGGTATCCGGTCGTATAGCAAGTGGGGAATCAATATTCATTATAAATTACATGGATTGGAAGCGACGAATGATAATGCTTTCAAGCGGTATATCGTGTTGCATTCTTATACTCCGTTGCCGGAAACAGAGGTGTATCCTTTGCATCTTCCGTTAGGAATTAGTCAAGGGTGTCCTGTAATATCTGATGAAGTGATGAGGAAAGTTGACGGGTTGCTCAAAGCGGAAAAGAAACCAGTCCTGCTATGGGTCTATGACTAAGAAATGCTATTTATTTGAGATAAATAGAGGTAATCTCCTCTTTTTTGTTACCTTTGCAAGGTTAAAAATTATATGATATGAAATACGTAAAAATACTATTTGCAATTGCACTTGTGTTTACCATGTGCTCCGCTTTTTCCTTGAAAAAAGACCACTCTAAACCGGTTTATGCTTTTGGAATTTCTGCCTCATTTACGGATACAGTAGTCTATTTCACGGACATTCAGATATTAGATAGTGCGAAAGTTAGCAAGGAAGGTTTCTTGTCTCACCGTGAGTTATATAGTTATCAGTTGAAGAATTATTTGGAGGATAACCAGTTGCAACAGAATAGTACATGTATGATTTACTTCTCGGAAAACAAGAAGAAATTAGAAAAAGAGGCAACGAAGATTCTGAATAAATACAAGAAAAATAATAGAATGACGGTGTCGCGGATTGATTCTGATAAATTCCACTTTACGAAACCGGAAGAATAATAAGCAATAGTTAAATTGTTAATATAATAAGAGATGCAGCTTTGCATCTCTTATTTTTTTATCTTTGCCTCGTCATTAATGAAAAATATTATGAAAAAGATTAAAATATACTCTGTTTTTTTATGTCTAATAGTATTATTGGGGGCTTGCCACGATGATGAAGAAGGACCAGTTAAACCCGAACCACGCGAACAGGTCGGACGGACAGTATTGGTATATATTGTAGGGGATGCAGGAGATGCTAATGAACTGTCCACTCTTTTTAAAACCAATTTTAGCGATATGAAAAAAGGGATGGAAGAGGTTGATTACTCAAAATGTAATTTAGTTGTTTATAGTGAAATGGTCAATGATGTTCCTCATCTTATTTCACTAAAAAAACAGAATGGTAAAGTAGTGGCAGATACTCTTTTTACCTATTCCGAACAGAATCCTTTAGCTAAAGAGGTGATGTCTTCTGTTATTTCTCAAACGATAAACTACTTTCCAGCAGATAGTTATGGCTTTGTGTTTTTGTCTCATAGTGCTTCATGGCTACCGGCTACCAATGATGCGAATTCTCGTTCAATCGGGTATTATCGTAAAACCCAAATGAATATTTCAGATTTTCATGATGTATTATTCTCCTCTTTTCCTAAACCTTTGAAATTTATTTTGTTTGACTCATGTTTTATGCAGTCTGCAGAAGTTGCTTATGAATTACGAGATTGTTCAGAGTGCTTTATTGGTTCTCCTACGGAGATTCCTGGTCCTGGAGCGCCTTATGAAGTAGTGGTTCCGGAGTTATTTACAGAAACTGACTTGGCTGTGAACATAGCGAAAGCTTATTATAATTACTATGAATCCCGTTATGATGGAACATATCCCACAAATGATAATTGGACAGGAGGGGTTGCTATTTCTGTAATAAGAAGTACAGCTTTGGATGAGTTTGCTAGAGTAACAAAGGAGCTACTTCCCAAATATATACAGAATCACATGGTAGTGGATAAAACAGGAATACAACGATATGATTTAACAAAGGAAGATGCTAATTATGATTTTGATGGTTTGATTCGTGCTCTGACAGGAGGAACGGAAAATATAGATTATGCAGCTTGGCGTGAGGTTTTTAATAAAGTAGTTGTATATTCGGAAACAACGTCTAAGAATTTTTCTAGTTCTGGCGGTATGTTCTCTATGAAAGGTGCAGAAGGGCTTTCCACTTATATACCTAGCGGAGATCTTGATTCAAAAATGAATAATTTTTATCGAACATTACAATGGTACTCCGCTGCCGGATGGGATGAGACAGGCTGGTGATTAAAATAATAAATCAGATACTATGGACACACCAAATTTAACCCCTTTGATACCGCAAAAAGACAAGCAAGTTCGTGGCTGGCTTTCATTTTTTCTTTTTGTTGTAGGTTTGGGCGCAGCATTAACGGTTGTTGTTTCGATTGCCGATTTTTCTTTAGATTCTTATGATACAGGAATGGGATCCTTTTTTACCTGTTTTGTGGCATTTATTGATATTGTTTATACTTTGAGTATTGGAGGGCTGGCTCTTTATACGATATTAGCCTTTTTGCATAAACGACCGAATGCAGTCTTTCTGGGTAAAGGTTATCTTGTTGTAATTTTCCTTTCCAATGTTTTGCTTTTGTTGGGTGGCGATTATGAAGATTATGGTTTGGGAAGTTTTCCGCAGATTATGAAAGCTTTGATTTGGGGGATAATCTGGTTCACTTACCTTTGTTTGTCCAGGCAGGTTTCCGATTTGTTTCCTAAAGAAGAACGGAAAATTTTGAAAAGAGATAAATATATAGTTGGCTCTTTGGTACTTACTCCTGTAATTTTGTGGGGTGTTTTGATGTTGGCGTATTTGGGAAGCGTATCAACTCCTATGGAGGTATCTTTGGAATATGGAGAATATAGTGATGGTGTTATTGCTTTTCGTGTCCCTGAAGGCGCTATTTGCGAGAGAACAGATACTATTGATGATGTGCATCATACTTTTGTAATGGGGGATAGTATTTGGGGAACTATAGTTGGTGTTTATGATACTAATACAAGCGAGGAATATTTCAAGGAATGTGTTGATTTGTGGCGTGATACGGACTTGGATGGTTATGATTTCTCTGTTCTTAATACTCATACTGAAGTGGTTAACGGAAACATTATGCGTATTCAATCCGTAAAATATGACACTCGTCCATCATTAATCTGGCAATTTTCCACCTTGTTTAACCCGGAAACTGGAAAGGCTTGTATTATTTCATTGTATTCTACGGCAGAAGATTTTGAAAATACGATGAACACTCTTATAGCTTCTGTGCATTTTAAATAGAAAATAAAGATAGAGTACTTTTTACCCTCACACCCTCACACCTTTACTCAATCCCTTTATTCATCGTAGTTTCGGCTGTGAGGGTGACTGTGATAGTAGGGTGAGGGTAGAAAGTTACCCTCACCCTGTTTCGTCCTGATTTTAGTTTTAAATTATTGATTTATAGTGAAGTATGCTACTGTTTGAGTTAAACTAATCAATCTCATATCTCACCGTTTTGAGCCTTTCCCCATCATATAAGTGCCGAATATGTGTCATTAGTATCTGTCTTGAAGTAGCTCCTCTTATTCTCTATCCTTTCATCTATAATAGATTAATGTCTAATGATTCTTCTGTTAACGCTTAATGCTCCTTATAGGCTTACTACTGTGAATAGACTTGTTTACGGTAGTGAGCCTATTTGTTTATATCTGATAGCTTATTTGTTCACATTAGTGAGCCCTTTCTGATTACTAAGCGAGAATATGTAAATTATAAGGGGAATACTCCTGAAATGCCGTTCTTTATCAAATAAGATGTCTGTATTCTAAAATTCAGATAAGGAAGAGGGCGGGTAGGATAGCGTCTGCTAGATACTAAATGAAAAGATTGTAGGCTTATTAATATGCGTTTGTTTGTAAGAAATGAAATAAATTTGTTTGATTCACTCGTTTTTCTGTTAATATTGTTTGTTTACTAAATATTAATACTTACTGTTTGTAACAGCATACTTTCACGCGTTGAAAGGAGCTTTGTTTATTTTATATAGAGAACGGTTATTTGTTGCATTCAATCATAAAAATCCGCTAATTTTTTACCAATGAATGACAATGAGTGACAGGTCTCGCGCACTTTTGCATATATACTTTGTTATATACACAATTGGGCGTGGGACTATCACTTATGCTCACTGGGGGTCTTAGCGGATACCTATGATTGACGTAATGATAGTTTCCACGCTCTCTTTTTATATTAACCCTCGCACCACTGGGAACTGATGCGACAAACAAACAAAAGCGATGGAACGTGATTTTAAAGAATGTATCATCCGTTTAATGCAACACCCTATTATGTGTAAGCCTATCAGTGAACTAACTACTGGTGAACAAGAGTATGCTTATGATCTCCTGTCTGATTTGTTTGATTTTTCAATAGAAGAATCATATACTTTACTGGATGCTATCCAAACAGCTCGTATTCGTTACGCCCTTGGTGAATTATCTAATGCTTTAGGTGGTGATCCAATGGTTATTCTCGAACATTTCCGTTCTGCACTCTGTAATTTGAAAAAAGGAGGCATTGACCTAAGTTTAAATAAATGGGTTGAGCTAGTAAGTCTTCGTACAACAGATTGAAAGTTGTATGGTAGACTAAAGAATAAGAAATCGTATATCTCCAATATATCATAATTCTACCAATATGTAGTAATCCTACCAGTGTTATATGGAGGCGGCAATGGAAGATCTGTTTGTGAAAACTGTTCTTTTGTCCTGCCTTTTAGAGAGGATGCCTAATTTTTCCCTTACAGGCATCCTCTTGTTTTTCCTTTTTCGCCTTTGCGCGCCCGCGTGTAATATAATAATGTGTATCCCTCTCGTCGTTTCCGCACACAATCTGCCCGTACTTAAAAAATATGTTCTACAACATCGTTATGCATCAGCACTTTAGCAAATGTATTCAAAAATAATTAGAAAAAATAGTTTGATATATTTGGAGTGTATACCAAAAGGGCGTACTTTTGCACCCGCTTTCCAAGAGAAGAAAGCCTTGA
>NZ_QSUR01000042.1:48960-49174 GCF_003439055.1 Bacteroides sp. OM05-10AA
ACTTAAAGAAAAGAACAAAAAACTTCCGAAAAAGTTTGGATTATAATAAATAAAGTTCTTATCTTTGCAGTCCGATTCGCAAAGAAAATAGGCAAGAGTTATTCTTTCATACATTCTTTCCCTTTCGCATAGAGAGCCAGAGAAATTGAGTAAAAAGAAAAACTAAAAAAAAAACTTCCGAAAAAGTTTGGTAGTTAAAAATAAAGCCCTTACC
>NZ_QSUR01000043.1:0-46542 GCF_003439055.1 Bacteroides sp. OM05-10AA
CCTTTTTATTTTAATACACTATATAGAATCGCGGAGACGCTTACTTCCAAGCAAGGTGAAAAAGGCTGTGTAAGAGTGGCCCTTCACCCGTAAACGACTTATTTATAGGGAACCCGGAAGAAAGGTGAAGGGGGAATTGAAAATAAAAGATATGAGGGGATGTATCGCTTGTTTATAATGGCTGACTTTTGAATCTTTTAGTTTAGTTATAGCTAATTTCTTCGATGAAATGGGGGAAAAAAAATCCTCCGCATCAAATGCAGAGGATTTCGTGATCGCGACAGGATTCAAACCTGTAACCGGCTGATCCGTAGTCAGCTACTCTATTCAGTTGAGCTACGCGACCGTTATTTTGTTTTAACGGGTGCAAAGATACGGACTTTTCCCGAATTAGCAAGCTTTTCACCGACTTTTTTTGTAGAAAATTATTCTATGAACCGATAATTGAATAGTTGTAAACCTATACTTAGTCCGACATTCCACTCCCTTTTCGGTGAGCTATAATGATTTACATATGCAGAGATATCTCCAAAAGGCAATTGACATACAACAGAAATTTCTCCTAAATATTCAAACTTGGAGAAAGCTTTTCCGTAATATGCTTTATTCAACGAGTTTTTTTCGATTGGATAAATAGGCATAAAACCATAAAATTCTCCTCGAAGATGGAACATCTGGCTTAAACGGTAAATAGGCCGAATGCCGGCTCCGACAAATTGATTGGCACGAAAGGCTTCGTTGTAAGTCAATTTGCTATGTAATGTAGGAGAAAACTCTCCAGCTTGCATCATTGTGGCCGTATAGTTCTCAGAGAAGTTTTTGGAGGCATACAGGGCTTTCAAATACCATCCTAAAACCCAATGTTCACTCATATTATGATATTTCTCTTTCATATAAGATAATTGCAGCCAGGAGTGATGATCTTTGTTGTTACTGGTCGTACTTCCTTCGCCCGGATAGAATCGTTCTTTTCCAACGAAAATCTGGGCTACAAGGGCTTCTCTGTATCCACGTGTAGGATATTGTTTGGAATTAAGAGTACTTCCATTAAAACTAATTGATCCACCAAATAAATCATAGCGGCTTTTATCAAATTTGTCATTTCCGAAGTCAATGACACTTTTTTGAAAATATTTATCCTCTATTCTTGCAATTCCTACTCCAAACTCTGCTCGCTTGCTCGAAAGGAAAGGTAATCCAACCTGTAATTTCAAGAAACGTTCGTCTTTCTGGTTAAAGGCCGGTTTGTTATTTCGCGAAAAAAGTTTGTCCTTTTTAAAATAGTCGAAAGTACTGATCGAACCTATAAGACGATACGAGGTAGGAATGGCAGTGGCAAAGTCTATTTTTGCCATAAATTGCACGTTGTTATATACCTTTCCAAGTTGCCCGTCAAGAATAAACTCTTTGGCATAGTAGTTTAAGTCCTGATAACTAAGTCCCAGGTAGATCTGATTCGAATTGGAGGTGGATATGTTACCTCCCAGCCGTACAGCAAAGTTGTTTTCCAGTTTGACTTTTAAATGCAGATCATAGGTGTCATCTTCCGGATTATAAATTGCATGCGGTATGATTTCTGAAATCATTTTATCTGATAGCAATCGAAAATAACCTTGCTTTAAATCTTCATAGGTGAATTCTTTGTTATCTGACTTATGAAATTCTTTCTTCATATATGCCTGTTGTTGTGGATTAGCTCCATCAATGATGATATTTTTAAAACGTAGTTCCGGGAAATTACTACGGTATACCATTCTCCTTAAACGAATATTGTCCAGATTCACACGCCGATGGATACGGCTTTTGATAGAATCCATCATGCTGATGGTTCGATTATATCCTATATCATGTAATTCGTCGATGCGTTGAAAATCCATCAGGTTGACGTTGTCATATTTGAACGTCATTAAAATCCCCATAGAGTCCGGAATAGAATAGTCGGTTTTCTGCATCACCATATTCTCAATTTGACTCATGAGGTCATTTTCCTTGGGTTTAGTGGGATTGGTGGATACAACGCTTCCTATAATGACATCCGGATGAAAATCATCTCTCATGACGTCCGTGGGAAAGTTATTATAGATACCTCCATCGTAGGCCAGTACATTGTCTATTTCAATGGGTTTAAACATGAAAGGAAAGCTCATGGAAGCTCTGACGGCATCTCCTAAATCTCCTTCCTTCATGACTAACTGTTTTTTATTGTACACATCGGACGCAATGCAACGGAAAGGAACAAAAAGTTTATCAAAATCTCCCTTACAAGCGGCCGTAGCACGTGCATATAGGTCAACAAACACGAGATTCATTTGAATCGGGTTGACAACACTGGTAGGCAGGAATTGAGGTTTTAAACTCTTCAGTGAATCTTTGAATGAAAAACGAATATTGAAAAATTCGGGAGTGGGAAGATTCTTTTTGAAATGATATACGTATTTCTCTTCCACTTCTCCGGAATACCATCGTTTAAAGTCCTCCGATTTGAGTAGTTCTACCATGTCATCAGGAGAGTATCCCATGGCATACAAGGAGCCGATAATGGCTCCCATGGAAGTACCAGCAATGTAGTCAATAGGGATGTTGTTTTCTTCCAATGCGCGAATGATGCCGATGTGCGTCATTCCTTTGGCGCCACCACCGCTTAATACAAGTCCTACTTTTTGGGCATGGATAGCCGGGATAATCAGCCATAAAGTAATGAACACTAAAAAAATCTTTCTCATAACCCAAATCAAACAATTGAATTTTTTGTCTATTAAGTGTTCAAATATATACAATACTTTTCAATTAATCGATATTTTGCCGATCGTTTTAAATTGAAAAAGAGCATTACAACGTGTATTTAACGTTGAATGCTCTTTCTTGAAGTATGTGTAATGTTTAAAGGGGCGATATTAAATCAGCTCAATGCTACGTTTTACGAAGTTATTCAAAGCTTCACCTCTTAACATATTGTTTTGAAGTAAGGCCAGATCGATAAGCTGGCGGATAACTTTGTTATTGCTTGCATAGCCGATAAAGATAGCTTCTTTCTTGCTTTTCAGATCATCCCACTTCTTGTCGAGATCGTTTAATTCATCTTTTTCAGCTGTTGGGATGTCTTCTTCCTTTTTATCCTTCTGTTTGTCTTTCAACTCATTACGTTGTTTGTTGACGTTATCCATTTCGGAGAGTATCGGAGCTACTTCTGCTTGACAGGCATTCTCTTCTTCATTCAATACTTGTTTTATCAACTTGTGGTCTGAATTCAGGATCAGATTGAACATGTCAGGCATTTCGCCGTAGAAGCTCATTCCGGCTTGAATATTTGCCATTTCTTTCATACGACGCATATATTCGCTTTGAGTAATCATGACCGGAGCCGAATTTTCTCCCAACGCTTGCGTCATCACATTGAATTCAACCTTATCCATTTTAGGCAATTGGCTCTTGAAGGCTGTTGTGATTGCATCTTGTTTGTTGGCTTCCAGAGTTTCACCTTTCTTGTCTTCTTTTACAATCAGATTGTCAACAACATCACTGTCTACACGCGTGAAACGGGATTTCTCAAGCTTTTGCTCCAACATACTTACCATAGCTACATCTAACTGGCCATCCATGAGCAAGACATTGTAACCTTTATTGGTTGCAGCTTCAATATAGCTGTATTGTTCGTCCTTGTTATTTGCATACAGATAGATTAGATTTCCATCTTTGTCTGTCTGGTTATCTTTAATAAGGGTCTGATATTCCTCGAATGTGTAATGTTTGTCATTTGTATCGGTGAAAAGGGCGAATTTTTGCGCTTTATCATAGAAATCCTCTTGTGTGAGCATTCCATAATTGATAAATATTTTCAAGTCGTTCCACTTTTCTTCAAACTGCTTACGATCATTCTTGAATATAGACTGCAAACGGTCGGAAACTTTCTTGGTGATATAAGTTGAAATCTTCTTCACGTTTGAGTCGCTTTGCAAGTATGAACGGGAAACGTTCAACGGAATATCCGGAGAATCTATTACTCCATGTAACAAAGTCAGGAAGTCCGGCACAATGCCTTCAACAGAGTCTGTTACATATACTTGATTGCAATATAACTGAATCTTGTTCTTATTTAATTCAATATTGCTCTTTACCTTCGGGAAGTAGAGGATACCAGTCAGATGGAATGGATAATCCACATTCAGGTGAATCCAGAAGAGTGGTTCATCAGACATCGGATATAGCTTGCTATAGAATGATTTGTAATCTTCATCCGAAAGTTCGCTAGGCTTGCGTGTCCACAAAGGAGTGGTATCATTGATTATATTATCTTCAGCCGTTTCTACCTGTTTGCCATCTTTCCATTCTTTCTTTTTTCCAAATGCAATAGGAACAGGAAGGAAGCTGCAATATTTCTTCAGAAGTTCGGAGATACGTGCTTCTTCGAGGAATTCTTTGCAGTCGTCATCAATGTATAAGATGATATCTGATCCACGGTCGGCTTTTTCTATTTCTTCAATAGTGAATTCAGGGCTGCCATCACAAGTCCATTTTACGGCTTTTGCATCGTCTCTGTATGATTTAGTGATAATCTCCACTTTCTTTGCAACCATAAAGGCAGAGTAGAAGCCAAGTCCGAAATGTCCGATAATGGCATTTGCATCGTTTTTATACTTCTCTAGGAAGTCATTAGCTCCGGAGAAAGCTATTTGATTGATGTACTTCTCTATTTCTTCTGCAGTCAAACCGATACCACGGTCAGAAATGGTAATAGTATCTTTGCCTAATTCAACGTGAACAGTTAAGTCACCCAGTTCACCTTTGAATTCGCCAATAGAAGCAAGCGTATTCAGCTTCTGAGTGGCATCTACCGCATTGGATACTAACTCGCGCAGAAAAATCTCATGGTCACTGTACAAAAACTTTTTAATGATAGGGAAAATGTTTTCTGTTGTAACCCCAATATTACCTTTTTGCATAATACGTATATTTTTTTAGTTTATCTATTGATTAATTTTAATTGATATTTGTCCATATAGAGACAAAAAAAATGCCAGACCCGAAGGTCTGACATTATGGCATATTAAATTATTTTCTTATTCAGGAAATAACTCTATTCCGGAGAAACAACTTTCATCTCCAATTCGCCTTTTTCTTCATTAAGGGTTACTTGAATAGTATCTCCCTCTTTTAAAGACGAGGAAATGATGAGCTCGGATAAACCATCCTCCAGATAGGTTTGAATTGCGCGCTTCAAAGGACGGGCGCCATATTGTACGTCATATCCCTTGCTAGCGATGAATTCTTTCGCCTTATCTTCAATAACAAGCTTGTAACCAATAGATTCTATTCTATCGTACAATCCTTTTAGCTCTATATCTATAATCTTTGTTATCGCTTCCAGAGAAAGTTGATCAAACGTGATAATCTCATCTACACGATTGATGAATTCAGGCGCGAATGATTTATTTAGAGCTTTTTGTATTACACTTCGCGAGAATTCTTTATCATCCAGGCGGCTTTGTGTCGCAAAACCAACACCACGTCCAAATTCTTTCAGCTGGCGGGTTCCGATATTGGAAGTCATGATAATAACGGTATTTTTGAAATCTACCATTCTGCCATAACTGTCAGTCAGACGACCCTCATCCATTACCTGAAGCAGGATATTGAATACATCCGGATGTGCTTTTTCTATTTCATCAAGCAATACAATAGAGTATGGTTTACGGCGCACTTTTTCTGTCAGCTGGCCACCTTCTTCATATCCTACGTATCCCGGAGGTGCTCCAACCAAGCGTGAAACAGTGAACTTTTCCATATATTCACTCATATCGATACGAATCAGTGCATCGGCAGAACCGAACATATACTTGGCCAACTCTTTTGCTAAGTGAGTTTTACCAACTCCTGTCGGACCTAAGAACATAAACGTGCCAATGGGCTTATTAGGATCTTTGAGTCCTACACGGCTTCGCAAAATAGCTTTGACCAGCTTTTCTATCGCTGTGTCTTGTGCGATGACTTTAGCTTGCAAATCTTCTTTCATACCTGCTAGCTTGATGCCTTCGGCCTGTGCCATTCGCTGTACTGGAATGCCTGACATCATTGAGATAACATTGGCAATTTCTTCTGCATCAACAGTTTGCCTGTTTTCTTTTAGATTGGCTTCCCATTCTTTTTTCATCTCATCCAATTGGATAGAAAGTTCTTTCTCCTTATCACGGAAGCTGGCTGCAAGTTCAAAATTCTGCGATTTTACGGCTTCATTTTTCTTGTTTTTAGCTTCTTCGATCAGCTTTTCCTGTTCTTCTATCTCTTTGGGTACATTGACATTAGTAAGATGTACACGTGAGCCGGCTTCATCTAAAGCATCAATGGCTTTATCAGGGAAATTACGATCTGTGATATAGCGGTCTGTCAGCTTGACACATGCTTCCAATGCTTCATCCGTATAATACACATTGTGATGATCTTCATACTTATCCTTGATATTACGCAAAATCTGCAGAGTTTCGGCAGCAGTAGTCGGTTCTACGATTACTTTTTGGAAACGACGTTCCAATGCGCCATCTTTCTCAATATTCTTACGATATTCATCAAGAGTGGTGGCACCGATACATTGTATTTCTCCTCTTGCCAATGCTGGCTTTAGCATATTGGCGGCATCCATAGAGCCTGCTGCAGAGCCTGCGCCTACAATCGTGTGAATTTCATCAATGAATAATATAACATTCGGATTCTTCTGCAATTCATTGAGAATGGAACGGATACGTTCTTCAAATTGTCCACGGTACTTTGTTCCTGCCACAACAGCAGTCATGTCAAGAGCAACGACTCGTTTATCAAACAGGATACGCGAAACCTTTTTCTGAATGATTCTCAATGCAAGACCTTCAACAATCGCTGATTTTCCTACACCGGGTTCACCAATCAGAATTGGGTTATTCTTTTTGCGTCGACTTAATATCTGCGCTAAACGTTCGATTTCTCTTTCTCTGCCCACAACAGGATCCAACCGTCCTTCTTCTGCCGCTTTTGTCATGTCAGTACCGAAATTGTCAAGTACCGGCGTATCATTAGACGGCTTCTTGGAAGCGGTTTGTGCCTGTTGGCGTTCATCCGAGCCACCTCTGCCGGAACGAGGAGAAGACATTTCTTCGTCATCCTCATCGTCTTCCGAAAAGCCCATGCCGGAATTGATATCCGGCTGCAATGTAGCTTGCTCCAGTACTTTCACGTAGTTTATATCGTTTGCTTCAAGTACGGAAGCCGCCATATTGTTTTTTTCTCTTAAAATAGCCAATAATACATGTTCTGTATCAGCGATGTTACTTTTCATTCCACGAGCTTCTAAAATACACATTTTTAATATCTTTGCCGCATCATTAGATAACGGTACCTCTGCATCAGGCAATAACATATCATCAGCTTCTGCCTTCAGCTGAGCTTCAATCTGTTGCTTTATAGCAGTCAGATTGGTGTTGAGTTTAGACAATATCTCGATAGCTTTTCCTTCACCGTCACGGAGTATTCCCAGAAGCAGGTGTTCGGGACCTATATACCTACTTCTCAACCGATTCGCTTCTTCCTTACTATAGACGATAATGTCGGAAACTCTTTGTGAGAATTGATTATTCATACTTTTTTCCTTTTCTTCTAAGGGTTATTCACTGGCAAATATACGCATTTAATCAAGTTTGTATTGCAATATTTGCTTTATTTCTTATATCTACAAATGGCGTGCCATAAAAACAGTGTATTTGTATTATATATATAAGGTATAACAAATAACAGGCTCTTTTTTACCGATGTTATTTATCTTTCCATATTATATTTATCGTTTTTATCTTTTTATTTTCGTATTTTAAAGTTTGGCGGGTTATCGTCCCGGTCATGATAAAACTTTCTTTCTAAAAACTTTCGTATATCGGGGAAAAGTAGTACTTTAGCGTGGTTTTTCACAAACCGTAGAATGTATAATTAATAATCATTTTAAATGCTTGAACAAGACAGAATTATAAAGATTAACATCGAGGAGGAAATGAAGTCATCGTACATTGACTACTCCATGTCGGTCATCGTTTCGCGTGCCCTTCCGGATGTTAGAGATGGATTTAAGCCTGTTCACCGTAGAATTTTATACGGAATGATGGAATTAGGCAATACTTCAGACAAACCTTATAAAAAGTCTGCGAGAATCGTGGGTGAGGTACTTGGTAAGTATCATCCTCATGGGGATTCTTCTGTTTATTTTGCAATGGTACGTATGGCGCAGGAATGGGCAATGCGTTATCCTTTGGTAGATGGACAGGGAAACTTTGGTTCTGTGGATGGTGATAGCCCTGCTGCTATGCGTTATACAGAAGCTCGTCTCAATAAGTTGGGTGAAGCAATGATGGATGACCTGTATAAGGAAACCGTTGATTTTGAGCCTAACTTTGATAATACGCTGGTGGAACCTAAGGTGATGCCGACGCGTATCCCGAACCTTCTGGTGAACGGAGCATCCGGTATTGCTGTTGGTATGGCTACCAATATGCCTCCTCATAATCTTTCAGAAGTGATTGAAGCATGTGATGCATATATTGATAATCCGGAAATTACGGTAGAGGAACTGATGGAATTTGTTAAAGCACCGGATTTTCCTACTGGCGGATATATATATGGTGTGAGTGGTGTACGCGAAGCATATTTGACAGGTCGCGGACGTGTAATTATGCGTGCGAAAGCTGAAATTGAAAGCGGACAAACACATGACAAGATCGTAATAACAGAGATTCCTTATAATGTAAATAAGGCCGAACTGATTAAATATATTGCTGATCTTGTAAATGATAAGAAGATAGAAGGTATCTCAAATGCCAACGATGAGTCTGACCGTGATGGTATGCGTATTGTTATTGACATAAAACGTGATGCAAATGCAAGTGTAGTGTTGAATAAACTCTATAAAATGACAGCTTTGCAGACCTCTTTTGGCGTTAACAATGTGGCTTTGGTTCATGGACGTCCAAAAACGTTGAATCTAAGAGATTTAATTAAATATTTCATTGAGCATAGACACGAAGTTGTTATTCGTCGTACTCAGTTCGATCTTCGTAAGGCGAAAGAGCGTGCGCACATTCTTGAAGGTTTGATTATTGCTTCAGATAATATTGATGAAGTAATTCGTATCATTCGTGCTGCAAAAACTCCGAATGACGCAATAACAGGCTTGATTGAGCGATTTAACCTGACAGAAATTCAGGCTCGTGCAATTGTAGAAATGCGTTTGCGTCAGTTAACCGGTCTGATGCAGGATCAGCTTCATGCGGAATACGAAGAAATAATGAAGCAGATAGCTTATTTGGAAAGTATTCTGGCTGATGATGAAGTATGTCGTCGGGTAATGAAAGAGGAATTGTTAGAAGTCAAAGCGAAATATGGAGATGTACGTCGCTCTGAAATTGTTTATTCTTCAGAAGAATTTAATCCGGAAGACTTCTATGCAGATGATCAGATGATTATTACAATTTCTCATATGGGTTATATTAAACGTACACCGTTGACCGAATTCCGTGCACAAAATCGTGGTGGAGTAGGTTCGAAAGGTACGGAAACCCGTGATGAAGACTTTGTAGAGCATATTTATCCTGCTACCATGCACAATACCATGATGTTCTTTACACAAAAGGGTAAGTGTTATTGGCTGAAAGTATATGAAATACCTGAAGGAACGAAGAATTCTAAGGGCCGTGCTATTCAGAACTTGTTGAATATTGATTCGGATGATAATGTAACTGCATACTTGCGTGTGAAGAGTTTAGAGGATTCCGAGTTCATCAATAGCCACTATGTATTATTCTGTACTAAGAAAGGTGTAATAAAGAAGACATTGCTTGAACAGTATTCTCGTCCTCGTCAGAATGGTGTAAATGCTATAACTATCCGCGAAGATGATAGCGTAATTGAAGTTCGTATGACGAATGGAAATAATGAAATCATCATTGCAAACCGCAATGGTCGTGCAATTCGTTTCCATGAGGCAGCAGTTCGTGTAATGGGACGTACAGCAACAGGTGTACGTGGTATTACGTTGGATAATGATGGTCAGGATGAAGTAGTAGGAATGATTTGTATCAAAGATTTGGAGATAGAATCTGTAATGGTAGTTTCCGAACAAGGATATGGTAAACGTTCTGAAATTGAAGACTATCGTAAAACGAACCGTGGAGGTAAGGGTGTGAAGACCATGAATATTACCGAAAAAACAGGTAAGTTGGTAACAATCAAGTCGGTAACCGATGAAAATGACTTGATGATTATCAATAAGTCTGGTATCACTATTCGTTTGAAGGTAGCGGATGTTCGTATAATGGGCCGTGCTACTCAAGGCGTTCGTCTGATAAATCTTGAAAAACGTAACGACCAGATTGGTTCGGTATGTAAGGTTATGACAGAAAGTCTTGAAGATGAAATTCCGGCAGAAGAGGCAGAGGGTACAATCGTGAGTGATCCGAATGCTGATGCTCCTGATATTGATGATGCAGCGGACGTAAATGAAAACGAAAGCAATAACGAAATTGAGGAATAGACATAATATTAATAATTAATCAAACAACAATCATGAAAAGAGTATTATTTTCTATGGTTTTATTGATGGCTGTTAGCTTCTCATTCGCTCAGATGAAGAATGTGAAAGAAGCAAAGAGTATGGCTAATGACGTAAAACCTAATTTTAAGCAGGCTGAACAGCTTATTAAGGAGGCTATGAAGAATCCTGAAACGAAGGATCTTGCTGACACATGGGACGTTGCTGGATTTATTCAGAGACGTATCAACGAGGAGCAAATGAAAAATGCTTTTTTGAAGAAACCGTATGATACATTGAAAGTATACAATAGTATTCTGAAAATGTATGAGTACTATAATAAGTGTGATGAATTGGCGGAAATACCTAATGAAAAGGGAAAAGTTAAAAACAAATATCGGAAGGCTAATGCTTCCAGTATGTTGGCTGAACGTCCTAATTTGATTAATGGTGGTATTCAGTATTTCAACCTGGACAAGAATAAAGAAGCTTTGAAGTTCTTTGCAACCTATGTGGAGTCAGCTTCTTATCCAATGTTAGCTGATAAAGAATTGGCTAAAAACGATACTCTTCTTCCGCAAATTGCTTATTACGCAACATTAGCAGCTGATAGAGTAGGTGATAAAGATGCAATCATTAAATATGCTCCTGCAGCTTTATCTGATAAAGATGGTGGTAAATTTGCTATGCAGTTGATGGCTGATGCTTACAAGGCTAAAGGTGATACTGCTGCATGGATTAAGTCTTTGGAAGAGGGTATTCTTAAGTTCCCTGGAAATGATTATTTCTTCGCTAATTTGGTTGATTATTATAATAGCTCTAATCAAGCTTCTAAAGCTATGGAGTTTGCTGATAGAATGTTAGCTAATGATCCGAATAACAAGTTGTATTTGTATGTAAAAGCATATCTTTATCATAATATGAAAGAATATGATAATGCAATCGAATACTACAAAAAAGCGATTGCTGCTGATCCGGAATATGCAGAAGCATACTCTAATGTAGGTTTGGTATATTTGATGAAAGCACAGGATTATGCTGATAAAGCAACAACAGATATCAATGATCCTAAGTATGCTGAAGCACAAGCTGTGGTTAAGAAATTCTACGAAGAAGCTAAACCATTCTATGAAAAAGCCAGAGCTTTAAAACCCGATCAACAGGATTTATGGTTGCAAGGTCTTTACAGAGTTTACTATAACTTGAATATGGGACCTGAATTCGAAGAAATCGATAAGATGATGAAGTAAGATCGTTTTCTGAAAAAATATAAGAAGACTACTATTTCTAGTAGCCTTCTTTTTTTTATTCAATTATTTGATATGGACTTGAGTGGAACAGGTAAATTTCTTCATTTAAATAAAAATAGAAAAAGGAGTAAGGTTATTATATTACCCCTTTTCTATTAAACATAATATTAATTATTCCCTTCTTTGCAGTGCGATATTTAAAGACTGTTTAAGTCATTGGTTTAATTTTTTAATTTATCTGTTTAATATGAAAATTCGTGAACGAAAAAACATGAAGGTTGAGTTTGAACGTCCTCGTGATTTTGATTTTACTGTGAATCGTGTGTTTGCTCGTGTTATTGATGGTAAACGTCAAACTGTCCTTGTGCCTGCTGGTTCCTTCTCGCTATTTGGTATTTCTATACTTGAAGCTCGTGCTATTTGCAAAAAAATATCTTGCACTTCTCATTATATTTGTACTTCTCATTTAATTGATTAATTATGCCTAAAGAACAACCTGAATACTTACTTAAAGTAACTATTGATGTGCTTTTTCGTGCTAGTCAGGAACAAATTACCTCCTTTCAACTTGGTGAATTTGATACTATCCGTAAGGCTGAAAAATTGCGTGATACTTTGTCATGTTATAACCCTGATAAACTATTTCTTGCTAAATATGAGCAAATTACTAACCCTAAATATCAAATAATAAAATGAAACTTACAAATGAACAAATTAAAGCTATTATTATTGCTGTTTGTACGCTTATTACGACTGTTTCGGCAATAATCCTTTCTACTGCTTGTACTCTTTCGTTATCTGTTAGTAAGAATAATACTAATAGTTCTCAAAAAACGGAGCAAACTACTACCTCATCTGTCGATTCAACTCATATCAATATTAACCCCAAAAACTTCTAACAATGGCTGATAATATTTTTGATGCTACCCTTGACGTCGATAATGACGTAAAAGTAAATAACTTTGACTGGTCTCATGCTAATAACCTGACTACTCAAATTGGACGTATTACTCCTATCTTCTGTGACCTTGTGCCTGCTAAGACTTCTTTTCGTGTAAACCCTCGTTTTGGTCTCCAGTTTATGCCTATGGTATTCCCTATTCAGACACGTATGAAAGCCCGTATTTCATTCTACCGCTATCCTTTGCGTGCCCTTTGGAAAGACTATAAGGATTTTATTGGTAACTTCCGTGAAGGTCTTGAAGAGCCGTATATTAATTTCAATACTAATGCTAAGTTGAAAGCTATGGCTTCTACAGGTTCTCTTGGTGATTATCTTGGACTTCCTACTACTCTTGTTGGTAAATTTGGTGGTTCTGAAACTGAACAAGGTTCTCCTGACCCTATTCAATTCCAAATGCAATCACAGTATTATACTAAAGATATTTCTGATAATCGTGGTATTTTTGCAGGTACTCGTGGCGTTTATGATGCTGTTTCTTATGAAGCTAATAAAACTTACGGTTTGCAGGTTGATAATGTTATTGGTAATGAGTTAAATTTGAGTTATCCTGCCTCAAATACTGTTACTGCTAATACATTGATTCCTGTTGGTACTTGTTTTAAGGCTAATTGTGAAATACAAGGTAATTCAACGGTAAATGATTATTTTGAGTTTCGTTTTCCTGATTGCTCTCTCCCTAATGGTTGGTCTACTTATTTGTCTCAATTAATGCAGATATTTGTTGTTCGTGGTGCTGATGAGAGTAAGGCTTATAATCTGTTAACTTCTTTTGAATATGATTCTGAAAGTTTGGTTTTGAAGGTTCGTGGTCAACTTTCGCAAACTTTTCTTGATTCTGCTGTTGCTGGTGAAACATTATATTGTTATCTCGCCTATAATCCTTTTGTTTCTATTCAGAAATGGTTACAGTATAACGGTTCTATTGATAAATGGGATTGTACATTTATTGATTCTCTTCCTAACGATTTGAGTGCTCCAATCCCTGCTGGTGCTGGTAGTACTACTACCGCTTGGACTTGGACGGCTCCCGTATTTGCTTCTGTTACTTCTAGTTGCTATCTTTTGCGTGATCCTGAATTGTCCCGTGATTTGTCTTTGGATACTTGTCCGTGGTATAATTCTTCTCATACTAATAAGGATAAGCAACAAAAAATCCTTGCTTATGGTTTCCGTGCTTATGAAGGTATTTATAATGCTTTTATGCGTGATAATCGTAATAATCCGTACTATCTGAATGGTCAAGTTCAGTATAATAAATGGATTCCTAATGATGAAGGTGGTGCTGATAATGAATTATATGAACTTCACTATGCTAATTGGGAAAAAGATTTCCTTACTACTGCTGTTCAATCTCCCCAGCAAGGTAATGCACCGCTTGTAGGTATTACTACTTATACTCAAACTGTTGACAATGGTGACGGTACACGTACCGAACTTATTAAAACTGCCCTTGTCGATGAAGACGGTAAAAAGTATGGTCTTTCATTTAAATCTTCTGATGAAGGTCTTGAAGGTGTTGAATATGTAGAACTTGATAACGGCACAGCCGTTCGCCAGGCACGTTCTCTTTATGATCTTGCTACCTCTGGTATCTCTATTCCTGACTTGCGTATGGTAAATTGTTATCAAAAGTTCCTTGAACTCAATATGCGTAAAGGTTATAGTTATAAAGATATTGTTGAAGGTCGTTTTGCTGTTAAGGTTCGTTATGCTGATTTACTTCTCCCTGAATTTTTTGGAGGTGTTTCCCGTGATATTGATGTAAATTCAGTTACTCAAACTGTTGACCAAAACGCTGCATCCGGTTCCGGTGATTATGCTACTGCTCTTGGTTCACAGTCTGGTCTTGCAGGTGTTCGTGGTGAAGCTAATGCTAATATTGAGTGTTTCTGTGATGAAGAATCTATTATTATGGGTATTCTTGTTGTTACTCCCCTACCCGTTTATACTCAACTTCTGCCAAAGCACTTTACTTATCGTGGTTTGATGGAACATTATCAGCCTGAATTTAACTTGATTGGCTTCCAGCCTATTAAATATAATGAGGTATGTCCTATTCAGGCTTATAATGATAATCCTGATTCTCTTACTGAAACATTCGGCTATAACCGTCCTTGGTATGAATACGCTCAAAAATATGATGTTGCGCATGGTTTATTCCGTACTAATTTGTCTAACTTTTTGATGCATCGTGTATTTGACCAAAAACCTGCGCTTGCAAAATCATTCCTTTTGGTTGACCCTGAACAGGTTACTGATGTGTTTGCTGTTACTGAAACTACGGATAAAATCTACGGTCAGATATGGTTAGATTGTACGTGTAAATTGCCTATTGCCCGTGTTGCTATTCCTCGGTTAGATTAACGCGCGCGCGCTTCGTGTGTGCGAATAACTGTCCTCTCTTAGTTTCAGACCCGGTTACTCTGCGATGGGGGGTCCCCTCTGGGGGGAGCTGTCCGGCTCCTTGGGGGGTCCCCTTTTAGGGGGTGCTCCGGTTAGTTTAACCTAAACCCTTAAAGGCGGAAGCCGTCTATGAAAAAATCAATGCAAATTTTCCCGCCGGAGGCAACTTGGATGCAACGTCACGTTGCCGCCGTCTGCGTAGGACAAAAAATAACTTTTAATTTTACTATTATGGCTAAACGTATTTTAAAGGCTCAAATAAAGCCGTGTACTTGTAAGTTACAGACTGGTGTTGATTATGAAATTACTAAACCTAATTTGGCGTTAACACCTCAAAATATTAAAGAATTGACTGATAGAGGAATTGCCGTTAATCTTCCGAATGAAAAGCAATTTCTTGAAGGTGATGCTATTTCTACTGCTAAATCTTGGGACGTTGAACCCGTGTTCAAACGTTCCGCTGATATGTGTGAACTTTGGGAACTTGAACAAGTTACTAAAAACAAAGTTCTTAAAGCTCACAAAGTTGATAAACGTAAATTCGGTTAGTTATGTTGTCTACTGCTATAGGTGTTGCCAGCTCGATAGCTGGCAATGTCGCTTCAAATAAGAATATTGATACTCAAATTGCTGCCCAGCAATATGAGAATGAGAAGAACCGTGAATATAATTTGAATCTTGCTAAAATGCAAAATCAATGGAACATTGACCAGTGGAACCGTGAAAACGCATATAATTCCCCTGCTGCTCAAATGGCACGTTATAAAGCTGCTGGTTTGAATTCTGATTTGATTTACGGTCAGCAAAATTTGTCTGCTGCTTCTCCTGAAATGACCGCTGGTGATGGTTCTCAACCTACTGATGTTAGTAATCTCGCTAATAAGCGTACTATTGGCGATATGGTTGCTCAAGCTTCGCAAACTCGTTTGACTAATGCGCAAGCAAAATTGGCAGAATCTCAAGCAAAAAAGACTGATGAAGATACTAAAGGTCAAAGTATTACAAATTCATTTCTTCCTGATCTATTAACAGGTGATGTTGATGTTAAATCTGCTGATGTTCGCCAAAAACTTTCTGCTGCTGGCTTGAATGATAAACAGATTGAAGTTGCTACCGAACAGCTTAAAGTAATGCAACAAAGTGTAAAAGAATCTCAAAAAAAGATAGAAGATTTGCAGAGTCAAATGGAAAATCGTACTTTTCAACAAGTTCAAGCAATGCTTGAATATAACTTAAGAAAAGATAAACAACGTTATGAAATCTCTGAAATTCTATCTAAAGTTGGTCTTAATCACGCTAATATTAAGCGCGTTCTTAATGTGTTACCTTTCGAGATAGCTGAATCTATTTCTAGGGCTAATGTTAATGATGCTTCTGCTGCTCTTACCTTCTTAAAGCAAGGTACTGAAAGGCTTATACAAGCTAGTCAACGTTTGTCTAATTCTGAAAAATCTGAACTTATAAAGTCTCTTCAAAATGATAATTTAGAAAAGACTTTAGACCTCTCTATTCGTTTAGATGGTGAAGGTAAAGAACATATTGTATCTAAGTTCTTTAATTCTCTTGGTTATATTATCCAAAGGATTTCTCCACTTAAATAGCAGGGTTGTTACCCTGCTTTTTTACGATTTCTTCTAAAATCGTCTCCTATAACTTGATATATACAGAGTAACTGACACGCCTCTCATTATGAGCGTTTTAAATCTAGCTTTCAGTTACGAATTGCTCTAAGTGCTCCTTCTGTGAGCTAATCCCCTATTCTTATGTCACAAATATATTGCGAAAATCCCGTAATTATACGGAATTCAAATCTTAAGTATCTTCTTACTACATATAAAACTTATCATACTCCTAACGGTGATACTACTATTTCTAACTCGATTGCGGAGTATTATAAATACTCCTTTCCTGAATGGAACTTTAACCCCTATCGTTTTGGTGTAACTCCTGATAATATAGATGATTATTATATTATTAATACACATACTGGTGAAACTTTTCCTATGTTTATTCTTGTTCCCTGTGGTAAATGTGAACTTTGTCGTGATAAAAAGTCCCGTGAGTGGTCTTTCCGTGCTATTTGTGAAAATGCTACTTCAACCTCTATGCCTTACTTCCTTACACTTACTTATAATAATGAACACTTGCCTAAATGTGGTATTTTTAAAGAAGAAATACAATTATTCCTCAAACGTCTACGTATCAAACTAGACCGTCTAAATATATCTCATAATCTCCGTTATGTCGCTGTTGGCGAATATGGTTCTAAATCTAAACGTCCTCATTATCACATGATTCTTTGGAACTTTCCTAATGATTCTGAACATTTCCGTACTATTACTTCTGTCTTACATTTCATTGAATCCTGCTGGACTTGCTTCACTGGTGAATATGCTTCTGATGGTTCTCCTATTATGGAATCTCTTGGCTTTGCTTACTGCCTTCCTTGTAAACAAGGTGCCATTTCCTATGTTATGAAATACATGAAAAAACAATATCAACCGCCCAAAGGTAAAAACCCTCTGTTCTTCCTTACTTCTCGCAAAAATGGTGGTTTAGGTGCCGAATATGCCCGTAAATTCTTAGAACACTATCGTTCGCATCCTGATGATACAAAAATTACTGCTACTGATCCTTTTACTGGCTATACTCAAACTGTGACTATGCCCGGTTACTTCCGTCGTATCTACTTCCCTACTCTGTCTGTTGTTCTCCCAAAACAAATCCGTGATGCTCATACTGAATTATGCAAACTTATCTCTAAACGTATCTCTATTGCTCAAGTCCTTGACCCTTCTTATAAATTCCATATTGAAGATAATGAAAAAACTATCTTAAAAAAATACTGGTTTCTTCCTACTCAAATCTGCCTTAAATCTATGCCTAAATATGTCGCATATTATCGTACTATGTCTACTACTCGTCTACAAAATGAATATATTGATAACTGTCTCCGTGCTAATGAACTCTGTCGTTATTTATACCTTGAAACTTATGATGAAAACTATCTAAAACAACGTCTACAACTTGCTGAAAAAAGGCAGCAAAAAATGTCATTGTTATATGATTCTTTGCCGCCTATGAATATTCAGGATATAAAATACAACTTAATCTATCGTAGAAAAATACAAGAAAATAAGGAGATTATTTAACTATTCATTAATTATTTTTATGTTAAATTATTTGGTCATAATACTTATTATTCCCTAATCTTGAATGCTCATTTTTTGCCTGATTTGATCAGCTGTTAATAACAAGCAATGGTGTATCTGAATGAAAAATCATTTTTCTGGCAATACTTGGATTAAATAATCGAGCAAATATATTCCTTTTGTAAGAAGTCAAAGTGATTATATCTATATGATTATCTTTGATATACTGATCAAGTCCTTTTAATAAATTATCATTCATCACTACGTCATAATGAATTTCAAGCCCCGGATATTGCTTGTGAAAATATTCTTTTATACCTGCTAGTTTTATTTCATTCCAGGTATCTTTAGAATCTGTAAGGTGTATCAAAGATACAGAAAAATGGAATGATTTCCAAGTATTAAAGAATGCCTCGAAAGCAATTAGATCTCTTTGATCAAAATTGGTAATAAAGGCAATTCGTTTTGCTTCACTAAACTGTTTAAATGGTGTATTTTCCGGAATAGCCAATACAGCCGTGCGACTCCTGTCAATAACTTCAGCGGTTACACTACCAATTAAATCAATGTCTTTCTGATTTTTGCCTCGGGTACCCATAATGATAACCATAGGACGCTGTTCTTTAGCATATCTTAAGATTTCCTCCTCTGGAATACCTTCACGTAAGATGCAGCTATATTTAACGTTGGGAAATTCGCCTGATGCAACTTTTTCTTTTATCTTCTCTGATAAAGCATTGAGATCAGAATGGACTTTTTGGATAATTGTTTTTACAGATTCTTCATCTCCAATCTGGTAATTGAAAACATCCCCATAAGGCAACGACGATGCATAAATAGGCGTGAAATAGACATGCAACAGGATGACTTCTGCATTTTCTGTTTTTGCCAGGTTGAATGCAAATTCACATGCTTTCATCGAATAATTAGAGAAGTCGACGGGAATTAAAATCTTATTTGATTTATCTTTTACTTTGGGCTCCTTCTCTCCCACTATACTTTCAGACAGCCATGTAGAACTTTCTGTTATTTTCAAAGCACGTGGCAGATCGCTTTCTTTAATTCGTAAACGCACTCCCGATGAAACAACCGGTTGTATTTGATTAACGTTATGAATGTAGGTTTCTATACCTTCATTTTCCAAGACATTCTTTAAGATCTGCGCTTTGGTGTATGTCAGAATGGCCAGGGTTACTAATTTGTCTTCCATAAATGTACATTTTATAAGGTGAAAACAAATAAGAAATCCCAATTGTTTGATTCAATTGGGATTCAGTTTGTTATATTTTAAACTTGCACAGATTCGGTAGCCTGTTCTTTTTGCATACTCATATTCAATTCATCTAGGATTTTTAAAGCCCGATCAAGAACGGTCGTGTCATCCAACATTACAAGCCCACCATCTGGACCGGGCTCGAGATGTATTCCGACGCTTTTTCCCTCCTTGAAATTGTGTCCTCCGAAGAAGTTTCGCACTGTATCTACGTGCAAACCAAGTTCGTCTGCTATTCTATGCATGCTACCGCTAGGCAATGAATCTTTAATTTTACGAAGTTCATTAAACGTTATTGTTCTCATGTCTCATAAATTTAATGGTTAATACTATGTGATTTTTTTATCACGCTATAAATTTAAGCAAAAAAAAAAGATAAAACAAATTATTTGCTTATCTTTTTTTCTTGAATATATAAAATCTATTAATGACCTTTATATCACCTCGATAGCAGAAGCAGGTACCCACCCGACTTTTCCATCTTCCAGTCGAATTTCTTTCCATTCTTTCATAGAGTTGTCTTTGACACTTACCTTTCTCCCTTCATGGAGAATAAACAAGCTAGTTCCACTCTCGCTTGGAGTACTCCGTACTGTTACACTCGGATTCATTACTATCGCCTCACTTCGATTAACCAAATGCTCTTTTTGTTGCGAAGCAAAAAGATTAGAGCAAACAGTGACAATCAGCAAAATGATTCCTGATATGAATCCTATTTTCTTTAACATAATCTGTTTGGAGAATATAAAGAAATAGAGAGCGATAATCAATAGAATAAAGGAGACAATACCCCATGTGGCCCATGCATCTACGCTCATACTATTTGTCAGAGATTTGATCCATGAAACAAAGAATACTTCGGGAACAGGTTCAACCTTGTCTATTGTTTTTGCACGTGCCACTTCAAGATTAGCACGGATGTCACCATTTCCTGGTTGTAATAGCAGAGCACGCTCATAATTTAAAACAGCTTTCGCTATCTCCCCTATTTTATAATAACTATTTCCCAGATTGTAATAGACGTCGGCAGCTTCTCCATTTTTCAGTAATGCTTCATATATCTGAATAGCTGCTGCATAATCTTCTTTTATATATGCGGAATCTCCTTCAGCTTTTGTTGCATCTTCCAGTGTATTACTGGAAAATGTGGTATGCGAAGCGTGGATAGAATCAACTCCATTCGTTTGTCTAGTATCAATGCTTAACGAATCTTGTCCGAAACAAGTAAGCGACATTGATAATAATATAAAAAATAATATCTTTTTCATGACATAATCTCTTCTGGGTTAATGTTTTATTGAATTCTCCATTTTGCTTATTACTTCTATTGAAGAAGAATAAACTTTATCCATAGCTTGATTCTCATCACCTGGAGCAAACCGTGCAAATTCACAATCATTCAATGCATTCAGGAATTCTTTGATTAGTTCCTCATTTACTCCGTGATTTCTTAGTTTCTCTTCAATATTATCTTTAGATAAACGAGATACCGGAATATTCAGTTTGTCACTTATATATCCCCACAATGCCTTTAATACCTCATCGTAGAAAGCATCTTTTTTATTTTCGGAGAGTAATTTTCCTGCAAGCTTCATACGCTTCGTTGCCACTTTATTTGCTTTCTTCGTACGCATTTTAGCAACATTTGCATTTTCAGCAGCTTGCTTACGATAAATAATAAAGAAAATAATAAAGGCAAGAGCCGGAATGATATAGAACAACCAATATGTCATTGAACCATAGAAGAAACTTCCTTTAGGTTGGAGAGTAACTTCATTCTGTTTGATATAACGGATGTCTTCACCTAATACTTTCAAGTCCTCTTTATTCGTGAAGTTAGCAATTACTTGATCCGCATTACCTGCACCTTTCTCAACATTTACTACATAATCTTCTGTTTTCAGTGTTTTATAAGACTTGGAGCGAATATCAAAATAGCTGAAAGATACTCCCGGAATCTTATATGTTCCGGCATGTCTCGGAATTGCCAAATATTCAATAACTTTATTGCCTGTGAGTCCTTCCCGGGTTAATCTGACTTGATTGTCTACTTTGGGATCATATACTTCAAAATCATCCGGGAATTTAATTTCCGGATTAGAAATCAACTTCAGGTTACCTGTACCGGATATTACCAGTTTAATAGTAATAGCATCATTGGTTTTCAGTTCCTTACTGTTGATAGAAGAAGAAATATTGAACTCTCCCACTCCACCTGAAAAATCTGCAGGTTTACCCGTAGGAAGCGGATTGACATTTATTGCTATCTTAGGAGTGGAAATATTTTTTTTAATTTCAATGACATTACTTCCTCCATTGAAGAAGGCATCAAAAGGATCATCTGATTGCACAGGTTTTCCGATAGTCATCTGGAACTGTGCCGGATCAATATATAGCTTTCCTGATTGTTGCGGGAAGAGAACAAACTGGCGATAAACCGTTGTATAGTAATTACGTCCCTGATAATGCTCCGGAGTCCATCTTGCATTGGTTGTCATTTCTATTTCTTGAGAATGGAAACCTTTAAAGTCGGGCAATTTCGCATTATTAAGTTGTAAGTTGGATTCTCTGGTGTATATTTTATAGGTTAGGACAAAAGCCTCCTGTTCATACACATTTGTCTTACTGGCACTTGCCATAATAAAAAGGTCCTGATTAGAGACACTTGTACCAGATGAGGAATGTATAGAACCACTACTATTATTTTGTCCGCTATTGCCACCTTGATCTTGTGGCAATACTTTAATCTTTACTGAGTTTGACACCATTTGGTCACCATCGGCAACAATGGAGGCACCGGGTATTGTGTATTCTCCGGCATTATTAGCCATTAATATGTATGTAAATGTAATACTACTAGTAGATGTAACATTACCATTCACTATTTGAGTACTACTTTGTTGTGAACGGCTTGGACCCATCAATACATCAAAACCTTTGATTGATGGTGCCCGAAAATCTTTCACTTTTTGTGTAGTTACAATATACGACAGCCTGAATTGTTCGCCTACTACCACTGCATCAGGAGCAGAAGCAGTAAAAGACACCTTATCAGCAAACACATGAGTGCTATATGCTATCAATGCCATCAATATAATAATCAGTTTTTTCATTGCTTATGAAATTTATATCATCAACTTTATATTACCAATCTTTTTCCAAGCGACCGCCTTGCATAACTTTTTGTTGCTTCTTCACTTTATCCTGCACATCTTTCTCGTCCTGCATGACAGAATTCAGTAATTGTTCAGCATTTTCCTTTGACATCTGATTATCTTGTTTCTTTTCAGATTTCGGTGGTTGCTGCTGATCTTTCTTTTCATCTTGTTTCTGATCCTTCTGTTTGTCTTTATTCTGGTCCTGTTTCTGATCTTGTTTTTGCTGATCTTTGTTTTGGTCCTGATTTTGATCTTGATTCTGCTGATTTTGTTGGTCTTTCAGCATTTTCTGTGCAAGAGCCAAATTGTACCGGGTTTCATGATCGGTAGGATTATTACGCAGTGACATTTTATATGCATCTACAGCTTTGGCATAGTCTTTACCAGCCTGGAAAATTACCCCCATATTGTGATAAATATGGGCGAGTTTCATTTTATCTTTTTCTATTTTGCTGGCCGATACATATTGTTCCATGGCATCCTGAAACTTTTGCTGTTGCGAAAGGGTATTTCCCAAATTATACATGGATACCGTAGACTTGGGATTAGCTTCCAAGGCCTTCCGGTAGTTCACCTCTGCATCAACAAATACGCTATCATTAAACAGACGGTTTCCCTTACGGATATAGTCGCGTTCTGCTTTCTGAGCCGATACACCAGCTGCCGCTAACAGAAATACAGCGAATAGAATATATTTACTTTTTAACATACGTATAACTATTTCTTATTAGAAAACAGGTGAATGTTCTTAAATAAAGGATTTTTGCGATCCAGAATTAAGATTTCTGCCAATAACAATAGTAGAATAACCCATGCAATAGCCTGGAATTGTTCGTTAAACTCCGTATATACTTTCGACTCTACATCAGACTTCGCCATTTTATTCACTTCTTGATTGATGGCCTTTTGGGCTGAATTAGAATTATCTACTCGTACATATATACCTTTTCCTTCTTTTGCAATTTCCTGACACATAGCTTCATTCAAACGGGTAACAATCACATTACCTTCCCGGTCGCGGCGGTAATCATTCGTTCCTTCCACCGGTATTGGAGCGCCATCAGGCATACCTACTCCCAATACACTTACTTGAATACCCTTTTCTGCCGCAGCTTTGGCAGCTTCCACTGCACCACCTTCATGATTTTCACCATCAGTAATAACAATAATGGCCCGTCCTACCCCTTCTTGCGGAGTGAAACTACGGGCTGCCAGATTGATTGCTTCCCCAATAGCTGTACCCTGTTTAGAAATCAACGAAGGACTAATGGATTCTAAGAACATCTTAGCAGAAATATAGTCACTTGTAATTGGCAGCTGTGTAAAAGCGTCACCGGCAAATACAATCATACCTACCTTATCATTATCAAGCTCATCTACTAATCTGGATATTAATCTTTTTGCTTTTTCTAAACGGCTAGGCTGTACATCCTGCGCTAACATAGAGTTTGAAATGTCCAAAGCAATAATTACCTCTACTCCCTTACGTTTAACCGTTTCCAGTTTTGAACCGAATTGAGGGCGTGCCAGTAATACGGAGAACAAACCAATAGCAACAAAAATAATCCAGAATTTTACATCCGGACGATATTTGGATACGTCAGGCATTAACTGAGCTAACAAAGTCGGATCTCCGAAACGTCGGATATTCTTTCTCCTCTTGTAATTGGAATACAAGTAGAAAGCTGCTAAAAAAGGTAATAGTAGCAATAAATATAAATATGTAGGTTCTCCAAATCGAAACATCTTCTTACTATTTTATGATTGGCAAATAACGATTGACAAACATCCTTATGGAATTTTCTTGAGTACCGAATTACGTAATAGTACTTCCAACAAGACACAGAGAAAAGCTGCTAAAGCAAACCAATGATATTCTTCGTCCCGCTTACTATACTCTTTTACATTCAGTTTCGTCTTTTCCAGTTTATCAATTTCTTCATATACTTCTTTAAGCTTCGAGTTGCTCGTAGCCCGGAAATAGTTACCATCTGTCGTTCCGGCGATCTCTGTCAATGTCTTTTCATCAATTTCTACCGGCATACTTACATATTGCACCGTATTTCCGACTGGATAAGGATAAGGAGCCATTCCATTGGTACCTACTCCGATGGTATATACACGAATACCAAAGCTTTTTGCTATTTCTGCCGCTGTCATAGGCGAAATATCTCCCTTGTTATTAGTACCATCCGTCAATAGGATAATAACTTTGGATTTCGCTTTGCTATCTTTTAAGCGGGTTACAGCATTTGCAATACCCATACCGACAGCAGTACCGTCAGTGATAAGACCACATTTGATATTATGTATCATATCCAACAATACAGCATGGTCTACAGTCAACGGACATTGGGTGAAAGTTTCTCCTGCAAATAATGTAATACCGATATTATCATTGGGACGTCCATTGATAAACTCTGCAGCTACGTCTTTAGCAGCTTCCAGTCTGTTCGGCTTCAAGTCTTCAGCCAGCATACTGGTAGAAACGTCGATAGCCAGCATAATATCAATTCCTTCTATCTCACTGTTCTGCCACTTATTAGTAGTTTGCGGGCGTGCAAGAACCAAAATAACCAGTACTAAAGCAAGGCAGCGTAATAGAAATGGAACATGCAACAAATAATTCTTATAACTTTTAGGTGTATGTGCATATACCCGGGCATCTGAAATTTGAAGAGTTGCTTCACTTTTCTTTTGCTTCAGGATATACCATACAATATACGGTATAAGCAATAATAGCAAAAACAGATATTCAATATTGGCAAAAACCATTTTATTTATGATTTAACAGTTTACTATTTAGTATTAAGCTATACATCCTTTATACAAAAAGATTGTATAACTGTAGACCTATATATATAAAGGTACCGATCAATGCTGCTGATAACAATGCAATTCCACAAATCAGCATAGCTTTAACACGTAAAGAGCGTTTCTCAATGATTGTGATTTCCGTTGGTTGCGGTTTCTGATTTTCCTCTTCCGGCTGTTTGGTCTCATTGATAAAATCAATGGCATTAATCAAATTGGCATCGTTTTCATTCATCTGAGGATTATGCTTGGCGAACTTCACTAAATCAGCAGTCTGGAACAATAGTTTTAGGTCTGATATGGCTTCTTTATCATTCATTTCCAGTAACTGATCGATTATTTCAGAAGAAGTCATTTCCAATGCATTAAATCCGAAACGGTCCTTAATATATGTACGAATAGCATCGGTAAGTTCGGTATAGTACTCCTTCGATTGCCCTTTCTGCCATACCTTCTCTGTCTTGATACGTTCTATCTCTTTCATTGCAGCCTGATGTGGCGGCAATTTAGGTTCAACTTTAATTTTACGGATAATCGGTTTATTATCACGTATACGAACAATCAGATAGATCAGCAGGCCAAGCAAAGGTAAAGCCAGGAATGAACAAGCGATCAATCCATACCAGTCTTCCCATGCGAAAGGAGCTTTCATCACAGGTTTTTGTCCGAAGAACTGGTCCGGATGTAAGGTGTCAACCGGCATTGAATATACTTTTAATGCCAAAGCTTTGGAGTTGTACACTTTCCCATCTACGGTAACTGGCATTGGCGGCAGATAATATAGAGCAGAGTCAAAAGAAGTGATAATGTACTCCTGCGTAATCACCATCCGCTGACGATCATTCAGGAATTGTGTATCTGGTTTGACTGTTTCTATAATTTCCACACCTCTTACCAATGTGTCAGTGTAAGCAGGAAAAATAGCACGCTGTTTGGCATCCATGGCTACTTGCAATTGCACTTTCGCCTGTTCGCCGATCAGTATCTGCAGTGAATCAATTTTTGCTTCTACTGTAACAGACTGTGCTACTGCTTTACTGACAAACAATAGACCTAATAATGCTATCAGAATAATATTTCTATTCATCTTTGATTCCATTAATTTCGTTTGGCAAATAAATTCAACAATGCCTTTACGTAATCCTGATCGGTTCTGACGGATACAGCATCTACGTTGCTTTTGGTAAAAGTATCGTTCAGTTCAGTCTGCTTTTGTATCCACCAGTCGCGATGTGCCCGGCGTACAGCTTTGGAAGAGGTGTCAATCCATTGTTCATGTCCAGTTTCTGCATCTTTGATTCGCATCAGTCCTACTGGAGGGAGATCACTGACTCTCCTGTCGTATACTTGCAATGCTACTACATCATGTTTCCTGTTAGCAATGGTCAGCGCATTCTTAAAGCTTTCCTGGTCAATAAAATCTGATAAGATAAATGCAGTGCAACGTCTTTTCATTACGTTTGTCAAATATTCCAAGGCAAGACGAATATTTGTGCGACGGCTTTCCGGTTGGAAATCAATCAATTCACGGATAATATATAAGATATGTTTACGTCCTTTCTTGGGAGGAATAAACTTCTCTATCCGGTCTGAAAAGAAAATCACACCTATTTTATCATTATTCTGGATGGCAGAGAAAGCAAGAGTAGCAGCGATTTCCGTCACCATATCTTTCTTTAGCTGCTTGATCGTACCAAATTCCAAACTTCCGGAAACATCAACCATTAACATAACTGTCAGTTCACGTTCTTCTTCAAACACCTTCACATAAGGTTTATTGAAGCGCGCAGTCACATTCCAGTCTATGTCACGTATATCATCACCGAATTGATATTCACGGACTTCCGAAAATGACATACCCCTACCTTTGAAAGCCGAATGATACTGGCCTGCAAAGATATTGTTAGACAATCCTCGTGTCTTTATTTCAATTTGGCGAACTTTTTTTAGTATTTCACTTGTTTCCATTTATACAGTAGTTAATTAGTAGGTAGTTAAGTAGTCATGCATAGATACTTATGACTACTTATTGACTGTATTATAACTACAAATTAGGGCACTTCAACCTTATTCAGAATCTTACTGATGATTTCGTCCGAAGTCATGTTGTTAGCTTCAGCTTCGTATGTCAATCCGATACGGTGACGAAGAACATCATGTGCTACAGCACGTACATCTTCCGGAATAACATAGCCGCGACGTTTGATGAATGCATACGTACGAGCAGCTAAAGCCAGATTGATAGACGCACGAGGTGAACCTCCGAATCCGATCATATCTTTCAGTTCCTTGAGGTCATATTTTTCTGGGAAACGAGTTGCAAATACGATATCTACAATATAACGCTCGATCTTCTCATCCAGATAGACTTGACGAACAACCTTACGTGCTTCAATAATTTCATCCGCTCTTAGAATAGGTTTCACATTGAACTTCTCACCATTGATATTCTGACGAATAATCAATTTTTCTTCTTCCAACTTCGGATAATCAATGACTACTTTCAGCATGAAACGGTCAACCTGTGCTTCAGGAAGCGGATAAGTACCTTCCTGTTCGATAGGGTTCTGAGTTGCCAATACAAGGAAAGGTTCCGGTAACATGAATGTTTCTTTACCAATAGTAACCTGACGTTCCTGCATTGCTTCCAGCAAAGCACTTTGTACTTTTGCAGGAGCACGGTTAATTTCATCAGCTAATACAAAGTTTGCGAAAATAGGTCCGCGCTGCACTTTAAAAGATTCATCTTTCTGACTGTAAACCATTGTACCGATAACGTCTGCAGGCAATAAGTCCGGCGTAAACTGGATACGGCTATATTTCGCATCAATCAGAGAAGCGAGTGTCTTAATAGCCAAAGTTTTCGCCAAACCAGGCACACCTTCCAAGAGGACGTGGCCATCGGAAAGTAATCCGATAAGCAGTGATTCAACCAAATGTTTCTGACCAACAATGATTTGGTCCATACCTGTCGTAAGATTGGTAACGAAAGCACTTTGTCTTTCAATCCGCTCATTTAGCTCGCGGATATCAATTGATTCAGCCATAAATACTTAATATTTTATTATTTAAATCCCATTAATTTTATGTAAGCCTTGCCTGTGTCATAAGGCTTTTTATTTTGCCCCAAAAGTACGCCATATAATTAACGATTGCAACTAATTTTTATTAAAAAACAATGCGAAATCTTTAGATTAAGGTACTTTCATACGCTTTTGTACATCCATAACACTTCACCCGACCAATACAGGATTTGCATGGTCGGGTGAATGGATTATAACTACTTATTCTTTTGTAAGTTCCGGTATTTCAATAGTTGTGCCATACGGTACATTGTTGGGGTTCTTAATAACCTTCGGATTGTGTTTCACAATGTATGGCCACATTGCCTTTGTACCATAAAAACGCAAGGAAACCCTAGTCAAAGTTTCTCCTTCTTTGATTGTATATTTTGTCTTGGTTCCCGTAATCTTATAAGATGCTGAATCCAGATAGGCAGAAGTAGCAGGTTGTTGTGTAACCGTTTGAGGTTCTGCTTTGACAGGAATAGCTTCTTCTTTTTTGGCAACCGGTTGTGTCGTGGTAGCGACTTTGGATACATCAGGCGTTATTACCTTTGCGGTATCCTTATGTGCAATCGTATCAGAAAGCTGCGTTTCCGGTTGAACGGGTTGAGTGGTCACAGGCGGCATATCCAGTGCATTCTTGTCAGATGAAGAAGAGAATAAATCCGGATAATAAATAAAAAGAATGACACCTCCGCATAATAACAAAACGACTACAATAACAGCTATTAAATAAGGTACAGGAGATTTTTCCTTCACTGGGGCTGTCTTTTTAGAAACCGGTTGGGATACTTGTTCCGGTTGGACCGGTTTTATCGTTTCTTTTTCAGCAGGAGGCACTATAGGAGTCACAGGTTGCAGATTTGCTTTTAGAAGCTCTTGCTCTATAATCTTTTCGGCAGTGATCTCTTCTTTTTCTTCTTCTATAGATGCTGCTTGCTGCTCATCGATTATCACTTCCTCTTCCGGAACCTCTTCATCTTCCAGCTGTTCTACCTTTTCTTCGATATCAGTCTCTGTAATGGCTTCTTCGGGCTCTTTAGGAGACGTCTGTTCTGTCGATTCCTGTGCTATTGCAGATTCCTCAGTAATAGCAGGTTCTTCAATGGACTCTTCCACAAGTGGCTGACTGGCTATTTGCTCTTCCTGAATCGGCTCTTCTTCCGAAAGACCATCATCAGTACCTTCATTTTCTTCTATCACAATAGTTTCAGAGTCATCCCCCATCTCATTCAAGACTGCCTGTGCTGATGCTTCCTCTCCTGTTTCTTCTTCCTCAGTCTCTTCTATCGGAGTATCTTCCAGAATTGTATTTTCATTCAATACAACAGTCTCAAAGTGTGCAAAAGGTTTATTTATCGTATCCCTTAGATTTGTATCCGGAGAAAATGAGACTTTCGTATGTCCTTTTATCTGGAAACGCTCTCCTGTGTTGACATTGACACTTTCCCGGCTATCTACATCAATAAGTTTGAAAGTTCCCAATCCTTTGATTTTTACAGTCTTTTCGTTCTCCAAGGCTTGTTCTATCAAGAGGAAAAACTCTTTAACAAACGCTTCGGCGTCTTTCTTGGTCATGCTATGTTTGGCTGCCAATAAGTCAGTAAGGTCTTGAATTGTTAGTCTTTCATTCATAACGGGAAATATTTATTTAAACTTATCTTTCAATGTATTGCTAGGTCTATACGATAACACCAATTTAGGTGGAACCAGCATGCGTTGTTTGCTTGCCGGGTTGATTGAAATCCGTTCCGCTTTCTTTTTCACTTCAAAAGAACCGAATCCTTGAATTGCAATCACATTACCTTCTTCCAATTCTTGTGTCATACTGGACAACAAAGAATTCATCAATTCGGAAGTATCCTTGATTGTGTATCCCAATCTTTCCGCTAGTTCGGATGTAAATTCCTTATTATTCATAGTCATTTATAATCTTTGCATATAAATCAAAATCGTCCGCATTCACCACTTCTACCTGATAAAACTGTCCGATCTTAAGTTCTCTCTCTGAACGATCAATCAATACTTCCGGATCTACTTCCGGTGAATCAAATTCTGTCCGTCCGATATAATAATCTCCTTCCAGACGATCGATGATAACTTTCATCTGTTTACCGATCTTTTCTACACTTAACTCTGCCGAAATACCTTGCTGGATATCCATCAATTCATCAAGTCGGGCTTGTTTAACCTCTTGTGGAATAGAATCTTCGTATGTTTCTGCAGCATAAGTACCTTCTTCTTCGGAATATGCGAAAGCACCCATTCGATCAAAACGTACTTTACGTACAAATTCTTTGAGATCTTCGAAGTCTTCCTCAGTTTCTCCGGGATGTCCTACCATTAAAGTCGTCCTCAAGTGAATGCCCGGCACTTCTTTACGGAATTGTTCGATCAATTGGTAAGTATCCTCTTTGCTCACTTGTCGGCGCATTAACTTCAACATATTGTCACTGATGTGCTGAAGGGCAATGTCCATGTATTTGCATACATTGTCACGTTCGCGCATAACCCGGAATAAATCTGTAGGAAAATGTGCTGGATAAGCATAATGCAAGCGAATCCATTCCACCCCGGGTATATCAGAAATACGCTCAATCAATTCCGGAAGCATTTGTTTTTTATACCGGTCGATCCCATAATAAGTCAATTCTTGTGCGATCACCTGAAATTCCTTCACGCCTTGCGATACCAGGTATCGTACTTCGTCCAGAATTTCTTCTATTGGCTTGGAAATATGGTGTCCTGTAATAATGGGAATAGCACAATAAGAACATTTGCGATCACATCCTTCTGAAATTTTCAGGTAAGCATAATGCTGAGGAGTTGTCAATGTCCGTTCGATATATAATTCATCGTGATAGACCTTTCCCAAGTCCTGCAAAAGCTCCTTCCAATTAAACTTCCCGTAAAATTTGTCTACCTGCGGTATCTCAACAGCTAGTTCCTTGAGATAGCGTTCGGAAAGACAACCCATCACGAAAAGTTTCTTTAAATCCCCTTCTTCTTTTCTTTCAGCGAACTCCAGAATCATATTAATGGATTCTTCTTTGGCATCACCAATGAACCCACATGTATTGATTACCGCAATTTCCCCTTGCGGATTTTCAGTGTCATGAGTTACGCTGTATCCGACTTCCTCCAATTGGCGCATTAGCTGCTCGGAGTCAACCAGATTTTTAGAACATCCTAAAGTAATAATATCTATTGTTTTTCTTTTCATGCATTTTCTCCAAACAAGGAATCAACGAATTCATTTTTACGGAATACCTGCAGGTCTTCCATGCCTTCGCCTAGTCCGATATACTTAACAGGAATCTTGAATTGATCGGAAATACCAATCACAACACCACCTTTAGCGGTTCCATCAAGCTTAGTGATGGCCATAGCGGTAACTTCCGTCGCCAAAGTAAATTGTTTGGCTTGCTCAAATGCATTTTGTCCGGTGGAACCGTCCAGTACCAATAAAACTTCATCCGGTGCATCAGGCACTACCTTTTTCATCACATTCTTAATTTTGGTCAACTCGTTCATTAAGCCTACCTTATTGTGCAGACGACCGGCTGTATCAATAATAACCACATCTGCGTTATTGGCAACGGCCGAACTAAGAGTGTCATAAGCCACAGATGCGGGATCTGCTCCCATTTTCTGTTTAACTACGGGAACTCCTACCCGTTCTCCCCAAATCATTAGCTGTTCCACAGCTGCAGCGCGGAAAGTGTCAGCGGCTCCCAAGTAAACGGATTTACCTGCTTTCTTGAATTGATAAGCCAGTTTACCAATGGTTGTAGTTTTACCTACCCCATTTACTCCCACAACCATAATGACATAAGGTTTTCTTGCGATGGGTACGTCGAAATCAGCTACATCATCCGAATTATTTTCAGTAAGCAAAGCTGCTATTTCGTCACGTAATATAAGATTCAGTTCCTGAGTATTTACATACTTATCTGCAGCAGCACGTTTTTCGATGCGCTTGATAATATTTAAAGTTGTTTCTACACCTACGTCAGATGTAATCAGCACTTCTTCCAGATTATCTAATACTTCATCGTCTACTTTTGACTTGCCAGCCACAGCACGAGCTATTTTACTGAATACGCTCTCTTTGGTTTTAGATAATCCTTTATCTAAAGTTTCCTTCTTCTCCTTTGAAAAAAAACTAAAAAATCCCATATTTACACTTGTTTGTATAATACATTTGCTACAAAGATATAACAAAGGATTGGAAAAGTAAAAAAAGAAGCAATAAAAAATCCCCTCATTGTTCGCCAATGAGAGGATTTTGCAGTTATAGCGTATATGCTATTTCGATTATTTTTTGAAAAAGTCTTGTACTTTTTCGTTAGGAACCATTTGTTCATCAAAAACGTATGCTCCAGTTTTCGGAGATTTTACCATTTTGATAACCTTGGTATAAGCACGACCTTCTTTAGAACCTTCGTGCAAACTTGCTACTGTTTTCTTTGCCATGGGTTATACTACTTTATTATTTAATTTCCTTGTGTACTGTTACTCTCTTCAGAATCGGGTTGTATTTTTTCAACTCAAGTCTTTCTGTAGTATTCTTTCTGTTCTTAGTTGTGATATAACGAGATGTTCCCGGCATTCCACTGTCTTTGTGTTCTGTACATTCCAGAATCACTTGTACTCTGTTACCTTTTGCTTTCTTTGCCATTGTAAGTTTTCTCCTCTACGTTTAGCCGATTACTTTAATGCTTTTCCAATCACAATAACCTTTAGCCACTGCTTCAGTCAGCGCAGCATCCAGTCCTTTTTTGTTGATAATACGCAACCCGTTAGCGCAAATGCTAAGGCTGATCCAACAATCTTGTTCTACATAATAGAACTTTTTGTTAAACAAGTTCAAATCAAAGGTTCTTTTAGTTCTTCTCTTTGAGTGTGAAACATTGTTGCCAATCATGGCTTTCTTTCCGGTAATTTGACAAATCTTCGACATTTCTATCTTATTTTTATAGTTTTATATCTATACTTCTTTCAAACAGGACGCAAAGTAAGCACTTTTATCCGTATAAAACAAGAATTTCCTAAAATAATTCACTTCCAGGCACCTATTTTTCTTTATTTGAGTAAATCACGGAGCATTAATAATGCATTATTGCCTGCTCTTTCGATATTCATGCTTCTTCCGCGGTTCGTTTCCTGTTTGTAAGTACAAATTTCGTTTTTATAACCAGCAGCTATCCAAACAGTTCCCACTGGCTTCTCGGGAGTACCCCCTCCAGGGCCTGCTATCCCTGAAGTAGCAACGGCGCAATCGGTTTTCAGTGCTTTCATCGCACCTTTTACCATTTCAATCACAGTTTCTTCGCTGACGGCCCCATGTTGCCCCAATGTTTCGGAGGAAACGTGTAAAAGTCCCATTTTTACTTCATTTGAATAGGCTACTACGCTTCCGTTAAAATATTCAGAACTACCGGCAATGGAGGTCAAACGTGCGGCAATACTGCCTCCGGTACAACTTTCTGCGGTGGAAACGGTCAATTTCTTCTTTTTTAAAAGTTCACCGACTATAACTTCCAAAGGCGTATCTTCTTCACTGAAAATGTCTTCACCAAGTATTTCCTCTAATTTTACCTTTTCACGTTCAAGAAGAACTTTTACTTCTTCCCTATTTTGTCCGCGCCCTGTCAGTCTAAGACGAATAATCCCCAGCTTAGGCAAATATGCCAATTTGATACATTCCGGCAGAGCACTCTCCCACGGTTCCAGTTTTTCTGCCAATACGGATTCCGGATAGTGTTGTACAAGAAATGTTTGATGCATAATCACATCCGTTTGAAATCTCTCGTGCAGTTTAGGTAATACACTTTCTGTCATTACGGCAGTCATCTCTTGCGGAACGCCCGGCATGGAAACAAGAACTTTTCCATCTCTTTCGAACCAGCTGACAGAAGCACTTCCTACAGGATTATTTATCACAGTACAATCTTTCGGAACCATTGCCTGGCTTTTGTTGAGTGTATTCATTGGGATTTTCCCTGCCAGTACCCGTTTTACGTTTTCGAATACTTCTTCGCTGAAAACCAGTTCCGTATGAAAGTATTTGCATAAAGTTTGTTTGGTGATATCGTCTTTGGTAGGTCCGAGTCCTCCAGTTACTAAAACAATATTCACCCTTTCCATCGCATTATCAATCGCTTCCAAGATTTCCTTTTCCCGGTCACGGATTGAAACAATACGAAGAACCTCGATGCCTATTTTATTTAATTCCTGCCCCATCCAGGCCGAATTAGTGTCGACAACCTGTCCGATCAACAGTTCGTCGCCAATGGTTATTATTTCGGCAAACATACTTCTTAGTTTTTATCCTATTATATATAATAAGGTATACCCAACTATAACGTCACACGAGAATAAGCCGGAAGATCAATAGAACAAAAGTCCTTATCCAGATATTTGAAATATCCGGTAATGGCGATCATGGCTGCATTATCAGTCGTATAACTGAATTTAGGGATAAAAATGTTCCAGCCATATTTCTCGGCATGTTCCCGGAAAGCATTACGCAATCCATTATTTGCAGAAACTCCTCCGGCCACAGCTATTTCATTAATCTTATATTCTTTAGCGGCTTTTCGTAATTTATCCATTAGAATATCCACTACAGTAGCCTCCAATGATGCTGCAAGATCTACTTTATGGTGTTCTATGAAATCGGGATCTTCCTTTAACCAGTCGCGTAATGAATATAAAAAGGAAGTTTTCAATCCGCTGAAACTGTAATCCAGACCAGGGATATGCGGTTTGCTGAATGTAAAAGCTTTCGGATTTCCCTGACGAGCCAGTTTGTCAATGATCGGTCCGCCGGGATAACCAAGTCCCATCACCTTAGAGCATTTATCAATAGCTTCACCTGCGGCATCGTCAATAGTCTGTCCAAGAATCTCCATATCATTATAGGCTTTGACCAGTATGATTTGTGAATTTCCTCCGGATACCAGCAAACAGAGAAATGGGTAAACAGGTTGCCTCTCCTCTTCTCCTTCTGCTTTAATAAAATGAGCTAAAACATGTCCGGTCAAATGATTAACATCAATCATTGGAATGTTTAAAGAACGAGCGAATCCTTTTGCAAAGGAGACTCCAACAAGCAAAGACCCCATCAATCCCGGTCCGCGAGTGAAAGCTACTGCGCTCAACTCTTCTTTGGTGACGCCGGCACGTTTTAATGCTTCATGTACTACCGGTACGATGTTTTGTTGGTGTGCCCGTGAAGCCAATTCGGGTACTACTCCGCCGTATGCTTCATGTACGGCTTGACTTGATACCACATTTGACAGCAAATAACCATCCTTGATTACGGCTGCCGACGTATCGTCACAGGAGGATTCAATTCCTAAAATTATTGCACTCATAAGTATTTAAACTATTAAACGGTGCAAAAGTAATCATAAAACTACGATTCGTAACGAACTATTTTATATTTTTGTTCGCAAAATAAAAGTTATCGCATATCAGAACGCTGAAAAAGACTGTACGCTGGGTAGTAGGTATTGTACTGGGAGTATATATCGGGACTATTGTTTTGCTGAATATACCAAACATTCAGCAAGCAATGAGTGTATTTGTAGCTGAAGAACTTTCCGAAGTTTTAAATACAAAGGTAGTAATTGGTAGAATTAATATCGGTCTATTGAACCGTATTATTATTGATGATGTATTGCTTGACGATCAGAGTGGTCAGGAAATGCTCAAAGTCACACGTTTGTCTGCCAAGTTCGATATTATGCCCTTTTTTAAAGGAAAGATATCCATTAGCAGTGTCCAGCTTTTCGGATTTAATATCAATCTCCGGAAAGAGACTCCGGATTCTCCTCCTAATTTTAAGTTTGTTTTGGATGCTTTTGCTTCCAAAGATACCGTGAAGAAAGAAAACTCCCTTGATTTGCGTATTAATTCCATCCTGATTCGTCGTGGAAGGATGTCTTATCATGTGTTGTCGGAAGAAGAAACACCGGGGAAATTTAACGCTAAGCATATTCAGCTTCAAAATATCATTGCTAATATATCGCTGAAGGCATTAAGTAAGGACTCTTTGAATTTAGGGATCAAGCGATTGAGCCTTGATGAAAAAGCATCCGGCTTCTCTTTGAAAAAAATGAGTTTGAAACTGGTTGCCAATAACAAGCAGACAAACATTGATAATTTTACAATAGAATTGCCCGAAACCTCTCTCAAGCTCGATACCATTCATTTGGAGTATGATAGTTTGAAAGCTTTTGACCGTTTTACAGAACAAGTGCATTTCTCTTTCCGTACTTTGCCATCGCAAGTTACTTTAAAAGATATTTCCCCTTTTGTCCCTATCCTCTCGCATTTCAAGGAACCGGTGACGTTGGACATGGAGGTGAAGGGAACTGTGGATCAGTTGACTTGTTCGCATCTGGAGATTACAGCCGATGACCGCCAGTTCCGTCTGCGAGGAGATGTATCGCTTCAGGACTTATCGCGTCCACAAGATGCGTATGTATATGGAACTCTTTCCGAACTTTCGGCCAATACGCGTGGAGTCGGTTTTTTAGTGCGTAATTTGAGCCATAATTATAATGGAGTTCCTCCTCTTCTCGAACGTTTGGGAAACGTGAGTTTCCAGGGAGAAATTTCGGGATACTTCACGGACTTAGTTACTTATGGGCAATTACAAACGAGTCTTGGAAATGTAAAGACCGACTTAAAATTGAGTTCTGATAAGACAAAAGGATTATTTGCGTATTCCGGAGCTGTCAAAACAGAGGACTTTCAACTAGGTAAATTATTGGATAATGAGGAATTGGGAGAAATTACTTTCAATCTGGATGTACATGGCCGGCATATTGCTGACCATTTGCCTGCCGTAGAATTGAAAGGACTGATTGCTTCGATAGATTATAGCAGATATAGATATGAGAATATCACACTGGACGGAGAATACAAACAAGGAGGATTTAATGGAAAGATTGCGTTGGATGATCCTAATGGCTCTATTTATTTGAATGGAGACGTAAATATTGCATCTAAAGTTCCTACTTTTAATTTTCTTGCAGTAGTCAATAAAGTACGCCCACATGATTTGAATCTTACGACCAAATATCCTGATGCAGAGTTCTCTTTAAAACTGAAAGCTAATTTTACAGGTGGATCAGTGGATGAGATGATTGGAGAAATCAATGTGGATAGCTTGGAATTTACGGCTCCGGATAAAGCATATTTCATGCAGAATATGAATATCCGGGCAACCAAACAAAATGGAGAAAATCAGCTTAGATTGACTTCCGAATTCCTGAAAGCAAGCATAGAGGGAAAATTCCAATATCACACATTACCTGCCAGTATTCTGAATATTATGCGGAAATATGTGCCGTCTTTGATATTACCTCCCAAGAAGCCGATTGAAACCCATAATAACTTTTTGTTTGATATACATATATATAATACGGACATTTTATCTACGATATTTGATATACCGTTAACGGTGTATACTCATTCTACGTTGAAGGGATATTTTAATGATGCTTTACAACGCTTGCGTGTAGAGGGATATTTTCCCCGTCTGCAATATAAGAACAACTATATTGAGTCAGGTATGATTCTGTGCGAGAATCCGGCAGATCATATTCGTGCACGGGTTCGTCTGACTAATTTGAAAAAGAAAGGGGCAGTCAATCTATCTCTGGATGCACAAGCTAAAGATGACAATGTCAGTACGACTTTGGATTGGGGAAATAATGCTGCAGCAACATATAGCGGGAAATTAGCAGCTGTTGCCAAATTTCTACGTACAAGCGGAGAAAAGTCATTGTTGAAAGCGATGGTGGATGTGAAGCCTACTGATGTTATTTTAAATGATACTCTCTGGAAGATACATCCTTCGCAGGTGGTGGTCGATTCCGGACGAGTGGATGTGAATAATTTCTATTTTAGTCATCAGGATAGGTATGTACGTATTAACGGCCGGCTTTCCGAGAATCCTAAAGATACTGTAAAGGTTGATCTAAAGGATATAAATATGGGATATGTATTTGATATTGCAAGTATATCCGACGATGTAAATTTTGAGGGCGATGCAACAGGAACGGCTTATGCAAGCGGAGTGCTTAAAAAGCCTATCATGAATACCCGTTTATTTATAAAGAATTTCTCACTCAATCACGGTCGTTTGGGTGAACTGGATATATATGGTGAGTGGGATAATGAAAACAGAGGTATCCGGTTGGATGCATCCATTCAGGATATATCTCCTTCTCCGTCGCGTGTCACGGGTATTATTTATCCATTAAAACCCGAGAGCGGACTTGATTTAAATATTGAAGCAAATGAATTGAATCTGAAATTCCTCGAACATTATATGAAGTCTATTGCCAATGATATTAAAGGGCGAGGAACAGGAAAAGTACATTTCTATGGAAAATTTAAAGGATTGAACCTGGATGGTGCGGTTATGACAGACGCATCTATGAATTTTGATATTTTAAACACGCATTTTGCGGTAAAAGATACTATTCATTTGGCTCCTACTGGATTGACATTTAATAATATACATATCTCTGATATGGAAGGGCATTCGGGGAGAATGAATGGATATTTGCATTTCCTGCATTTTAAGAACCTAAACTATCGTTTCGAGATACAGGCAAATAATATGCTTGTGATGAACACAAAAGAATCGACAGATATGCCTTTCTATGGTACGGTATATGGTACCGGGAATGTATTGCTCTCTGGAAACGCCATACAGGGGCTCGACGTAAATGTGGCCATGACTACAAATCGAAATACTACCTTTACCTATATTAATGGTAGTGTAGCATCGGCTACTAGCAATCAGTTTATCAAATTCGTGGATAAAACACCTCGTCGTACTATCCAGGATTCTGTTCAAGTAATTTCATATTACGAACAAATACAGCAAAAACGTCAGGAGGAGGAAGAGCAGAAAACAGATATCCGTTTGAACATTCTCGTGGATGCAACTCCCGATGCCACCATGCGAATCATTATGGACCCTATTGCCGGAGATTATATCAGCGGAAAAGGTACGGGAAATATCCGGACGGAATTTTATAATAAGGGCGATGTGAAAATGTTCGGTAATTACCGGATCAATCAAGGAGTATATAAATTTAGTTTGCAGGAAGTGATCCGTAAAGACTTTATTATCAAAGATGGAAGTACAATAACGTTCAATGGTGCACCTTTGGATGCTAATATGGACATACAAGCTTCATATACAGTGAACTCTGCCTCTTTGAATGATTTGATACCGGATGCTTCGGCTATTATACAACAACCCAATGTGCGTGTAAATTGTATCATGAATCTAAGTGGTATGCTGGTACGACCGACTATCAAACTGGGTATAGAGCTTCCGAATGAAAGAGATGAAATACAAACATTGGTACGTAATTATATCAGTACGGAAGAGCAAATGAATATGCAGATTCTTTATTTGCTGGGTATTGGCAAGTTCTATACGGAAGATGCCCGTAATAATAATCAGAATTCGAATGTGATGTCATCGGTGCTCTCATCTACTCTCTCCGGCCAGTTGAACAATGCACTTTCACAGGTCTTTGAAACGAATAACTGGAATATCGGTACGAATTTGAGTACGGGTGATAAGGGTTGGACAGACATGGAAGTAGAAGGTATTTTGTCGGGACAATTATTGAATAACCGTTTATTGATAAACGGAAACTTCGGTTATCGGGATAATCCGATGGCTAATACTAACTTTGTAGGAGACTTTGAAGCAGAATGGCTGATTACCCGTTCGGGAGATATTCGTTTGAAGGCTTATAATGAGACAAATGACCGTTATTACACAAAAACAAATTTGACTACGCAAGGTGTAGGTATCATGTATAAAAAGGATTTCAATAAATGGAGTGATCTATATTTCTGGAATAAATGGCGGTTACGCAATAAGCGGAAACGGGAAGAAGCTGAAAAGGTGAAACCGCAACAAACGGACAGCATCACTGATAAAACTGCTAAATCGGCAGTGAAAAGAAAACGTGCACAGGAACAGTAAAAAACAATAAACGATGACATATCCACCAGGAATAATGTCATCGTTTGTTCTATTTAAAAAGGTTTAGAAGTCTATATCAATCAAATTAAATTTCAAATCGAATTTCAACTCTGTACGATTAGAAAGTTTCACCTCATAATCTTTTTTATCTCTCTCTATTTTCAGAACCTTAGCATCCGGATAATTGCTGGTTACATATTTCTGAATAGCTGCCGGAATAATTGCTGCAGGCACAGAACTGTATTTGCAGTTCACTTCTTCCCAATTTCCATTTTTGTCAAACTCTACTTTATTCCCATTCGTAAAAATCACTTCATAGCTTTTGTAGAAAAATTCACTTTCCATTTTGGCTAATGCTACTTTGCTGTCGGCAAAATGCTGTTTGATAAACTGCTGTGCCGGTTGTGGCATTTGAGTTACCTGGATTGGTTTGTCGTCATCTGCACGAGCTACTGTTTGCAAAGTGAAAAGACACACTAATAAGAATACTAACTTTTTCATAATCGTTGTTTTTTTAATATTGGTTTTTACTATTATTATTAATTTTATAATGCAAAGATGAGAGGAGAATCTGAAAAGATTTGGGAATTTTGAGAATTTCCGAAAAAAAATCGAAAAAATATAGTGACGCTATCCGGTTAACATAGCGTCACTATATATAAAGGATACCGTCACCATCCTATAGGGATAGTGTCACTATAATTTCTTCCTGAAATTAGATTCTTTAGGATTCTTTTAAAACTACTAATAGATACATCGTTTATTTTTGCACACACAAATTTGACAATATTCATATTAAACAACCATAAGAACTTTTGTATGACTATGAGAACAAATTATTTTTTATTATTAGCTATTCTATTGGGGATAATCCCTATGAGTTACACGCACGCCAATGATTCAATACCTAAGAGCGTGATTCTGTACACACCTTACACAAAAATCTCCGTATCTCCCGGAGCGTCAATTGACTACAGTATTGATCTTATCAACAACACAGACCAGTTGACGAATGCGAATCTTTCTGTCAGCGGGCTGGGCAGTAGTTGGAAACACGAAATGAAATCCGGTGGCTGGAGCCTTAGCCAACTATCGGTACTTCCCAAAGAGAAAAAGACTTTCAATTTAAAAGTCGAAGTCCCATTAAAGGTGAATAAAGGTAATTATCACTTTGTGGTATATGCCGGAAACGCCAAACTTCCATTGGATGTGGTGGTTGCTCAAAAAGGAACATACCAGACTGAATTTACTACCGACCAACCCAACATGCAGGGAAATTCTAAATCAACCTTCACTTTCAGCGCCACTTTAAAGAATCAGACTGCCGACCAGCAGCTATATGCTTTGATGGCTAATGCACCCAGAGGTTGGAATGTAGTTTTTAAACCTAATTATAAGCAAGCCACTTCTGCACAAGTGGAAGCCAACAGTACTCAAAATGTAAGTATAGATATTACTCCTCCTGCCAATGTAGAAGCCGGCAGTTACAAAATTCCGGTACGCGCCGCTACAGGTACCACTTCCGCTGAATTGGAACTGGAAGTGGTTGTTACCGGCTCTTATCAAATGGAACTGACTACTCCCCGTGGGTTATTGAGTACAGATGTCACAGCAGGTGATATAAAGAAAATAGAACTGGAAGTCAGAAACACAGGCTCTTCATTACTGAAAGATATTCAGCTGTCTGCCAATAAACCTGCTGACTGGGAAGTAACTTTCGAACCTTCAAAAATCGATGCACTAAAAGCCGGAGAGACATCAACGGTTATGGCTACTTTGAAAGCTTCTAAAAAAGCATTGCCAGGCGACTATGTGACTACCATCATGGCAAAAACTCCTGAAGTAAATGCCGATGCGCAGTTCAGAGTTGCAGTAAAAACTCCGATGATATGGGGATGGGTAGGCGTTCTTATCATTATTGCCACCATCGGCGTGGTTTACTATCTGTTCCGTAAATATGGAAGGAGGTAAATTATGGGCGAACAAGTGATCGTACTTACCGATTTGACCAAACAATACGGTAATTTCACTGCTGTAGATCATATTCGCCTGAATATCCGGAAAGGAGAAATCTTCGGATTGCTGGGACCGAATGGTGCTGGAAAATCAACTACTATCTTAATGATGTTGGGATTGACAGAGCCTACTTCGGGAACAGTTGAAATTTGTGGAATCAATTCTACTACACACCCCATTGAAGTAAAAAGGAAAATTGGGTATTTGCCAGAAGATGTAGGATTCTATGATGATATGACAGGACCGGAGAATTTGATCTATACAGCGCGATTAAATGGTATTTCTGATAAAGAGGCAAAAACCAAGGCTATGGAACTGATGAAGCGGGTAGGCCTTGAAGATCAGTTAGCCAAAAAGACCGGGAAATATTCTCGTGGTATGAGACAGCGGTTGGGATTGGCTGATGTACTTATTAAAAATCCGGAGATTATTATTCTCGATGAGCCGACTTCAGGGATTGACCCTGCAGGTGTTCAGGAATTTATCGAACTGATTCGCTGGTTGAGTAAAGAAGAGGGACTGACTGTACTTTTCTCTTCCCATCATCTGGATCAGGTGCAGAAAGTGTGCGACCGGGTAGGTTTGTTCAGTAATGGCCAATTACTTGCTTTGATTGATATGGCAGAATTGAAAGATAAGAAGCAGGAATTGTCTGATATTTATAACCATTATTTTGAGGAAGGAGGAGAAAGACATGAATAAAGTCAATCATCCTTTTTGGGTTATCGTCAACAAGGAAATTTCCGATCATGTCAAAAGTTGGCGTTTTATTATACTAATAGGTATTATAGCACTTACCTGTATGGGGTCGCTATATACAGCACTCACCAATATTAGTGAAGCCATCAAACCTAATGATCCGGACGGTTCGTTTCTTTTTTTGAAGTTGTTTACGGTTTCAGATGGGACTCTCCCCTCTTTTGTGCTGTTTATTAACTTCTTAGGTCCCCTATTGGGAATCGCTTTGGGATTTGATGCAGTCAATTCCGAACAAAATAAAGGAACATTGAGCCGTATGCTGTCCCAGCCTATTCATCGCGATTGCATTATCAATGCGAAGTTTGTGGCTGCTTTGATTGTGATAGGTATCATGTTGTTTGTATTGGGCTTTCTGGTGATGGGATGTGGGCTGATTGCTATTGGCATTCCTCCTACGGCAGAAGAGTTTTGGAGAATTGTTTTCTTCATTATTACCAGTATCTTTTATGTAGCATTCTGGTTGAATCTGGCTATTCTGTTTTCGCTCCGTTTTCGTCAGGCAGCGACTTCTGCATTAGCATCTGTGGCCGTTTGGCTGTTTTTTAGCGTATTCTATACCATGATTGTTAATTTGGTGGCAAAAGGATTGAGTCCGTCACAGATGGCATCACCTTATCAGATTATCAGTTATCAGAAGTTTATTCTAGGGTTGATGCGTTTGGCACCGAGTGAACTGTTTAATGAAGCTACCACCACATTATTGATGCCTTCTGTCAGAAGTTTGGGACCATTGACTATGGAACAGGTACAGGGAGCTATCCCTAGTCCGCTCCCATTGGGACAAAGTCTTTTAGTTGTATGGCCACAACTGACCGGATTGATTGCGGCAACGGTTATTTGCTTCGCTATTTCTTATATCATGTTTATGAGGAGAGAAATACGATCCCGATAACCTGCACACTATAAAAGACGCAGAGGACACGGAGAAACAGATGAATGGATATACCTGACAAATTGGTTTATGATAACCGACAGGTCGTTCACTTTAAATCCGTGTCCTCTGTGTTTGTTTTCTGGGTGAATCTTATGATTGGGAAATCTCGAAGCAATGTTCATTCTGCTCGAAGTAATATTTTATATTCAGATGTTGCAAGCGACAGATGGAATCGGCTATAGCTAATCCCAGCCCTGTAGATCCTTCTTTTTTACTACCCTGATAGAAACGTTCGAAGATATGTTCCTTGTCTAGCGGATGTTCCACTCCCGAATTTCGGAAAGTAATACCGTTCTTAGTAATGGTGATTCGGATATGTCCCCCGTCAATATTATGTACAAATGCATTTTTCAGGAGGTTAGTGAGTAAAGCAACAGCCAGAGATTCGTTCATTTTCACCTTAAAAACGCCTTGTTCATCTATCGTGACTTCTATGTTGCGATAATCATAAACTTCTTCGTAATCTTGCAGATATTGTTTGAGGAGTACATTAAGTTCCAATTCTTTGGTATCCGTAAACTGACCATTATCAATCTTGGAAAGCAATAACAGGGATTTGTTTAATTTAGTGATGTATTCTAAAGTCTGATGCGTTTTCATCAGTTCTTCCAGTTGTTTTTCTGATAGCGAATCATCTTCCATCAACATCTCCAATCGGTTACGGCAGATAGCAAGTGGAGTTTGTATCTCGTGTGAAGCATTTCCGATAAACTGTTTTTGTTGTTCGAACATCTGTTCTGTACGTTCCACATAACGAATGGCAGCCTCGTTTAATTTCCGGAATTCTGTGATTTGAGTATCGTTACTCAAAGGTTTATTTCTTTTTCCTGTTTGATAACCGTCCAGCCAGTGTAGAAGTACATAGAGCGGTCGCATATTCCGGTAAAATACCCATACGGAAATGATAATAATGCAGAATAATAAAGCTACATATAGAAATATAATCCACACCTGGATGGCATTTCTCAAATCATCTTTTTCAATGCTGGGGGTCGATACTGTCAGTTCGTGGTATCGTCCTTCATCATCTTTAAAGATAGTAGTAAGAATACGTGCCGGCTCGGTCTCTCCTTTTTCTTCAATGTATACCATAGAGTCTTTATACTGAATATCCTCCCGGCTTTCCGCATACTTTTTGCTTACTTCCATCATATAATATTGATTGTTGGAGCCATTGGTTTTAGAAGGTAGCTCCTCTCCTGCCAATGCCCGGATAATGATGGTTTCCGAATAATCTTCCAAAGCGTCATCCACTTCATCGTTGACTTCATCGATCATCGTAACATAAAAGAAGATAGCCCAGACCGTCAGTATAAGGGTCAGAGCAAGTGTAATACGAAGAATGATGTAATATATTAATTTCATGGACAATAATCTCTTTCTTTTTTATTCTACCACCATTTTATATCCAAATCCATAAACCGCTTTGATTTCAATCGTTGCACCGGAATCTTTGAGCTTTTTGCGGAGATTCTTGATTTGCGCATATATGAAATCAAAATTATCAACCTGATCGATATGATCTCCCCATACAGATTCGGCCAAGGTATTTTTATTGATTAATCTTCCGGGGCGGTTGATGAAATATAATAGGATATCATACTCTTTTCTATTTAGTTCCACTTCCAGATCATTCACAAAGACACGATATTTATCCGGTTCTATCCGTACATTGCCTTGGCGGATATCAATTTCTCCATCGTGCTGATGACGGCGAATCACGCTTTTAATACGTGCATTTAATTCAACCAGATGAAAGGGTTTCGGCAAATAATCATCCGCCCCGAGTTCCAATCCCAAGACTTTGTCTTCCAGAGAGTCTTTGGCGGAAATAATAATCACATTTTCCCGTTTATGGAGCGCTTTCAATCGTTCAAGAAGATCAAGTCCGCTTCCGTCCGGCAGCATGATGTCCAATAAGATACAATCATAGTCGTAATCTTCTATTTTGCGTAAAGCAGAATTGAAGTCACTGGCTGTTTCTACCACGTAACGTTCTTTTTCAAGTGAACATTGAATCAGTTCTCTCAAAGAGGGTTCGTCTTCTACAATCAATACCTTCATAATTTTGTTCTCCTTTCTTTTTTACATACTGCAAAGAAAAGGGATATTTCTGAAATAAAACTGAAATGGAAGGAAAATCGAGTAGGAGGAAAACGAAGTAGTTTTCTTCCTACTTTCGC
>NZ_QSUR01000044.1:0-538 GCF_003439055.1 Bacteroides sp. OM05-10AA
ATGTTCTTGAGCCGTCCACGACGTTTTGGGAAATCATTACTTACTTCCACGCTGCATAGCTATTTTTCCGGACGTAAGGAGCTGTTTCATGGATTGGCTATGGAGAAACTGGAGAAGGAGTGGACGGAATATCCGGTACTTCACTTCGATATGAGTACCGCTAAGCATGCGGATAGTGAACAGTTGCTCCAAGAGTTAAATCTGAAATTGTATGGCTATGAGCAGATTTATGGACGGCTGGAGGAGGAGGTTAATCCCAATCAGCGTTTGATGGGACTGATAAAACGTGCTTATGAGCAAACCGGCAAGAAAGTGGTCGTGCTTATTGATGAATATGATGCTCCTCTGCTGGATGTGGTGCACGAATGGGAAAACCTGGATGTATTGCGTAATATCATGCGTAACTTCTACAGTCCGTTAAAAGCTTGTGATCCTTATTTGCGATATGTATTTCTGACTGGTATTACCAAATTCTCCCAACTAAGTATTTTTAGTGAGTTGAATAATATAAAGAATATTAGTATGGATGAGCCATACG
>NZ_QSUR01000044.1:548-45981 GCF_003439055.1 Bacteroides sp. OM05-10AA
GGATGAGCCATACGCTGTTATCTGTGGAATTAGTGAAGATGAGATACGTTTGCAAATGAAGGATGATTTGGGAGGATTGGCAAAGAAATTGGAGATAACACCTGAAGAGGCTTTGATGAAATTGAAAGAAAATTATGATGGTTATCATTTCACTTCTCCTTCGCCCGATATATATAATCCTTTCAGTTTGCTAAATGCTTTTGCTGATGGAAAATTTGGATCTTATTGGTTTGGTAGCGGTACTCCTACATATCTGATTAAGATGTTGAATAAATTCGGAGTGAAACCTTCCGAAATTGGATGTAAACAACTGAAGTCCTCAGTTTTCGATGCTCCTACTGAAACGATGACTGATGCAGTGCCTTTATTGTACCAAAGTGGGTATATCACTATTAAGGATTATAATAAGATGCTAGACCTTTATACGCTGGATATTCCCAATAAAGAAGTAAGGCTGGGACTTATGGAGAGCCTTCTTCCTTATTATGTAAATAACAAGACACCTGAAGCAACTACCATGGTGGCTTATCTTTTTTATGATATTCAGAATGGTGATATGGATGCTGCTTTACACCGTTTGCAGGAATTTCTGTCTACGATTCCCTACTGCGACAATACAAGGTTCGAAGGACACTATCAGCAGGTCTTTTATATCATATTCAGTTTGTTGGGGTATTATGTGGATGTGGAAGTTCGTACTCCTCGTGGACGGGTAGATATAGTGCTTCGTACGAAGACTACATTGTATGTGATGGAACTGAAACTGGATAAAAGTGCGGGTGAAGCGATGGAGCAAATTGATTTGAAGAATTATCCGGAACGCTTTGCTTTATGTGGATTGCCTGTTGTAAAGGTGGCTGTCAGTTTTGATAGCGAACGGTGTACGATTGGGGACTGGAAGATTATAGGATGCTGATTATGTTGTTGATTTATAGTTTATTATATACTTAGGTAAATGAAAATAGCTCCGTAAGGGGCTTTTTTCTTTTCTATCCGGAATAAAAGCTTCACCTTTGCATTGTTGATCAACAAAACGTGAATAAATAAACTTGAATTTAAATCTTTAAAAAAAACGTAGTATGAGTGTAATTTACAAAGTCATTACGCGGCCAACAGATCCGCGTGTTCCCAATTCTCCTAAGAGATATTATCCGCATCTGATCACTTTAGGTCAGTCCGTCAACCTGAAATATATTGCACAGAAAATGCAGGATCGTTCTTCGCTGTCTGTCGGTGATATTAAGAGCGTAATCCAGAATTTTGTGGAAAAAATGAAGGAACAGTTGCTGGAAGGTAAATCAATAAATATCGAAGGTTTGGGTGTGTTTATGTTGACTGCCCGTTCCAAGGGTGCGGAGTTGGCGAAGGATGTTAATGCTAAGAGTGTGGATAGTGTTCGCATCTTTTTCCAAGCCAATAAAGAGTTGCGTGTCACCAAAACTGCTACCCGTGCAGATGAGAAGTTAGACCTGATCAGTCTGGATGAATATCTGAAGAAAATTAGTGTTACTGTATCTCCCACAAATCCTGAAAAACCGGGTGAAGGCGAAGATGGTGGAGATGATGGTGATGATGGTGGAGAGGCACCGGATCCCGCAGCTTAATGCCTTGACAATTAATAGTTGACGGTTAGAGTGTTCATTTAGTGTTTAATTTTAAAAAAGAAATGTCTATGAAAAAAACGTGGAGTATTATTTTGAAAGTGATTATTGCTGTTGCCGGTGCGATTGCCGGAGTGGTTGGTGTGCAGGCAGCAACGTTGTAATTGATTATCTTATAAATAGGTATATTTATGAATGAATAACAGGCGGGAGAAATCCCGCCTGTTTGTGTTTAGATATAATAAGAGAGCTACACTTCTTCGCATACTCTCATTTCCATTCCTTTATATACTACAACAATCTTATGCAACTGTGTGGTGCCAATAGCATTTTTTACTGTATCTGTATCAGCATAACGGTTGGTTTGAGCGATACCTTCTAATCGTAATTCATCCACACGATTTTCGGGGTCTTTGTATTTAGCATATTTCAACTCGATTATGTAGCTGTGTTTCATATCCGGATAAATATCTAATAATGGAGATAAGAAGATGTCAGCATATCCTTCTTGTGTATCTGCTTCCGAAATAGGGCGGTAGAACCGGTTTTGTGCAGTCATGGCTAGCGTGAAACCATGCACGAAAAATTCTCCCTTTTGCTTGTCGCGTTGGGAGGCGTAGCGTTTCAGGCAATCAGCTATGTAGTCAAAATAAGCTTTCCAGGTACCTCGATAAGCGAGCGAACTGGATAATTCATTTTTCTCATAATTACTGAAGCTTAAGTTGGCTTCATTGTAAGTGTTCAACAAATAGGTGTAAAGTTGTTCGCGAACTACCTGATTGGGAATGGTGAGTTTGCACTTTCCTTCATGTGTGCCACTAATAGTAAGCATGCCAAAATAATAGAGTAGGCTTATGAAATTGTCCGGATCAATAATACTGGCGGCTGGGAATCCTTTTTTCACTTCTCCAGTGATGTATCCTTGGCTTACTAAAGTCTGTATGATGGAAGCATCGTGCGCAAACTCCTTGTCTTTGCGGATGAGCATACGCAATTTTTCGTAGTCAATACGGATGTTGTCTTCTACCATATCTTTCGGTATTTCACCGTTATATTCTATATAATTTTTGACGAAATAAAGCACCATATTGGAATTGTACATCGTATCTTTACCATAGCATTCCTGTGCAAAACAGTAATTGTCATACCATGGTTTCATGATTTCTATCAACTCATTGATGGTATGATTGAAATGCCCTGTATTAGAATAATAAGTTAACATTTCGCGAACCTCACTTTCTGTGAATCCCATCAGTTCGTTGAATCTTGGTGACAATGAGTAGTTAGTGCCGATATTGAAACCGCTGGTCAAGTCATCCATTGTCACGGGACTGACACCAGTGATAAAACAGCGTTTAATGCTGGAGTCTGTGCCGGATTTTATTTTATTGAAGAAAGCACGTAAATAACCTTCTTTGTGTGTCTCATCAGTGTAACGGTTTAAGCTGTCGACATCAGAGAGTATTGTATTGGTGAAATGGTCGTATTCATCAATGAAGAGATAAATCTTTTGATTGACACGGGCGCACTCCGTAAACAGATATTCGAATTGGCTGACGGCTCCGTCTTTTTCGTCCATTTTTTCTTTGATTCCTTCAGGTAAGTAGTCAGCATAAACATCACAGAAATAGTCAAATACGATTCTGCAATGTTCGTCCAGACCTTTGCGGTAGCTGTGTAAATCTCCACTTATTCCCGAGAAATTTAATTTTATTACCAGATAGCTATTGCGATCCTTTGTGGGATGCTTTCCAATATAAAGATCGCCAAACAAAGCGTCAAACTTATCTTTGGCACGTACATCATAATAATGTTGAAGCATATTCAAAGTCAGACTTTTTCCGAATCGGCGCGGGCGGATAAAAAAGAAAAAACGATCTGATTGCTCTATCAAGGGGATGTAAGAGGTTTTATCCACGTAATAATAATTATCCAAACGGATGTCCTCGAAGTTCATCATACCATAAGGTAACAACTTCCTGTCTGATGATACATATTTCATAATTAATGTCTTTTATATGAATGCACTTTGAATAAGTGTATACAAAGATACTTTCTTTCCGCTATTTTCCCAAACAAACGTTCTTTCTTTTTGTTTCGTGCTATTTGTTAGGAGTATCGCTCTATATTTTAACAAAATAGAAAATCTAATCAAACTCGTTGGCTGAATAGCGGATTTTATCTACCTTTGCACCTTAATTAAATGCGTTATTTTAAGCGAGAAAAAACATGATTCGAAAAATAATAAAAGCTCTTTGGATATTTTTGGCAGTCGTTGTGTTGGCTATTGTTGTCATCTTTGTCTCTATCTCAAAGGGTTGGATTGGCTATATGCCTCCTGTAGAGGAACTTGAGAATCCGAGCTATAAATTTGCAACGGAGATTTTTTCTGAAGATGAGAAAGTGCTTGGTACATGGTCTTACAGCAAGGAAAACCGGGTGTACACGGCTTACAAGGATTTGTCACCCAGCATTATCAATGCTCTTATTGCAACGGAAGATGTTCGTTTTGTCGAGCATTCCGGGATTGATGCCAAAGCGTTGTTCCGTGCGTTTGTGAAACGTGGTTTGATGTTTCAGAAAAATGCAGGTGGGGGTAGTACCTTGTCGCAACAGTTAGCTAAACAGTTGTTTACGGAAAATGTGGCGAGAAATACACTTCAGCGTCTTTTTCAAAAACCAATTGAATGGGTGATTGCAGTGAAACTTGAACGTTACTACACCAAAGAGGAAATATTGAGTATGTATCTCAATAAATTTGATTTTCTGAATAATGCTGTTGGTATCAAAACTGCTGCATATACCTATTTTGGCTGTGAACCGAAGGACTTGAAGGTTGAAGAAGCAGCTACGTTGGTGGGTATGTGTAAGAATCCGTCACTCTACAATCCGGTTCGTTTCAACGAACGTTCCCGTGGCCGTCGTAATGTGGTGCTCGAGCAGATGCGTAAAGCCGGATATATCACAGATGCAGAATGTGATTCTTTGCAGGCTCTTCCGTTGAAACTGACATATAACCGTGTTGACCACAAAGAGGGACTGGCTACTTATTTCCGCGAATATCTCCGTGGCGTCATGACAGCACCGAAACCGGTAAGAAGTGATTATCGTGGTTGGCAAATGCAGAAATTCTATGAGGATTCTATCGCTTGGGAAACTAACCCGTTATATGGCTGGTGTGCGAAAAACAAGAAGAAAGACGGTACAAATTATAACATCTATACAGATGGATTGAAGATTTATACAACTATCAATTCACGTATGCAGCAGTATGCCGAAGATGCTGTAAAAGAGCATTTGGGTGATTATCTGCAACCTGTATTCTTCAAGGAAAAAGAGGGAAGTAAGAATGCCCCGTATGCAAGATCACTGCCGGAAAAACGAGTGGAAGAGTTGTTGACGAAAGCAATGAAACAAACGGAACGTTATCGCCTCATGAAAGAGGCGGGAGCTTCGGAACAACAGATTCGTAAGGCGTTCGATACACCGGAAGAAATGACTGTCTTTTCCTGGAAGGGTGATAAAGATACGATTATGACACCGATGGATTCAATCCGCTATTATAAATCTTTCTTGCGGACAGGATTTATGTCAATGGATCCGGCAAACGGACACGTGAAGGCTTATGTGGGTGGACCGAATTATGTATACTTCCAGTATGATATGGCGATGGTGGGACGTCGTCAGGTAGGTTCTACTATTAAACCGTATTTATATACATTGGCAATGGAGAACGGATTTTCTCCTTGCGACCAGGCACGCCACGTAGAGCAAACTTTGATTGATGAGAATGGGACTCCCTGGACACCACGTAATGCAAATGATAAGCGTTATGGAGAAATGGTGACTCTGAAATGGGGATTGGCAAACTCCGATAACTGGATTTCTGCATACCTGATGGGTAAGCTGAATCCGTATGATTTGGTACGCTTGATCCATAGTTTCGGTGTACGCAATAAAGCAATTGATCCGGTGGTTTCACTTTGTCTGGGACCTTGTGAAATTTCTGTCGGTGAAATGGTCAGCGCATACACGGCTTTTGCCAATAAGGGAATCCGGGTGGCTCCATTGTTCGTTACTCGCATTGAGGATAGTGATGGCAATGTCATTTCTACTTTTGCACCGCAAATGGAAGAAGTGATAAGCGCGTCGAGCACTTACAAGATGCTGGTTATGCTGCGTGCCGTTATCAATGAGGGAACGGGTGGACGTGTTCGTCGATATGGAATTACCGCCGATATGGGTGGAAAAACAGGAACGACCAATGATAACTCCGATGCCTGGTTTATGGGATTTACTCCTTCACTGGTATCCGGTTGTTGGGTAGGAGGGGACGAACGTGATATTCACTTCGGTAGAATGACCTATGGACAGGGGGCTGCTGCAGCTTTGCCTATCTGGGCGATGTATATGAAGAAAGTATATGATGACCCGACTTTAGGATATGACCAGCAGGAGAGATTCAAACTTCCTGAAGGATTTGACCCGTGTGCCGGTTCGGAAACTCCTGATGGCGAAGTGGAAGAAAGAGGACTGGACGATCTGTTCAATTAAAGAAGTGCACAAGTATATTGTTTGCATAGGGAGTAATTACAATAGGAAAGAGAACTTGACTTTTGCCAGGCAGAAGCTGACAGAATCGTTCTCTTCTATATGTTTTGCTCCCGAACTGGAAACTAAACCTTTGTTTTTTAAGAATCCGGCCTTGTTTTCCAACCAAGTGGTTCTGTTCTTTTCCGATAAGGATGAAGAGGTGGTGAGGAAAACGCTGAAAGATATAGAACGGAGGTCCGGACGTCGTCCGGAGGATAAGAAAGAGGAGAAGGTTTGTCTGGATATTGACATGCTTTTATATGATAACAAAATATTAAAACCGGAGGATTGGCAAAGGGGATATATACAACAGTCATTATCTGCTTTCCATTCTTCATTATTTATTAAGTAGATGAAATTTCTTGGAATTATACCTGCCCGTTATGCATCCACTCGTTTTCCTGCGAAACCGTTGGCTATGTTGGGCGGAAAAACAGTCATACAACGCGTATACGAACAAGTGGCAGGCGTTTTGGATGACGCTTATGTAGCTACGGATGATGAACGCATTGAAGCTGCTGTTAAGGCGTTCGGGGGAAAGGTTGTGATGACTTCCGTTCACCACAAAAGTGGTACGGATCGTTGTTATGAAGCCTGTACCAAGATTGGAGGTGATTTTGACGTCGTAGTGAATATACAAGGAGATGAACCTTTTATTCAGCCTTCACAACTGGATGCGGTAAAGGCTTGTTTCGATGATGCAACCACGCAGATTGCTACGTTGGTGAAGCCTTTTACTGCTGATGAACCGTTTGCCGTACTGGAAAACGTGAATTCACCGAAAGTGGTAGTCAACAAGAACTGGAATGCACTTTATTTTAGCCGTTCTATCATTCCTTATCAGCGGAATGCCGAGAAACAGGACTGGTTGAAGGGACATACCTACTACAAGCACATCGGATTGTATGCTTATCGTACAGAGGTGCTGAAAGAGATTACTATGCTTCCACAGTCTTCTTTGGAGTTGGCCGAATCTTTGGAGCAGCTTCGCTGGCTGGAGAACGGATACAAAATAAAGGTCGGTATCAGTGAGGTGGAAACTATTGGAATCGATACTCCACAAGACTTGGAACGGGCAGAAGAATTTTTGAAGAATAGAATCTAATCTTATGGATCGTACGATACAACCTGAAATACAAACCCTGAAAAATTTTCGTATACTTCCTCCCGTTCGAATGACGTTGCCAAACGGTATTCCGTTGACTGTTATTAATGCGGGTGAACAGGAAGTGGTACGCATAGATGTGCTTTTTGCCGGGGGACGCTGGCAACAGTCGCAGAAACTGCAAGCTCTGTTTACGAACCGGATGCTGCGTGAAGGTACAAAAAAATATACGGCTGCCACCATTGCCGAAAAACTGGATTACTACGGCTCATGGCTCGAATTGTCCAGTTCGTCGGAATATGCATATATCACTGTTTATTCGTTGAATAAGTATTTGGCGAAAACATTGGAGGTGGTGGAATCCATGATTAGAGAACCGCTTTTTCCGGAAAAGGAATTGCATACCATTCTCGATACCAATATCCAACAATACCAGGTCAATACTTCCAAAGTTGATTTTCTGGCACACCGCAGTCTGTTGCAGTCGCTTTACGGTGAACAGCATCCATGTGGTAAAATAGTGGTGGAGGAAGATTATCATGCCATCACTCCGGAAGTGCTCCGTGAATTTTATGAACGGTATTATCATTCGGGTAATTGCTCTATCTTTTTGTCCGGTAAGGTGACGGAGGATATTATCAGCCGGGTGACAGATACATTCGGCACTTCTTTCGGTCAGCATCAGCAGCAGGTGTCGAGATTAAGTTTTCCTTTTACTGCTGTTCCCGGAAAGAGAATTTTTACAGAGCGTGAAGACGCCATGCAGAGTGCTGTGAAGATGGGATATACGACCATTACTCGTAATCATCCTGATTATTTGAAACTTCGGGTATTGATGACTTTATTCGGAGGTTATTTCGGTAGTCGGCTGATGTCTAATATTCGTGAAGAGAAGGGATATACTTATGGTATTTCGGCAGGAATCATGTTTTATCCGGATAGCGGACTATTGGCTATCTCGACAGAAACGGATAATGAATATGTGGAACCGTTGATACAGGAAGTGTATCATGAAATAGACCTCCTGCATCAGGAACCTGTGTCAGCCGAAGAATTGACTATTGTACGCAACTATATGTTGGGAGAAATGTGCCGTAGTTATGAGTCGCCTTTCTCACTTTCGGATGCGTGGATCTTCATAGCTACTTCCGGTCTGGATGATGACTACTTTTCACGTTCTCTGCTGGCTGTGAATGAGGTTACTCCGATGGAAATACAGGATTTGGCACAGCGCTATTTGTGCAAAGAGACATTAAAAGAGGTCATTGCAGGTAAAAAGTTGTCATAAATTGCTTTCCGAAAGTGGGCTGTTTGGGATAGAAATTGTATCTTTGTCCAAATTGTAATTCTAAAATGAGTAACGACTAAAACCAATGAGGAAATATCTATATACTACACTTTTATTGGCTCTTCTTGCACAAGAGGGAGTGATGGCACAAGAAAATGAAGGAAAAAAAGGCGGATTTTTCGGAAAAATTAAAGATACATTCTCCACTGAAATAAAGATTGGCAACTATACTTTTAAGGATGGCAGTGTCTATACAGGAGAAATGAAAGGACGAAAACCGAATGGAAAAGGAAAAACAGTCTTTAAAAACGGTGATGTCTTTGAAGGTGAATATGTGAAGGGGAAACGTGAAGGATATGGAATTTATATGTTTCCTGACGGAGAAAAGTACGAAGGACAGTGGTTCCAGGATCAGCAGCATGGAAAAGGTATCTATTATTTTATGAATAACAACCGTTACGACGGTATGTGGTATCAGGATTATCAGCATGGTGAAGGAACAATGTATTATCATAACGGTGATTTATATGTAGGTCATTGGGTGAATGATAAACGTGAAGGCGAAGGTACATACACTTGGGCGAATGGAGCCAAATATACCGGTCATTGGAAAAATGATAAGAAGAACGGCAAAGGTATCATGAACTGGGACGATGGCTGTAAGTATGAAGGAGATTGGAAAGATGATGTCCGTCACGGAAAAGGGGTATTTGAATATACCAATGGAGATAAATACGATGGTGACTGGGCGGATGATATTCAACACGGAAGAGGTACTTACTACTTTCACACGGGCGATCGTTATGAAGGTTCTTATCTCTTAGGTGAACGCACCGGTGAAGGAGTTTATTATCATGCTAACGGCGACAAGTATGTAGGTAATTTCAAAAATGGCATGCAAGACGGAAAGGGTACTTTTACCTGGGCGAATGGTGCTGTGTACGAAGGAAGCTGGAAAAACAATAAACGTGATGGCAGAGGAGTCTATAAATGGAGCAATGGCGATGTTTATGACGGTGATTGGAAAGACAACCGTCCCAATGGACAGGGTACTCTGAAAACCGTTGCTGGGATGCAATATAAAGGTGGCTTTGTTGACGGATTGGAAGATGGACAGGGCGTACAAATCGACAAAGATGGTAATCGCTTCGAGGGCTTTTTCAAACAAGGAAAGAAAAATGGTCCTTTTGTGGAAACAGATAAAGATGGGAAGGTGATTAAAAAAGGAACCTATAAATTCGGAAGACTTCAATAGATGATAAATGGTAGTGGGCTGCGCATTGCGTGGCCTATTTTTTTGCATATATGTACCAGATGATGGAATAATGATAATTGGTATGGACAAAGAAAAATGGATAATAACCCAAAGCGGTCATTATCCATTTTATAATTTCCTGTTGAAAGTAACTTCAACTATCAACTAGCATTTGTCACCTATCATCTATTAAATGATGTATTGTGAACTGATAGATTCGTTATTCATCACTCGTTTGATTGTTTCAGCAAACATATCGGCAATACTCAACTGTTTTACTTTCGGACATTTCTTTGCGTATGGGATGCTGTCGGTAAATACCATTTCTGTCAGGGCAGACTCTTGCACGCGGAAAGAAGCCGGATCAGACATTACGCAGTGGCTGGCGATGGCGCGTACAGATTTGGCACCGGCATCCAACATGATGTTGGCTGCTTTGGTAATTGTTCCTGCAGTGTCTACGATATCGTCAATCAATACTACGTTTTTACCTTCTACGTCACCGATGATTTGCATAGATGCTACTTCATTGGCTTTTTCACGTGATTTGTTACAGAGTACCAATGGTACACCGAGGTATTTGGAGAAAGTACTGGCACGTTTTGAACCTCCTACATCCGGTGTAGCAATAACCAGATTTTCCAGTTGCAATGACTGGATATAAGGAAGGAATACTGCTGATGCGTACAGGTGATCTACCGGGATATTGAAGAATCCCTGAATCTGGTCTGCATGCAAGTCCATCGTAATCAGACGGTCGATACCTGCAACAGACAGCAGGTCGGCTACCAACTTAGCGCCGATAGATACACGGGGTTTGTCTTTTCTATCCTGACGTGCCCATCCGAAATAGGGGACTACAGCTACAATACTCTTTGCAGACGCACGTTTTGCAGCATCGATCATCAAGAGAAGTTCCATCAGGTTGTCTGAATTAGGGAAAGTGGATTGAACCAGGAATACGTGTGCGCCACGAATTGACTCCTCATATGAAACAGCAAATTCGCCATCGGCAAAATGGGTAATGTTCATATTTCCCAGAGGACAATCCAGGCTTGCGCAGATTTTTTCTGCCAGATATCTCGAGTTCGTTCCCGAGAATACCATAAAGGGTGCTTTTTCGCTCATTTTGTAATAGATGTTACCTATTTGTTAATTTGCCTGCAAAGGTAGGAATTTCTCTTATTATTTAGAAGGACTTATTGTATAAAAAATATTTTTCTCTCCAACTTATCGGAAATATTTGTAGATTTGCTTTCTGAAAACAGTTAATAGTCAAAAATGAGTTCACGCTTTCCTTTATATATAATAGGTATAGTGTTGTTTGCCTCTTTTTTTTCGTGCACTGATATGGTGCCGACCAAAGAGGTGCGCCTGATTGATTCATTAAACGGGAAAGCGTATGCTTATCGTTATCGAAGCCTGGATTCTTCTTATAAATATGCCAATGAAGCCTATAGACAGGTGAATTTCTACAAGTCGGGGAAAGCGGAAGCATCCAACAACCTGGGGTTCTGTGCTTTTATGGCTATGGACTTTGACCGGGCGGAAGCGTTGCATAAGGAAGTATATAAACTGACTAAAAATGAACTCGAACTGTTGATTGCCGACATCGGACTGATGAAAATCTGTCAGCGGACGGCTATGAACAAAGAATTTTATGATTATCGTAATAGTGCGCTCAAGCGCATGAAACGTATTCGTGAAGAGAGTGATTTGTTTGCCGACCGTCACGAGGCACTACGGCTGGATTATGCATTCACCGAATTTTTCATCGTTTCTTCTATTTATTATTACTATCTGCAGCAACGGCAGGAGGCCATCACATCTCTTAACCGGATTCCGGAAGATGAAGCTTTGACAGATACTAATCAGTTGCTTTATTATCATTATATTAAAGGTTCGGCCTCGTTGGTGGAAGCAACCAAGCCGGAAGACCGGAAAATGCGTGAGTTCGACCAACTTTATATTACCTGGCGGACAGCTGTTCAGACTAATCATCCTTATTTCGAAGGAAATGGTCTGCAAGGATTGGCTAATCTGATGGTTTCACCTAATAATTTCGAACTTTTTCGGACGAGAAGGGGATATGCGCTAGATCAGTTTGGGTTTCCCGTAGATTCGCTTTTGCCTTTGCGAATGGCACAGCGTGCGCTTGAAAAATTTCGTGAGTACAATGATTTGTATCAGATTGCCGGTGCGTATGTGTCTATCGGTAAATATATGAATGAGCACGGACGTTATACGGAGGCATTGGATACGCTTGCAAAAGCGTTGGATTGTGTGAATCAACATCACATGCTCTATTATCACCATGCGGCGGATACATTGGATAAACTACATGTTTTTGTAGAAGGAGATACGACTTATACCGGGGTTCCATGGATCATGCAGGAAGATGTGAGAACGGTACCTGAATGGATCTCAAGAATTCGGGAGCAATTGAGTGTGTCGTATGCGGGGCTCGGGATGAAGTATGCTTCTGATTACAACCGGAATATATATTTGGATATTTTGAATTATACCCGTCAGGATAAGGAGTTGGAGAGCCGCTATCTTTCATTGGAAGCCGATTCACGACAAATGACGCTTGTACTTTCTTTGGTTATTGTCGGGCTTGTACTAGTGGTTATTCTTTGGTGGTTTTTCAATAAACGGTCTAAAATAAGGAATCAGGTAGACGTGGAGCGTCTGCAACGGATTCTGACTCTTTGTCGGGACATAACTTCGTCCATTCCGATGAATGTTCCATTAATTCAACAAGGTATCGATCAATTATTTGGGAAAGGACGTCTTCAACTGGAAATTCCGGAGGAAGGAAAAGCGGCACTGGTTCCTCTGCATCGGTTGAACCGTGATGAAAAAGCTTTGGTGCATGTGCTTGAGCCGTATATTGTTTGGGCTGCGGACAATGAGCAGATGGTGGAAGCGTTGAGTGACGAGCGGATGCAGTTGGAAAAGCAACGGTATGTTTACGAACAGCATATTGCAGGAAATAAACGCCAGAATCTTATAAAGAAGGCTTGTCTGGCTATTGTCAATGGAATTAATCCTTATATCGACCGTATCTTGAACGAGGTGCATAAGTTGACGGAGCGGGGGTATATTGATAATGCGAAGATTAAGAAAGAGAAGTATCAATACATTGACGAACTGGTAACTACGATTAATGAGTACAACGATATTCTGGCTCTTTGGATTAAGATGAAGCAAGGAACGCTTAGCCTGAATATTGAAACTTTCAGTCTCAATGAACTGTTTGAGCTGCTAGGCAAGGGAAGACGTGCTTTTGAAATGAAAAATCAGAAGTTGGAAATTGAACCGACTACGGTTATGGTGAAGGCCGACCGGGCACTGACTTTGTTTATGATTAATACGCTGGCAGAAAATGCCCGTAAATATACTCCGGAAGGAGGAACCATTAAAGTGTATGCCCGCACTACGGAGGATGCCTATGTCGAGATCTCTGTGGAGGATAACGGAAGAGGTATTTCCGAAGAGGATGTGGCGTATATCATTGGTGAGAAGGTGTATGATTCCCGTGTGATCGGAATGAAGAATGCAGCCGATCCGGAAGTGTTGAAAGAAAACAAAGGTAGTGGTTTCGGATTGATGAATTGTAAGGGAATCATTGAGAAGTATAAGAAAACGAATGATTTATTCCGGGGATGCGTTTTTGATGTGGAGAGTGAACTGGGGAAGGGAAGCCGTTTTTATTTTCGTTTGCCTTCGGGAGTGCGTAAAGCGATGGGGGTATTGTTGCTTTGCTTGTTGCTTCCGTTGGGGATGGTTTCTTGTCTGCATGATCCGATTCCTCCCATGTTGCAGGATGGCGATTCGATTGTAGTAGTTACGGATTCTGCGTATGAGGATTTGCTGGATGTAGCGTCGGATTATGCGAATGCTGCCTATTTTGCTAATGTGGATGAAAATTATGAGTTGGCTTTGCAATATATAGATTCTGCGATGCTTTTTCTGAATGAGCATTATGAAAAATATGCGCGTCCGGATCGCCCGCATCGGTATATGAAGCTGGTAGGTGAGGGAACGCCTGCTGAAATCAGTTGGTGGAACGAACTGTTTGATTCGGATTATCATGTAATTTTGGATATCAGGAATGAGGCGTCAGTTGCTTTTCTGGCTTTGAAACAGTTGGATGCATATAGTTATAATAATTCGGCATTTACGGATTTGTATAAGTTGCAGGGAGAGGATCAAACTCTCGAAGCATATTGCCGGCAGTTGGAGCGTTCGAATACCAATAAGACGGTAGGAATTATTTTATGCTTTGTTTTATTGATTGTTTCGTTGGTCGGATATTATTTTCTGTACATGAGAAAACGTTTGCAGAATCGTTTGAATCTCGAACAGGTACTTGAGATTAACCAGAAGGTGTTTGCTGCATCTTTGGTGAGACCGCAGGAACAGGAAAATGCAGAGGCGCTTCAACGGGAAGAGAGTATGCTTAAAGAAATTCCGCAGCGGATTGTGGATGAAGCATTCGGTTCGGTAAATGAATTACTGACGATTGACCGGATGGGAATTGCCGTTTATAATGAAACGACACATCGGCTGGAATATGCTTCTCGTCCCGGACAGGAAATGCCGGAGATGGTAGAGCAGTGTTTTAGTTCCGGGAAATATCTTTCTGAACAGCATCTTCAGGCAATTCCGCTGATGGTGGAAGCAGGGAGCGAGCATCAATGTGTTGGTGTGCTTTATCTGGAGCGCAGAGAAGGAACGGAACAGGAGACGGATCGACTGCTTTTTGAACTGGTAGCTCGTTATGTGGCTATTGTTGTGTTTAACGCAGTGGTGAAACTGGCTACAAAATACCGGGATATCGAGTCGGCACACGAAGAAACACGCCGGGCTTCCTGGGAAGACAGCATGTTGCATGTTCAGAATATGGTGCTTGACAACTGTCTGTCGACTATTAAACATGAGACGATTTATTATCCGAATAAAATCAAACAGATTGTAGGGCGGTTGAATACGCAGAAGCTTTCGGAAACGGAGGAGCGTGAAGCAGTGGAGACTATGACGGAATTGATCGAATATTATAAGGGAATTTTTACGATTTTGAGTTCGTGCGCTTCTCGTCAATTGGAGGAAGTCACTTTCCGGCGTACGGTGATTCCGGTGCAGGAACTTTTGGATGCTGCCGGAAAATATTTCAAGAAGTTGATGAAGAATCGGCCGGAGAGGATAGAATTGGAAATAGAGTCGATGGAGGCGAAGGTGATAGGAGACGTGAATCAGTTGCGTTTTCTATTGGAAAATTTGATTGATGAAGCATTGACTGTGCGTGAAGATGGAGTGATACGTCTGCAAGCGCGCAAGGATAATGAATATATTCGTTTCCTCTTTACGGATACGAGACGTGAGAAGAGTGTGGAAGAGTTGAATCAACTATTTTATCCGAATCTGGCACGTATGACTTCCGGTGAAAAAGGGGAGTTGAGGGGAACGGAATATCTGGTATGCAAGCAGATTATCCGCGACCACGACGAATTTGCGGGACGTAGGGGATGCCGTATCAATGCCGAGCCGGCTGAAGGCGGCGGGTTTACAGTTTATTTCACTATTCCGCGCCGATAAAAGGAAAACACATAAAAGTTATTAGATAAGGAACATGGAAGAACAGAAGTTTAAAGTTATTATTGTAGAGGATGTAAAACTGGAGTTGAAAGGGACAGAAGAAATATTCCGTCATGAAATACCGAATGCAGAAGTAATCGGCACGGCAATGACGGAAAGTGAGTTTTGGCCGTTGATGGAGGCCCAGCTTCCCGATCTGGTATTGTTGGACTTAGGACTAGGAGGTTCTACGACCATTGGTGTTGATATTTGCAAGAATATATTCAAACGTTACAAAGGAGTTCGGGTATTGATCTTCACGGGTGAGATTCTGAACGAAAAGTTGTGGGTGGACGTATTGAATGCCGGTGCCGATGGAATCATCCTCAAAACGGGTGAGCTACTGACGAAAACAGATGTACAGGCTGTGATGGATGGAAAGAAATTGGTATTTAACTATCCGATTCTGGAAAAGATTGTAGATCGTTTCAAGAAATCTGTAGCCAATGATGCTAAGCGTCAGGAGGCTGTCATCAGCTATGATATTGATGAATACGATGAACGTTTTCTCCGTCATCTGGCTTTGGGTTATACGAAAGAGATGATTGCCAATCTGAAAGGAATGCCTTTTGGTGTGAAATCATTGGAGAAACGGCAGAATGATCTTATTGGACGTCTTTTCCCGAATGGAGAACGGGTGGGAGTGAATGCTACCCGGTTGGCAGTACGTGCATTGGAATTGCGTATTATTGATCTGGATAATCTGGAGCCTGACGAAGAGTAAATTAAGTATTAACGGTAGCTTCTTGCTTAGTCGGAAAATGATGAAGAATAAATGGCGTATGCCCCATCCCGCTACGATGTTCCTTCTGCTAACAATGGCAGTGGTCTTTCTTTCATGGATATGCGATATCTATGGGTTGAAAGTGACATTGCCACAAACAGGTGAGGACATCCGTGTACAAAGCCTGTTGAGTCCGGAAGGAATCCGCTGGTGGTTGCGGAATGCTATTAAGAACTTTACAGGTTTTGCTCCATTGGGCATGGTGATTATTGCTATGTTCGGATTGGGAGTGGCACAACATTCCGGTTTTATTGATGCTTGTATCCGCATGGGGGTGGGAAACCGGCAGGAAAAGAGGAAGATCATCTTGTGGGTGATTGTGCTTGGCTTGTTGTCGAATGCCATTGGTGATGGTGGATATATCATTTTATTGCCTATTGCTGCTATGCTGTTTCAATGGGTGGGGCTTCATCCGATTGCAGGGATTGTTACGGCTTATGTTTCCGTTGCGTGCGGGTATAGTGCTAATATTGTATTGAGTACGATGGACCCGTTGTTGGCGCATACCACGCAAGAGGCTGCACTGGCACAAACGGGTTATCAGGGGAATACAGAACCTCTTTGCAATTACTTTTTTATGAGTGCTTCAACGGTGGCCATTACGGCTATTGTGTATTGGATTACTCAAAAATGGCTTCTTCCTACGTTAGGTAAGTATGAAGGCAGTATGAAGGTGGTGGCTTACCATCCTCTGTCTCGTAAAGAGCGGCGTGCCATTATGATTTCCATTGTTGTGGCAGCTATCTATGTGGCTCTTATCTTGTGGCTTACTTTTTCTTCTTATGGAATTTTGCGGGGTGTGAATGGTGGTTTGATGCATTCGCCTTTTATTGCCGGTATTTTGTTTTTGCTTTCTTTGGGAGCAGGTATTACGGGAATGGCTTATGGATTCAGTTCCGGACGGTATCGCACTGACAATGACGTGATTGAAGGACTTACGCAGCCAATGAAACTTCTTGGAGTGTATTTCGTTATCGCTTTCTTCGCTGCGCAGATGTTTGCCTGTTTTGAATATTCCCATCTGGATAAATGTCTGGCGATTATGGGGGCTGACTTGCTTTCTTCGTTTGAACCGGCTCCTTTGTCTGCTCTTGTTCTGTTTATTCTGTTTACGGCATTGATAAATCTGATTATGGTATCTGCTACCTCCAAATGGGCTTTTATGTCTTTTATCTTTATCCCGATGTTTGCACAGATGGGAATTGCTCCGGATATAGCACAATGTGCTTTCCGTATCGGAGATAGTTCGACGAATGCCATTACTCCTTTCTTATTCTATATGCCTCTGGTGCTTACCTATATGCGGCAATATGATAAGCAGATTACGTATGGTTCATTGCTGAAATATACTTGGAGATATTCATTAGGCATCCTGGTTGTCTGGACATTGCTGTTTATCGTTTGGTATTTGTTGAAAATACCGATGGGATTGTAGGGTTAAGGAATGATTGCCGGGCTCCGGTTTATCTGATTGGAATTTTGTTTTTCTGAATTAATCGCTATATTTGCACCGTTCCTTAAAGAAAGACAACGAATGAATCTACCAGAAATCTCTGAAAATCTAATTGAACAGTTAAATCACGGTAATACAAAAGCATTTGATAAAATCTATCATACCTACTACCTTTATTTGTGTGCGATAGCTGTTTATTATGTGCATGACAAGAGGGTGGCAGGGGAGATTGTGAATGATGTCTTTGTCGCTTTTTGGCAGAATCGCCACCATATCACTCACCCGGCTCTTCCGTACTTGCGGCGTGCTATTCAAAACGCAAGTATTAGTTATCTGCGTTCTTCCTACTTCAACGAAAAACAGATGACGGAACAGATGGAAGAAATCTGGGCTTTTCTCGAAAATCATATTCTTTCTTCCGATAATCCTTTGCAGGCATTGGAGCATAGCGAAATGAATACCATCATCATGAAGAAGGTGGAGGAATTGCCAGCCAAATGCCGTGCCATATTTAAAGCAAGTTTGTATGAGGGTAAGACATACAGTGAAATTGCCGAGGAGCAGAATATTAATGTGACCACTGTAAGAGTACAGATGAAAATAGCATTGACTAAGCTACGCGAATCACTGGGTACTCCTTATATGATAGCTATTTTGATGTTTCTCTAAAAAAAATCGCTTTTCTTTTAAACGTTTCTTTTTTTATTGCGTATCTAGTTATATACACCCATAGAAAAAGTACGTTTATGAATGACTCTTATCATATAGAAGAATTGGAAATCCGGATAAGCAACTATCTGTCCGGTAACTGCACCGAAGAGGAGAAAGAAGCTCTGTTCGCTTATCTGGCTTCCAATGAAGATGCAGCTAAAATTTTCCGGGAGATGTCCGCAGTATGGGCTGTTTCTTCTGTGCCTGCATTTGCCAAAGTAGAGGATGCTAATTTATCACAGATAAAAGAAAAAATAGCCGCTGCTGAGATGAAACCTGTCCGTTCGCGGAAGATAGTTCCTGTGTGGCTGAAGGTAGCTGCTGCAATTATTTTGTTGTTGGGCTGTAATTACTTCTGGTACACTTATACTGAAAATCTTACGGAAGTATATACGAATGCGGATTCTCCTTATGAAATTAAAGTGCCAGCTGGTTCGCGGACGAATATTGTGCTTCCGGATGGAACAGAGGTTTCATTGAATGCGGGTTCTGTGTTACGTTATTGCCGTGGGTTCGGTATTCGTGAACGTGATGTTACGCTTGATGGCGAAGGATATTTCAAGGTGGCGAAAAATGAGAAGATTCCTTTCTTTGTAAATACGAATGGTGTACAGGTAAAGGTGGTAGGGACTGTTTTTAATGTACGCGCTTATGATGACGATAATTATGTAATGGTATCTTTGTTGGAAGGTCGTGTCAATTTAGCCACTTTGTCCGGTTCGGTAATGAAACTATTCCCTAGCGAACAGGCTTTTTACGATAAGAATACGGGCCGCATGGAGAAAATGAAATCAAATGCTAGTTCTGCCTGTGACTGGTTGGATGGTGGCCTGACATTTGAAGATGCTCCGTTTGCCGACATCGCACACCGTCTGGAGCGCAAATTCCAGGTGAAGATCAGTTTAGAGAGTGAACGTCTGAAAGCGGAACGCTTTTCCGGATGTTTCAATAGTAATCAAAGTATCAATGATATATTGGGAGAAATCAACGTTGAGAAGCAATATACATGGAAAGTTAGTGGAGACACTATCTTTATAACTGACAAGAAAAAGGAGGTAAAATAAGAAAAAGTAAAGTATGATTGGGAACTTAGTCGATAGATATATCGGTGGTTCAGCGTTGTATAGAAAGATATTATGTTAACCTTTAATAGTGAAAAATATGAGATTAATAGTAAAAAGAATATTATTAATGCTTCTGCTTTTGTCTGTAGGAAACGTTTTGACTGGTGGTTTCCAGCTATCGGCACAGGAACAAAGTAAGCGATTCAGTGTGAAAGTAGATAATATTACTTTGAAAGAAGCCATTGAAGTAATAAAGAAGCAAGGCAATTACTCTTTCCTGATTCGTAATAATGACATTGATTTGAATAGGAAAGTCTCTGTGAATATAAATAACGGTACTATTAATGATGTGATGGGACAATTGCTGGCCGGTACGGACGTCAGTTATGAAGTGAACGGCCCCCGGGTGATTATGTTCCATGCAGTGACACCGCAGAAAGAACAGGAAAAAGCGTTTGTCTTAAAAGGTAGAATCACTGATCCTACAGGTGAAGGGGTGATTGGGGCAAATGTGAAAGTGGTCGATTCTACGGAAGGTACCATTACGGATATGGATGGCAATTTTTCTTTGATGGTTACTCCGAATGCCCGTTTATCCATATCGTATATCGGCTATGCCACACAGGAAGTGGTGGTGAAAGATCAACGTCCTCTCAATGTAACTTTGAAAGAAGATACTCGGTTAATAGACGAAGTAGTAGTTGTTGGTTACGGCGTACAAAAGAAAGCGAACCTGACAGGTGCGGTGAGCAGTGTGAAGATGGATGATGTTTTAGGTGACCGTCCGGTGGTGTCTGTGAGTGACGCTTTGAAAGGGGCAATGCCCGGCTTGCAGATTACAGGTAATTCAGGAAGACCCGGTGAAGAAATGAGTTTCAACATTCGTGGTGTCAACAGTTTGGATAAGAATGGGAAACCGCTGGTGCTGGTAGATAACGTGGAGATGGATATTAATATGCTCGATCCGAACGATATTGAATCGGTGACTGTTTTGAAGGATGCGGCATCTTCTGCTATTTACGGAGCACGGGCAGCTTTCGGTGTGATTTTGATTACTACAAAGAAAGGCTCGGATGCAACTAAACTCTCTATTAATTATTCAAATAACTTCTCTTTTAGCAGACCTGCCAATATGCCTCATAAGGCTACTCCGCTCCAAACGGTACAGGCTTATAAGGACATGGGGACAATAAATTATCAAAGTGGTCAGAACGTAGATACCTGGTTGGGACTTTTGAAGGAATATAATGCTAATCCGTCTGCATATCCGGATGGTTATGCAATGGTGGACGGGCTGCGTTATAGCTTGGCAGAAACTGATCTTTTCGATGATATGATGGAGACTGGTTTCCAGCAAACTCATAATATTTCGGTAGGTGGCGGTACGAAAGATATTTCTTATCGTTTCTCCTTCGGTATGGTGAATGAAAATGGGGTACTGGCTTCGGATAAAGATACGTACAAGCGTTACAATGTGTCTTCTTATCTCCGTTCAGATGTGTTTTCATGGATTACTCCGGAATTGGATATTAAATATACGAACTCTAACTCTTCATTGCCGGAAACTTCCGGAGGATATGGTATATGGGGAGCAGCAGTCGCATTCCCTTCTTATTTCCCTACTGGAACAATGAATATTGACGGCGAAGAATTACCGATCAATACTCCTCGTAACTTGATTGATCTGGCATATCCGACAACTATTCAAAAGAATAATCTTCGTATTTTCGGAAAGGTTACGATCAGTCCTTTGAAGAATGTGAAGTTGATTGGTGAGTATACATTCAATCATCTAAGTAACGAGAAAACGAAATTTGAGAAGAAGTTCTATTATGCACATGGAGGTAACTTTGTGAAAGAGGTTTCCACTGCCAATTCCAAGTATGAATATTCCAATGGTATTACGGATTATAATGCATTGAACTTCTATGCTAACTATAACAACTCATGGGGCAAACATGATGTAACGGTGATGGGAGGTTTCAATCAGGAGAGTAGTGATTATCGTTATGCTGAGATGTCGCGTATGAATATGATTAATGAAGATCTGCCGTCTATTTCGCAGTCGACAGGTGATTATTTTGCTAAAGACAAATTTGAACGTTATACGGTAAGAGGGTTATTCTATCGCATTAACTATTCGTTTGCCGGCAAGTATTTGCTTGAAACGAACGGACGTTATGACGGTTCTTCCAAATTCCCGAAGAATAGCCGTTTCGGTTTCTTCCCTTCGGTTTCCGCCGGATGGCGTATCAGCGAGGAAGCGTTTATGAAACCTTTGAACTCTGTTCTTTCGAACTTGAAATTGCGTGGTTCTTGGGGTAATATTGGAAATCAGAGCATCACTCCTTACGCATATATTCCCGGTATGGATGCGGAACAGGCTTATTGGACTGTTTCCGGTATTAAAGTTACTACTTTGAAACCAGCTGCTTTGGTTAGCAATAGCTTTACTTGGGAAAAAGTAACGACAATTGATGTCGGATTCGATCTTGGGCTATTGGATAACAGATTGAATATGGTGTTCGACTGGTATCGTAGAGATACTAAGGGTATGCTTGCTCCGGGCTCTGAACTTCCGGGTGTATTAGGTGCAAGTGCCCCTTTACAGAACACGGCTGACCTTCGTTCTAAAGGTTGGGAAATCTCGGTTGACTGGAACGATCAGATCGGAAAAGTGAAATATAGCATAGGCTTTAATCTTTACGATGCGAAAACAAAGATTACTAAATACAACAACGAAACAGGACTGTTTGGCAAGGACAAGAACGATAATGAAACATATCGCGTAGGAATGGAACTGGGTGAAATTTGGGGGTATGTGACCGATCGTTTGTACACAGTGGATGATTTCGATGCAGATGGCAAACTGAAACCGGGTATTGCTAAAGTGGAAGGTTATAATCCGAATCCGGGAGATATATTATATAAGGACTTGGATGGTAATGATATTATCAACAGTGGTACCAGTACAACGAAAGATCCGGGAGACCGTAAAATCATTGGTAATAATACCCGGCGTTATCAGTATGGTATTCATGGTAGTGCAAGTTGGAACGGTTTTTCTCTGTTATTCTTGCTGCAAGGAGTTGGTAAACGAGATTTGTGGGTGATGAACGATCTGTTTTATCCGCATTATGATGCTTGGACTACCGTTTATGATTCACAGTTGAATTATTGGACTCCGGAAAATACGAATAGTTATTTCCCCCGTATTTATGAGAAAGCGGCCGGAAATACAGATGCCAATACACGTGTACAAACTCGTTATCTACAGGATGGATCGTATTTAAGTATTCGTAATATAACGCTTTCTTATAATTTTCCGTCTAAGTGGATGAGTAAGATTGGAGTTAATAATTTGGCTGTGTTCTTCAGTGGTGAGAATCTTTATACGTTCGACCACTTGCCGAAAGGACTTGATCCGGAACGTTCTGTCACGGATGATTTAGGACAACGTGGTTTTACCTATCCGTATATGAGACAGTATTCGTTCGGTATAAACCTTTCATTCTGATTGTTTCACAACTTAAAGAGTAATTATTATGAATAAATATATACTATGTGTAAGCGTTAGTCTTTGTTTGTTGATGTCGTCTTGTCTAAATGACGAATTTCTGGAGGTTTATCCCAAAGGACAGCAAACAGAAGCATCGGTCTTTACTACCTATGACAACTTTAAAACGTATACATGGGGATTGTATAACGTGTTCTTCGGATATACGTATGATACAGGGCAAACGGATGAGATTTTCCGTGGTGATTTTGAATCGGATAACATGATAAAAGGATTGGATGGATATGAAGGTCAGTGGGCATATCGCAAAGCAAAGGCTACAGATGAGTCTAAAGATTGGGATTATGATTATATCCGTCGTGTCAATCTGATGCTCGATAATATCGATCATTCAGAAATGAGTGAGACCGAGAGGGAGCATTGGAGAAGTGTGGGATATTTCTTCCGTTCTTATAAATACTTTCAGATGCTTTCCAAATTTGGTGATATTCCCTGGGTAGAGCATGCTTTGACAGAGGAAAGTCCCGAGCTTTATGGAAAACGTGATAGTCGTGATTTGGTGGCTTCCAATATTCTGTCTAATTTGAAATATGCGGAAACACATATTGGCAGTAATATCGAAGCGGATGGGAAAAATACAATTAATATGTATGTGGTGAAAGCTCTTATTTCCCGTTTTGCTTTATTTGAAGGAACTTGGAGAAAATATCATGGTTTGTCGGGGGCAGATACTTATCTGGAAGAATGTGCCCGTGCTTCTGAAGAGGTGATTAAGCAATATCCGAATGTGCATCCTAAATATGATGAGTTGTTTAATTCGGAAACACTGGATGGGGTGACAGGTATTCTTCTGTATAAGGCTTATGAAACCGGACAGTTAATGCATGGTTTGACCCGTATGGTGCGTACAGGTGAATCTTATATTGAGGCAACGAAAGACGCGGTAGACAGTTATCTTTGTACGGATGGACGACCGGTTAGCACGACAACTAGTCATTATGGGGGTGATAAGAATATGTATGGACAATTCCGTGATCGTGATTACCGGTTGTATTTGACGATCTGTCCTCCATATATGGTGAAGAAAGAAAACGGACCTAGTACGGCTGATTGGAAATATACGGATAATGCACAGGACAGAGAATTTATAGATTTAATGGCTACGATTTCCGGTGAAACTTATCATCGTTTGCCGTCTTCCAACTTTAAAGGATTCACTGTGCAAGGACAACCTCACTTTAAGAATATGAACTGGGGACAGGGCTGGAATGCTTCCCAAATGGGATTCTGGGTATGGAAATATTATAATACACATACTGTAGCTACCAACGCGAATGGGGTGAATACAACAGATGCCCCGCTGTTCCGTATAGGTGAGGTAATGGTAAATTATGCCGAAGCGATGTGCGAATTGAATAAGCTAGACCAGGCTGCTGCGGATAAGTCTATTAACAAACTTCGGGCAAGAGCTAATGTGGCGAAAATGGTGGTGAATGATATTAATGATGCTTTTGATCCGAAGCGTGATCCTTCCGTTCCTGCTCTCTTGTGGGAAGTGCGTAGGGAGAGACGAGTTGAGTTGATGGGCGAAGGTTTCCGTCTGGATGATTTGCGCAGATGGAAGAAAGGAGACTATGTTAACAAACAACCGCTGGGTGCTTATGTGACAGGGGCTTCGGCCAAGAATCTGAAAGTAACGGGTGGTGCAGGTGCTGATGAAGGATATGTTTATTTCTTTGATACCCCGCTTGGATGGCAGGAACATTATTATCTGTATCCGTTGCCTTTGAAGCAATTGGCTTTAAATACGAATCTGGAACAAAATCCGGTATGGACAAAGTAATTTTAAATTGAAATGATGCACAAGACCTGTAATATTTTAGTATATTGCAGGTCTTGAAAATTTAAGGTAGAAAATGAAAAATAGAATATCAATAAAATATGCGTTTTTTTGTGGAACAGCTTGCTGCATCTCATCTATACTACGTGCACAACAGGATGCATCCCAAATGAATGTCCTTTTTATAATGGCTGATGATATGCGTCCCGAACTGGGGTGTTACGGGGTGGATGTAGTGAAAACTCCTAATATGGACCGTTTGGCGGCAAGTGGTGTCTTGTTTCAGAATGCGTATTGTAATATTCCTGTGAGTGGGGCATCCCGGGCTAGTTTATTGACGGGGGTATATCCTCATTATCCCGATCGCTTTATTAGTTTTTCCGCCTATGCCAGCAAAGATTGTCCCGAAGCAATACCTATTTCGGGATGGTTCACCCGGAATGGTTATCATACTATTTCGGACGGCAAGGTGTTTCATCATATCAGCGATCATGCGGATTCGTGGAGCGAGCCTCCTTACCGGAATCATCCGGATGGATATGATGTATATTGGGCGGAATATAATAAATGGGAACTTTGGATGAATTCGGAATCGGGAAAAACGATTAATCCGAAAACGATGAGGGGACCTTTCTGTGAATCTGCTGATGTTCCTGATACTGCCTATGATGATGGAAAACTTGCAAACCGGGCTATTCGTGACTTGAAAAGGATGAAGGAGACCGGCAAACCTTTCTTCTTGGCTTGTGGTTTCTGGAAACCTCATTTGCCGTTCAATGCTCCAAAGAAATATTGGGATTTATATAAACGAGAGGAAATACCTTTGGCTACCGATCGTTTCCGGCCTGAAGGATTACCGGAGCAGGTTCGTAATTCGAGCGAGATATATGCGTATGCACGGGTTACGGATACGAGTGATATTGACTTCCAACGAGAGGTAAAACATGGATATTATGCTTGTTTGAGTTATGTGGATGCACAGATCGGCAAGGTATTGGATGCATTGGATGAACTGGGATTATCGGATAATACAATTGTGGTTTTGTTGGGGGATCATGGCTGGAATCTGGGAGAACATGATTTTATAGGTAAACATAATCTGATGGATACTTCTACTCATGTACCGTTGATTGTCCGTGTGCCGGGAATGAAAAAGGGAAAAACAAAATCGATGGTGGAATTTGTTGATTTGTACCCGACTTTATGTGAACTTTGTAAACTTCCTGTTCCCGCTGAACAGTTAAGCGGGCAAAGCTTTGCCGGGGTTTTCAAGAATCTGAAAGCTAAGACGAAAGGTGAAGTCTATATTCAGTGGGAAGGAGGAGATAATGCTGTTGACCGGCGTTATAGTTATGCGGAATGGATGAAAGGCGACGTGAAGAAAGCCAGTATGTTGTTTGATCATCAGATTGATAAGAAGGAAAACAAGAATCGGGTAGATGAGAAAAAATATAAGAATAAGGTCGAATCATTATCTTCTTTTATCAGAATAAAGAAGTCATCATTAAAGAAATAATATGAGAACAGTTTTTTTACAGTCCAGTCGTTTGGTATCGGTTGTTTTATTTATGCTTTGGGGTATGTCGATATTTGCCCAGCGACAGGATATCTTGCTAAATAATGATTGGAATTTCCGGTTTTCGCATCAGGTACAAAAGGGAACAGAGGTAAGAGTTGATTTGCCTCATACTTGGAATGCGCAGGATGCTTTGTCCGGTAAGATGGACTATAAACGGGGAATTGGCAATTATGAGAAGAATTTATTTATTCGTTCCGAATGGAAAGGAAAACGTCTTTTTATTCGTTTCGAAGGAGTGAATAACATTGCGGATGTGTTTGTCAATCGTCGTCATATAGGTGAGCATCGTGGGGGATATGGGGCTTTTATCTTTGAGATCACTGGAAAGGTGGAATATGGAAAAGAAAATTCTATATTGGTACGAGTGAATAATGGTGAACAGTTGGATATTATGCCTTTGGTCGGTGACTTTAATTTTTATGGAGGTATTTATCGGGATGTACATTTACTGATTATTGATGAGACGTGTATTTCTCCTTTGAATTATGCTTCTCCCGGAGTACGTCTGATACAGGATAGTGTGAGCCATAAGTATGCTAAGGTGCGTGCTGTTGTTGATTTATCAAACGGAGGTAGTGGTAATCGGGAAGTAGAGCTTAATGTACGCCTGTTAGATGGTCAAAGGGTGGTGAAAGAAGGAACAAAGAAAGTGAATCTTTCTGGAAACGCAGCAATGCAGCAGGAATTTACATTTGAAATCGATCAACCTCATTTGTGGAATGGTCGCCAAGATCCTTTCCTTTATCAGGCGGAAGTGATTCTTTCCCGGAATGGTCAGATGGTAGATCGTGTCATACAACCGTTGGGACTTCGTTTTTACCGGATTGACCCTGATAAAGGTTTTTTCTTGAATGGAAAACACTTGCCTCTTCAAGGCGTTTGCCGTCATCAGGATAGGAGTGAGGTGGGCAATGCGCTGCGCCCACAACACCATGAGGAAGATGCGGCATTGATGTTGGAGATGGGAGTGAATGCTGTTCGTCTGGCACATTATCCGCAGGCTACTTATTTCTATGATCTGATGGATAAGAATGGTATTATTGTATGGGCTGAAATACCTTTTGTGGGGCCTGGTGGATATAATGATAAGGGTTTTGTGGATTTACCAGCTTTCCGTGCCAACGGAAAGGAACAGCTCAAAGAACTGATTCGTCAACATTATAATCATCCTTCTATTTGTGTATGGGGAGTGTTTAATGAGTTGACGGAGTTGGGAGATAATCCGGTTGAGTACATCAAAGAATTAAATGTGTTGGCACATCAGGAAGATCCTACCCGGCCTACGACCTCCGCAAGTAATCAAATGGGAGATTTGAATTTCATAACGGATGCTATTGCTTGGAACCGTTATGATGGATGGTATGGTGGCACTCCCGCTGATTTGGGGAAATGGTTGGATCGAATGCATAAGGATCATCCGGAAATATGTATCGCTATCAGTGAATATGGTGCCGGTGCAAGTATTTACCATCAACAAGATTCGTTGGTTAAAACTGTACCAACCAGTTGGTGGCATCCTGAAAACTGGCAGACGTATTATCACATTGAAAACTGGAAAACAATCTCTTCCCGTCCTTATGTATGGGGGAGCTTTGTCTGGAATATGTTTGATTTTGGCGCTGCACATCGCACTGAAGGAGACCGTCCCGGAATTAATGATAAAGGTTTGGTTACCTTCGACCGGAAAGTTCGTAAAGATGCTTTCTACTTCTATAAGGCCAACTGGAATAGGGAAGAACCAATGCTTTATTTAACAGGCAAACGTAACACAGTACGTACACAACGTTTGCAAATAATTACTGCTTTCACGAATCTGTCAGGAGCCGAATTGTTTGTAAACGGTAAGAGTTATGGTAAAGCAATACCGGATTCGTATGCTATTCTGGAATGGAAAAATGTGGAACTAGAACCTGGTGAAAATGAAATAAAGGTTGTTTCCACTAATAAGAAGTTACCTTTGAGCGATAGTTTTCATTGTAGATTGTGATAGGTAGTTTAAATGATAATCGGAAAGAGCACTGTAAACAAAGTAGGTTTGCAGTGCTTTTTTTCTAGGGGTTTCTCTTTTGGGAGATAATAATCCTTCCTGAATCTATAACAGCGGATAATGATACTCCAACAGTATAACAGATCATATCTGACCATAGAAAACCATGTCCAAAGATTAATGCTCCAAGTGTGGTGTTTCGTACAGTATTTGCCCAGTCTGCTTGGTATAGTTGGCTAATTTCTATACAATAAGAAAATAATAAGGAAATAACAATGGTCTTGAGTATAGATAATGATGGGAAAAGAAAGCGTATTCCACAATATACCATGGCTGCCCAAAGCGTATCGCCTGAATACTCTGCGATAAATTCGGGCAATATATCACCATGTTTTCGGGAAGCCAATCCTAACACTATAATTGCGAAAGTAATTGCAAAATAAATCCAACGTTTGTTTTTCACGCAGTAATGTTTTAGTATGGTGCAAATTTATAAAATTAAGTTGGATAACTTGGCAGGATGGATCAAACTCTGATAAAAACAGATTTTATTTACATACTAAACCTTTCGTTCTTTTGAAATGTTATAAGGTCGTTCGAGCTTTATCTCGATAAATGTGTTCATAACCAACCGATTTACGCAATTGTTGTGGAAACGGCTGCAGTTGGTCACTTAAAAAGTTAGTAATTAAAATAATAGAGTTATGAAGAATCTTTTTCGACCGTTGTTAGTACTGACAGGATGTATAGTATTGGCGAGTTGTGTAAGTCAGAAGCAATTTAAAGGTTTAAAAACTGATTATACAAAGTTGCAAACAGAATATCAGGAAAGTCAATTGCAGCTAAGAGAAAATCAGGCACGTTCAACAAGTCTTGAGGAGAGACTTGCCGAAGCGCAGCGGAATAATAGTGAGTTACGCAAGAGCTTGTCCGATATGCAAAGCATCTTGAATAAGAGTCTTACACAGAGCTCTCAAGGGAATATGAATATGGGGAAGTTGATAGATGAGATCAATGCTTCAAACCGTTTCATCCAGCATTTGGTTAAAGAAAAGAATAGATCAGACTCTTTGAATCTCGTAATGGTCAATAAACTTACCCGTTCGCTTACCCGTGAAGAGATGCGTGACTTGGATATTAAGGTATTGAAAGGTGTTGTATATATTTCCTTAGCAGATAACATGCTTTATAAATCAGGAAGTTATGAAATTAGCAATAAAGCAGAGGCTGTGCTTAGTAAAATAGCCAAAATCATTCAGGACTACAAAGATTATGATGTTTTGGTAGAAGGAAATACAGATACCGATCCGATATCTCGTACGAATATACGTAATAATTGGGATTTGAGTGCGTTGCGTGCTTCATCTGTTGTTCAGGCATTACAGAATATTTATGGTATAAATCCCAAACGCCTGACTGCTGCCGGTCGAGGTGAATTTAATCCGGTAGCCGTTAATGATACGGCAGAAGGAAAAGCTCGTAACCGCCGGACCGAGATTATTATAACTCCTAAACTGGATCAGTTTATGGATTTGATAGATCAGGCTCCTGATAATTCTTCATCAGGTATAGTGGGGGATGAGAATACAAAAGAGTAAAGGAAATATTTCCATCTAGGGCTAATAATAAAGCGATGAATTTGAATTCATCGCTTTATTATTAGCAATTTGAAACAGATACAGTAAAGTGTTAGAGGTATCTATATTTTATTTTCAGAGCTTGAGAAATTGCTCTATTTTATAGAGAGTCCGATTTGAAATGAGTATTGCTGATTTTAAATGTTTTCGGCAGATGGACCTATTTTGAAAATTCAAACTCATATGGATAAGGAGTTTGATTCCATGAAACCCATTCTATCTTTCCATAATTATGCAAATCACATGGGAAAACTACAGAATAGTCCCATGGATTATACCGATATGGTATGTCAACATATTGACAAGCATATTTATTTGAATATAGCCAATGATATCCTGTTTTAGAGTCGCTATATATTGCTACCATAAAATATTTACCAATCTTTACTTTAGCGGAAGTATATGTTTCCTTTATTGACGAGGCAAATATAGAATAAGTAGCATTAACTATGCTACCATCTTTCTTTTTAATTTTTGATTTTGACAGCAAATTCCAAGTTTCATCTTGTATTTTTTGATAATCAAGTATATTCCCTGAAAAAGTTTGCTTTTTCACATCAAATTCCTCATTGTTGTCAGCCTTAAATAATAAAAATGTGGTGGAAATATTTTCGTAATCAGACTCTGGAGTAAGAGCTTTGTATCCATTTAGCCAAATTTCCTGAATGTCACTTTTTTCTTCATCACTTTTATTACATCCAACTACTATCAGTGCAGTCATAATTAAAAATAGAAGTTTTTTCATGTCTAATTTATTGATTATAGTACAAAGGAACACACAAAACCACGTATTAGCAAATTTTACGCCAACAAATTGAGCTTAGAACTGTATTTTCAGGAATTATTCCTTTTTCATTTTCAGAACCTTCTCCAAATTATCAAAGGAATATTTCATATATACTTTATAATTTAATGCACCAAGTTAAAATGAATTTTATGTGAAAAAGAATCTCTCCCTTCTTTTTTTGAGTGGCTATTTTACATTAATCAGCAGTATACTTATGTCATAAGATAGTTCTGTTTTGATGTAAGAACGATCTTTTTTGTGAAATACAGATTAGAATGGGGAGTCTATGCAGATTGTTTTTTTTAATTCAGAAATGAACTTTTTTAGAAAAGCAAAACGCTAATTATCTATTGATAATCAGCGTTTTATTTAAGTGATTCCGAAGCGATTCGAACGCTTGACCCACGCCTTAGAAGTTTACACTTTAAAAAGGTATGCTCTACTTTCAAAATCTACTGTTAATCAACTGATTATATTCGTACTATAACTACTTCCTTTTTTTCCTTTGATACCGTTGTTTCTACTGTTACAGTGTCTTTGGTTAATAATTATGTTAGTTCATACTTTTTTTAATTCATATTTATAAATCCATTGTTTTCCATGTTGATAATATTGTTAGTTATTTCTTTCACAATGTTACCAACCTGCTGCTTCTGCTGCTATTTCTGCCGCTAATGCTTCTGCTGCTGCGATACTATCTGCTTCTCTTATAAGAATATCTATACTATCTTTATAATGGGCTTGTCGATTGGTATTTATACCGTAGTAGTTGGCCATTACTCTGTTGATTCTTTTTATATCGTACTGTAAATCATTAGAGTAAATGCTGTCACCAATTAATAGAAGCTTATATAAATCGGCATTAATAATGAAAGACTCATCCTTTTTTATTTTCACTTTAGTTTTATCATAGTTTAAATGGAAGACCTCACATCTTATTGAATCATCAGTGTCAATGTAGATTCTATTAATAAAATACCCTTTTAATTCAGCATCTGCACTATCTACTTGGCTGTATTCCAATTTTCTTCCATTTTCAGGATATTCTTTTTCTATCAAAGAGATAGCTATGCCTCTTACAGTTAATGGCCTTTTGTTTGAGCATCCTGCAATGACTAGTAAAAATGCTATTATGGGGATTATTTGTTTCATCTTTTATATTTGCTTAATATTACCTTAGATAGTTTTTATTTCTTTTGTTTTGATGGCATTTTATTATTTTCATGCTTGTTATACTATTGAATCCAAGTATCTATTGTATAATTCTGCAGTTATTTCATCCTCATATTTCTCGCATCGTTCTTTGCAATATCGTAGTATTTCCTGCTCTGATATAAATTGAAAATCAAAAGTAATAGCTTTGTTGCTATTGTAGAAATTTTGTATATATTCTATGGTGTCGTCCTTTATCCCCTCTGCCAATTGAGCTATGGTAGAATTACTTAGAACGCAGATATTTGTTTCTGGGTAGATGTCATTATCTCCAAAGGCACCTAGGTTTCCCGTTATTTGATTGAATAAATCAAAATTTCCCGCAAAGCCTTTACCATAATATAGCTCTTTAGAAGCAATAATGTTGCGAAGATCCTTGAAAACAATATTGTGACTGTTATAATGATCTATTGTGAAATCTAAATCTTTTCTAACTGCTTTCTCTGCATGATACCCTTCCCAATCTCCTTCCAAAATTGCGTTTATGTCGGTAAAATATAGTCTTCGAATATTGTACCCATCATGAATTAGCTTATCTAACTTTTCTATTTTTTTTGGTCCAGGGTATTCGCCGATTAATACATAATTAGTCTTTTTAGTAATACCAGTGTCTATGTCGGCTCCCATTGATTTTAGTATTTTCCCTAACTCTTTTCGTTCGATATCAAACTCTCCAGTGATAACCACCTTTCTATCATAGAATGGATTATTGGGATCGGCATTCGATAAATCCTTTACCAAAATATCTCCACTTAACCTATCTGCTTGTTTCTCAATAAGCGATTTTTTTTTCTTTGGAATTAGAAGTGCATCAGGATCTTCTCCATTTAGATATTTAAGATAGAAGTTGGCACAACATTCGGCATCGAAAAGAGCATCGTGATGTCCAGATGTGTTCATTCCGAAACATTCGCATAAATCATGTAATCCCATGCGTCCAAATATGTTGCAAGTGCATTTAAAAGGTTCAATTCCTAATGGCAAAATTCCATAATATGCGAGATTCTTATATAATACATCTTCGTCGAATTGAGCGTTGTGGGCAACAATAGTATTATTTATAAAATAGGGAGATATTTGGTCCCAAATCTTATCAAAAGTATCACTGTTCTTTGTATTATCAGGTGTGATATGGTGTACCCTTATGGTATTTGAATCATATTCATTGAAAGGAGGCTGTATTAATTTCGATATTCGTTCTGTAATATTTCCGTTCCTTACTACGACTATTCCTATTTGACAAGCCATTCTTGAGTTTGTTGCTGTTTCAAAATCTACTGCTATAAAATCTGTATTACTCATGTGTGTATTTTATAAGTTCAACAATTACATTACCATCCTCTTTCATTCAATATCTTAACTACTTTCCAAACACTCTTAATCATACTTTTAGGTAGTTCCTCTTCCGGATACTTCTCATTGTGTGATTTACACAACACATAGTTCTTAGAATCTTCTGGGTACTTTTGAACCTCCTTGAGGATTCTTCTTCCATCAGTAAGAAGAAGAACAAATATATTTCCAAATCCGAAATATTCTTTCCAGTTTTCAACCTCTCTTATTAAAACCTTGCTGCCTGCTGGGCAAGTAGGGTCCATACTATTGCCTGAAACAACTAATGCTATATCATCGTCTTGGGCGTCCGTGAACGGAATAAGTTTTTCTGGATATTCAGAGTCACCGGATACGGTATTCAAACTATGCATGCCACCAACTGCATCTAGATTAAGCAATGGAACCAATCGATAAGATAGTGATTTATCAGAGTTGATAGAAGCTGAAGTTGAGATTTCGGATATAAACATAGAGCCTTTATCCATTAATAGCCAATTCGCGTCAACGTTTGGGAGTTTGGATAGTATTTTTACGATAACCTCTTTCCCTAGACTATCAGCTTTGCACCAATTGCTAGTTGTTGTTGGAGAGGCCTCCATTAACTCGGCAAATTTTAAATTATTGCCACCACTAAATTTTTCTCTTAACAAAGTTATTTTTTCTCCAATATTCATAACGTTGTGGATTTTATCTATATTTGTATCGAATTAGTTTATTAACCATTAAAAACTTATTGTTATGTCAAATGAAGAAATCCGATTAGAGGTTGCTAAACTTGCAATTCAGTGTTTCATTGGGTGCAATGGCAACCGGAATTTCAACGATTTTAGCGCTAACGCTGCTATTCTTTATGACTACATCAAGTTTGGTAAATTGCCAAAAGATGCTGTTAAATCAAAGGAATAGTTGTATTATTCCAGCGATAGCTGCTATTATGGCGGCTATCGCTCCAATTTTAACCAATTGATCTCTTCTGGCTTCTCCTGTAAAGCAGCCTCTTCGCGCGAACAGCATTCCCTTTTCTGATAACTGAAACCAAGTCCAGCCGTAAGCAGAGTCTAAAACAGCCGAACCTGTCTTTCCGTAAATATCAAGCACGAGCATTACATCGTCTGATATATAACTCTTATCGAATTCTTTAAGCACTTCTTCTAATTCAATAGTCCCGCCTTTTTTGTGGGCATATAGAATTAATTCTTCAGCTTTCCTTTCGCAGCTATTCATGATGTATTAGTTAAATAATGTTTTAGATTCACAGTTTTATGGATTAATATTTTGATATATCCACAAAACTGTGAATCTTTGCATTCGTAATTCAGTTCACAAAAAAGAAACGGATACAAAAAGGGCTGTTAGAGAAGCGTCCCTATTCCTATCACTGTTCTTTAGTCATGCGCAAAGATAGGCAGTCCTTTTCAATTATCCAATGATATGTGAATGTTTTACGACACAATTAAAAGGTTTCGTGGCTGTTACCGAAAAAAGACATTGGACAAAGCTCTATTTGAGTAACTATCTAACAGCCACAATAGGATAGTGAAAGAATAGGGCTTTCTTCTTTTAGGAGGAAGAAAAGGATATGGAATTTAAAAAGATGCAACGTATCAGTCATATTGAAATATCAATATGCTATGAAACAGAAGGAATAGATAGCGGAAAGGCTAAAAAGCCCTTATCAGTATCCAGGTCTATTATTGTAGACGGAAAAGAAGTCTATAATGATAAAATGAGTCCTAGAATGTTTATGGCATCAAAGGACCCAATAAGAAATTTGGAATGTTTTCTTTTAGGACTTGAAGAGTCCAAGGACAGCCGCAATATTGGCCGCAATAGTGGAAAGCGAGGCAGCTTTCTCGCACAAATTTGGAGAAAGCTGTTTTGCAAGAAAATCCAATTCATCACTTAATTTCTGAATATTGGCTTTCAATATCTCTTCTTGAGCAGCAAAGCCGCCATGGCTGTAAAGATCATGTGCTCTAGCTGTTAATTGGAAGATTATTGTTCCGCCAAGACATTTAGTTTGCTTTAACAGCCTCATTTCTTCAAACTGATCATATACAGCTTCAACTATATCTGATGTAGTATTGAATTCTTTAGCGCAAGAATGAATATCATTTTGGACATTCATACTGCCGGCGGATAATAAATCAGCCAAAAGATCGTCTTTTAGTTTTGGGGTAATAAGAGTAATCATAAGTATAAAATTTTAAATGTGACATTACAAAAGTAATAATAACTCGGGCATGTTCTCCATTTTTGACGATAAAGTTCTTAAATGTGACAGTTTAGATTTCTCTTCGGAGACGTGCCCATTTTAAATATCAGGAGAGATATACGATGAAAGAGATAGAAGCATTTCAATGTGACTACTGTAAAAAGTACAGTAAATCAAAATCGGTAATAAGGAGGCATGAATCAGAGTGCTATCATAACCCGGTAACAAAAGCTTGTGCCACATGTGGTAATTATGGTAAAGAACATTATAAGGTTGATAATTCTGTTTTGCCTAATTGCTTTGAGGGTGATGTTTACAGCAGTAGGCCGATGTGTAAAGTAGGTAAAAGTATATCCTACCTGAAAGATGGTAAAGTAACCGTTGATCTGCGTAATGATTGTGAATGTTGGATTCAAAACAAGGAGGAATAAGTCATGGAAACAGCCCCATCAATTATAGTGTGTATTATACTTTTATTTGCTATTATAGGGATTGTAGCAAGTATCATGTATTCGTTTAATCAATTTACCAAAAAAGGCAAATATAATAATACTATAATTCTTTCGTCGGACATGAAATATGTGCCTACCTCTACTCCATATGAAGATTTGTGGAAACAGGCAAAATTATCTTCGTATTTAGATATGGATTTTGTTGATTTTCATCGCATAGAGTTTCCCGTGGAAAAAGGTTCAAATGAAAGCGCCTACCGTGATGCACTTATTAAAGTGCTTAACAAAGGAAAACAAGGCTTATCACCTCTCACAGTCAGTTCTATTAGGGATGACACTGAAATACGTAAATTCTGTATCGGTCTCACTATGCCTAATCAAAGCGTAGAGTACCGCATAAAAATAGCCGAAACTTTATACGACTATATAAGATTAAATAAAATTCCGACACTAAATAAGGAGGTGTAAGACATGGATAGATTACAAGAAATTATGATGGCCGCTGAAAATGTAACGTTCAGTAAAAACCAGTCCTCGGCTTTGGTAGGAGGGAGAAGGAGGCTGGAGAGATTGGCCGCTGAAAAAAAGATCGCTTTCATAAAGACTACCGACAAAAAGAATGGCCGGTGGGAATGTAAAGGTTCTGATGTATTACGTTATGCTATACCCCAAAATTACACTCGAGTATGAATAGAGTCAGCAAGCACTTGCTAACAATAGCTGTAGCAGTAGTGACAATAGCAGGCTGCATCTATGCTGGAAGGACAGAGTATAATGATGATGTATTATCCGGCATGAGCGCAGAGAAGTATCAGTACATACACGACAGTCTAGGTTGTCGTGCCTCTCAAGAAGATGTAGTAAAAGAGTACATCACTAATCAAAAATATTATGATTCAAAAAAATATTAGACCATGAGTAAACAATCTTTCAACATTCCCAGTGGAAGCAATTATGTTTCGGTTGAGGCTACCGACAATAAACTGATTATTTCTTTTTCAAAAGAGAATCCCAATATGTTTTTCTGTCAAGAGAGCGAACATATAGAAGAAACACCTCTTATAGGTCATTTATCTATATTCTGGGATCCCGGTTCCTCTGATGCTATAATCTCCAAAGTGGCTGACATTGATTATTCAGACTGTACATATAAAGCCCAAAATGGGGTATGGTATCGGTATGCTATCCGTTTTCGTAGTGAAGAACAATATTCCAAAATACTCCAATCCAATGTTACAAAAGGCAAAACCAAGTAAAAATAGCCTCATGGTTAAGCTGGACATAGTGTTTAGCAAGTTTATTCGAGTGCGTGATATGAGAAATGATGGTACTTTCATCTGTATATCATGTAATAGAATACTTCCATATGAACAAGCGGATTGTGGACATTACATCAATAGAAAACATATGGCTACACGGTTCAATGAGAAGAACTGTAATGCTCAATGTCGTTCATGTAATCGATTTGACGAAGGTAATTTACAGGGGTATCGACGTGGATTAATATCCAAGTATGGTGAGTCTGTTGTACTCATGTTGGAGTCTATGAAGAACCAGATAAACAAGATATCTGATTTTGAGTATAAGGCGATGATTGATTATTATCGTAAGGAGACTAAACGCCTAATGAAAGAAAAAAACATGGATTGATATTATGCCGGAATTATGCAAAACGGATATACGAGCAATTGATCGACTGTTATGTCAATGCTCCAGAGAAATAGAGAAGCGTACATCTCCCTGTTCTCCAGCCCGTGACTTGATACGTAGATGCAATAAAATTCGTAAGAAGATTCATCGCATAGTTCCAAATAAGTAACATATGGAACTATTTGAATTATGAAAATCATATATGTGTATTTAATCTTTCGAAAGAAAGGCTATGCTTTTGGCTCATTGAGTGCTGTTTTTGATTATTTGGAGAGGATGAAGTAGGGATAAAGAAAAGCACATTACTTCATCGTTCTGATGCAGGCACAATAACAACCTCAAGAGCCATCATTACTAAACTAACCTTATTAAGAAGTAAGAAATGTCATGGTAAAGAAGATACAGACAAAAATCAAATGTGATTGCCGCGCTTGTAAGCGTGCTGGTCCGGAAAATAACTTTATGGTATATTGCCCTATTTGGGGATGTAATAGGTCTATTGGGATCCGATTATGCTCACACTTTATAAATAAATGATTATGGACAAGAATGATTATAAATGGTTGAAAGTTGGGGGAGCTCCATTGACTCTATATGGAAATAAGTCTCTACAGGCTAAGGTCTCTGTATGTGGATGCAATGGGTGTAGTTATGATAAAAGGCAAGGTGCCAGGAAATGTATGTTGAGTCAATTCTGTATGGGGCATTTGCGTCCTGATAAAACTCCTGTTGTGTTTGTAGTGGCCTGATTATGGAAAGAGAATCATTTGTTTTTTATAAAAGCTGGTTGGAGGCAATCAAGAATTTGCCGAGAGAGATGCAGGGAGAAGTGCTCACGGCCATAATTGAGTATGGTCTATACGGAGAAACGACTGAATCACTAAAGCCGATTACGAACGCCATGCTAGCTATGGTTATACCTCAAATAAATGCGAATAATAGAAAGTTTGAGAATGGTTTGAAGGGAGGTAGGCCCCCAAAAGGGAACCAAGATGAATCCAATTCAAAACCAAACAATAACCAAACAATAACCAATTTGAAACCAAATAATAACCAAAATCAAACCACCAAAGAACCATCGCAAAACCAAGCGGAAACCAAAGTGGAACCCAATGTATATGATAATGTTAATGTAAATGATAATAAGAAAGAATCCGCTAACGCGGATAAGAAAGAAAACGAGCCTAACGGCTCCACTCTCTCTCCCAAATTTTTAAGTTTTCAGGCTTGGATAAAGGATAATGCTCCTTATTGCGCCAATCCTAAGAACATGAACCAGATAACGGAGAAGGAACTCGATAGATTAATGGAAACCTATACAGAAAAACAAATCGCTGATGTTATTTCTCAAATCGAAAATAGGAAAGATAAGCGGAAGCAATACTCTAGCCTGTATAGGACTGTATTAAATTGGATTAAAACCGAAAATCAACAATGAAACGGAATGAAAGAATAGCATTTTACGATCTGGATGAAGAACGCCTAGTACTTGGAACGCTATTGAATGACCCTGATAAGCTTGTAGAAGTCAGTAGTATTCTGGATGAGGCATGTTTTTATCATGACTTTCATAAACAGATATTCAAGATTATAAAAGAGCTGGATAAGAAAGGTAAGAAATTTGATTTCATGGTAGTAAAACGTGAGCTAAGGGGGAGAATAAATGAAGAGAAGGATACTCCTTTGTTTTTTGAAATCGTGGGTCAAAGAGTTTATACGAACCTGTACGAGCATGCTGCTATACTGAAAGATGCTAGTGCCAGGCGTCAAATTGAAGACAATCTCAAAAATGCATTAAGTTTGATACCATGTGTCACAGAGGATCCTTTCGAAATTATAGAAAAAGTAAGAAATGCTCTGGATGGTATATATTCAGATCAGACTTCTGGTGTGATAACTTTGCGTGAAGCCCTTGAAGGAGCCTACAAAATAATCCAGAATAATATAAATAACCCTGATGCTTCTTCAGGTACTCCTACCGGATTTCGTGAACTTGATAGAAAAGGGATATTAAAGCCTGGTTATTTGACAGTGATAGCAGCCGACAGTTCACAGGGCAAGACATCTCTAGCAACTAGCTTCTGTGTAAATGCAGCTATAGCAGGTGCAAAACAGGCGTTTTACACAATGGAAATGTCGCCGGTTGAGTTGTCACAGCGTATATTGAGTAAAACAAGCGGAGTGAATGGAGTACGTATAGCAAGTGCGCAATTGACAGCAGAGGAATTCTCCATGGTAGATAAAGGACTTGCGCCTATTTACAATCTTCCTCTTTATTTCGATGGAAAAAGCACTTCTACGATTGATTCAATAATATCCAGTATAAGGATGATGAAAAAACGATATGATATAGATGGAGCCATTGTCGATTATTTACAGATCCTTTCTGCAAATAGTAATAGCGGTTCAGGAGACGAAATGCAACTAGGCATCTTTGCGCGGAGATTGAAAAATATAGCAAAAGATCTTGGAATATGGATACTAGCCTTATCTCAATTAAGTCGTGATAAAGTCGATGTAGCCCCGTCTATAAGTCGAATACGTGGAAGCGGACAGATAACAGAAGCTGCAGATGTTGTCCTGCTTTTATATCGCCCAGAGCATTACGGAAGGGACAAAAAGTACCCGGAACCTTTTTCTAATGTATCAACAGAAAATACAGCAATGATTGACATAGCTAAGGGACGTAGTATTGGGACATGGAAATTCATATGTGGATTCAATGCAGAAACTACACAGTTTTATGACTTATTGGATATTCCACATATTAATCCGTCAGCCTCATCGGAGGATAAACCTTTTTAAACAATACAATAATGAAATGTGAAACAGAAGGCAAAATATTGGTAGAATTGCCAACTACCAGCGGGAACACTAAAAATGGGAAAGAGTGGGAGAAGAGGGAGTTTGTTATGGAAACCAATGAAAGATATCACAGTAAAATGCGTTTTGCTATGTATAGTTTCGATGGACCGATAGAGAATCCTCCTAAAATTGGAGATATGGTAAAAGTTGCTTTTACTGTTGAGGCTAGAGAATATAAAAACAACTGGTATAATGAAGTTAAAGCTCATCGTATTGAACAGATAAAAATGTAGATAAATAATTATGAGACCAAAGCAAGATTTAATAAATATAGCAATAAAGGATGGAAGTATGGATAGAGTGAACATGTTATTATCAGCCGCTCATCTCTTGAATTGTGAAGCGAACAACTTGATTGAAGAAGCATCTGATGTAATGATCGCTAAAGGGTTATTACTTGGTAATCTTAAAAAACTTCATAATGACTTTGTCAAGTGTGCGGACCGATATTTTAAAGAGTTTGCCTCATTAGTTACTGCTGATAAGTGTAAAATGGATATGTTCGATGATTTACAAGGATTTGATGAAGTATATAGAAAGTGGGCGAAAGTTCCTGTTGAATGGCATCCCCAGATAGTAACTGAAGAATAAAGAAAATGAAAGCAACAAAGATTTATTATCAAAAATGTTTCAATCTTGGCAATTACCAGAATGAAGTAGTTGGTATTGAGTTGGAAGTCGGTGACGGTGAGAAAGCCGTCGATGTACTTGAAAAGGCAAAGCAGTTTGTAGACAGTAAAGACTTCCTAGCTGCTGGTATTCAGGAGTATGAAAACAGCTTGCGTATAGTGAATAGTCCTGATGAATATACAGGTAGGCAAGTAAAGGATGCGCAGGCGTTTTTGGATAAATATGATACAAAAGATGATTTACCATTTTAATCATAACTAAGAAGAAATGAATAATATAAACCTACTATACATTGACTTATTCTGCGGTGCCGGAGGAACATCCACCGGGGTAGAATCAGCAAAGGTAAATGGTGAACAATGCGCCAAGGTTATTGCCTGCGTGAACCACGATGCTAATGCCATTGCCAGCCATGCAGCCAATCACCCAGAAGCGATGCACTTCACAGAGGACATCCGCACACTGGAGCTTTCTCCTTTAATCGCGCATGTACAACGAATGAAGCAACAATATCCAGAAGCTCATCTAGTTCTTTGGGCATCCTTGGAGTGTACCAACTTCTCAAAAGCTAAAGGTGGCCAGCCCCGGGATGCAGACAGTCGGACGCTTGCAGAGCATCTGTTTCGTTATATCGAAGCCATCAACCCCGATTACATTCAAATTGAGAACGTGGAGGAATTTATGTCATGGGGACCAATGGACGAAAACGGAAAACCTATTTCCATGCACAAAGGAGAAGATTACACTCGTTGGGTTAGCAACGTGAAATCTTATGGATATAATTTCGACCACCGGATTATGAATGCTGCTGATTATGGAGCCTATACCAGCCGCAAACGGTTTTTCGGTATATTTGCCAAAGATGGATTGCCTATCGTGTTCCCGGAGTCAACGCACTGCAAGGAAGGTAAGCAGGATATGTTCAGCAGTCTCGCTAAGTGGAAACCTGTCAAGGACGTGTTGGACTTCGAGGACGAGGGTACAAGTATCTTCACCCGCAAGAAACCTTTATCAGAGAAAACACTAGAACGCATCTATGCGGGTCTAATCAAGTTTGTGGCAGGCGGTAAAGACAAATGGCTGCTGAAATACAATTCCAGCAATGGAAAGACAGGCAAACATATTCCTCCTGGGATTGACGAACCATGTCCAACGGTAAGCTGTCAGGGACGACTAGGAGTTGTTCAGGCTCACTTCCTTTCGAGGTACAATACTTGCAGACCGCAAGATACTTGTAAATCTGTCGACGAACCTTGTGGAGTGCTTACTACTAATAATCGGTTTGCTAAAGTAGGTTGCCAGTTTCTATCCAAGTATTTCAGTGGACATCCGGAAAGTAAGAATATACCCGTGGACGGTCCGGCACATACCATCAAGTGCAAGGATAACCATTCGTTGATAAACGCTAAGTTTCTAGCTGCATATTATGGTAATGGAGATAATGTCAGCCAGGTAGATAAGCCATGCCCTACAGTTCCTACTAAAGACAGGTTCAACTACGTGAATCCGAAGTTTCTTTGCTCGTATAACTTTAATGATGCTGGTAAAGATATAGACGCCCCGTGCCCGACACTGCTCACCAAAGACCGTCTTTCTCTGGTAAGTCCGTTCTTTATGAACTACTATTCTGGTGGCGGTCAGCATTCGGATGTAAACCCACCGTCCCCGGCTATTCTTGCTAATCCAAAGCAACGTCTTGTCTCTTGCCAATTCATGGATCAGCAGTTCGGGCAAAGTAAGCCTGCCGGAGTTAATCAGCCTCTTGGAGCCTTGACATCGAATCCAAAGTATAATCTTGTAAGCTGTCGCCCGTGGGTGATGAATACTAACTTTGGAAATATCGGCAGCCAGATAGATGATCCCGCACCAGTTATCACTGCTAACCGAAAGTGGCACTACCTGATGAATCCGCAATTTATGTCTGCTGGTGGCAACATAGACAACCCATGCTTTACACTCATTGCACGCATGGATAAGATGCCTCCTTATCTGGTATGTACAAAAGAAGGAGAAGTTGTTATCGAGGTGTACGAAACGGATAGCCCCATGACCCGGAAGATAAAGGAGTTCATGGCTGTGTATGGAATGGTTGACATCCTGATGCGAATGTTAAAGATTCCAGAGCTAAAGCGCATCATGGGGTTCCCCGAAGATTATAAGTTAATTGGCACACAAGCCGACCAAAAGAAGTTTATAGGTAATGCAGTAGAGGTAACGATGGCACGGGTTCTCTGCGAAGCTGTCAGCAGGAAACTACGAGAATTGAGAAAAGTGGCAGCATAAATTAATTCATTACAAATCAGAAAGGAATCAAATGGAATTAAAAGAATTAACAGCGAAGATATGTGATCTGTTCGGATGTGTCAGTATTGAGACGTTCCCGGATAAGATTGCATTAGCTTTGCTTTCTCAAAATCCAATTCTTTATTTTGATAGATACAAAGAATTGTGCCCCGATTTGACCGTAGACTGGTTGCAAAGAGTATATCAGTTCTATCATGCGGATCGTGAGAATAAAAAACAGGATTACACGCCAATCTCTCTCGCAAAACTCGTTTCTTATCTTAGCTGTATGCCTGGCGAGAAAGTAGTATATGATTGTTGTTGCGGGTCCGGTGCTCTGACCATTCAAAAATGGTGTGTAAATCCAGACCTTAAATTTGTATGCGAGGAACTGGATGAACGAGTTATACCTATTCTATTGTTTAACTTGTGCATCCGAAACATAGAAGCGACTGTAGTAAATAAAGATATACTCACAGGTGATATTATCAATTCATATACAGTCATTAGAGGATCGGTTTATGGGACTGTACAGCGTTCGATGTTCCCGGAAACAGAATTGCTAAAAGCTGATGTAGGTGTATCTAATCCTCCTTTTAATTTGAGGGTTCCGGTATCCGGAATAATAACCAATGATTTACCTTCCCAATATACCTGTAATTTTGCCTTTGTGGCTCATTGCTTGCAAAGAAGTGAAAGATGTGCGTTGATTCTTCCCAGAGGTGTCCTGACAAGCAAGGAAGAGAAAGAGTGCAGGAGATACTTTGTTGAAAAGGGATGGCTGCAAGCAGCTATTTCTTTACCGGAAAAGATGTTTGAATCTACATCTGTAGCGACTTGCATACTTTTGTTTGATAAGAGGAAAACAAGTAAGGATGTGATGGTTATTGATGCGGAAGGGATGAAATCTGTTGAGGTGAGAGAGCAACGTGGAGAAGGTGACGCTTCTCATTACAACCGTATTTATAAAAAAGAATTTAATACTTTCTCTGACGAACAGATTGCTGCTATATGTGAGCTTGTGACAAAAGAGCAAGAATCATTCTCCAAAAGAATTTCACAGGAAGAGTTGGAGCAACACGAATATTGTCTGACCATTGGTCCGTATCTTCCTATCGAATTCGAAGGAACTATTCATCGTGACTTTAACGCTATCATATCAGATATTAACCGTATTATCCGTGAACGTAATGTTATTAAAATTACCGTTAATAAAGTATGGGCTGAAAGACTTGGGCTTGTAGAAGTAATAAGGGATTGTGAAGCGTCTAACGAAATCGTGAAGTCTATGAATGAAAGCTTTGCATCTTTCAAAAATTACGATGTAAAGGAAAAGATTATTGAGAATAAATACATCCAATCTTCCAATTCTAAAGTATTTTGTATTGAGAATACGGATAAGGAGATATTGTCAAGTATCATGCCTTTCTTTATGAATATGTATAAACAACACATCTATTATCTTAATGATGAAGAAAATAGACTTCTCGCTGAACTTAGAGATTCGATGCTACCATTACTCATGAATGGAGAACTGACTTTTAAAGATTAACTAATAACCAATACAGAAAGGAGCTAATATGCGTGAAGATATAATGTACATGATAACCTACCCAGATGGTACATTTGTGATGAATACTCAAAAATATTACCGAAGAGATTGCGTTAGGTGCTGGCTGGACGGAACTAATTTGACATGGAAACAGGTGTATAAGAAAGGCTTTCGCTGTAAAAAAGTGAAAGTAACATTTGAAATAATTGATTAATAACTAAATAAAAAAGGAGTAATCTTATGGATTCAGAAAAACAAGGAATTTATCTTTTAGCTCTCAAAAAGAGCAAGAAACGTGAAGGTATTACCTACTGTGTAGGCGTATTTCGGCTGGGAACTACAGGTATGGAGTTTATTCTAGGCGAAACAGACAATGACCGGGAATATAAGGTAGGCGA
>NZ_QSUR01000045.1:0-41801 GCF_003439055.1 Bacteroides sp. OM05-10AA
GGGAAGTCACTGGAGGAGATTGAAAGATATTGGACCCGTTCGGAATAGTAAAACAAAAAGACCTTAATAACTTAATAATAAAAGATGTATGGATTTTAAGAAACTGGCAAATCAATACAAGGATGAACTCTTGGATAATGTTCTTCCTTTCTGGCTTGAAAACTCACAAGACCATGAATATGGAGGCTACTTCACCTGTTTGGATCGTGAAGGAAGAGTTTTCGATACAGATAAGTTTATCTGGCTGCAAGGCCGCGAAGTGTGGATGTTCTCTATGCTTTATAATAAAGTGGAAAAACGCAAGGAATGGCTGGATTGTGCCGTTCAAGGCGGTGAATTTCTAAAAAAATATGGACATGATGGTAACTATAACTGGTATTTTTCCCTTGACCGTTCGGGTAGACCATTGGTAGAACCATACAATATCTTTTCATATACATTCGCTGCTATGGCTTTCGGGCAATTAAGCCTTGCAACCGGTAATCAGGAATATGCTGACATTGCTAAAAAAAACTTCGATATTATCCTTTCCAAAGTAGATAACCCGAAAGGTAAATGGAATAAGCTTCATCCAGGTACCCGTAATCTGAAAAACTTTGCCCTGCCGATGATACTATGCAATCTTGCTATGGAAATAGAGCATATTTTAGGGAAAGACTATTTGGAACAAGCGATGGATACTTGTATTCATGAAGTAATGGATGTTTTCTATCGCCCTGAACTTGGCGGAATCATTGTTGAGAATGTAGATGTGAATGGTAATCTGATAGATTGCTTTGAAGGACGGCAGATTACTCCAGGCCATGCGATTGAAGCTATGTGGTTTATAATGGATTTAGGGAAACGTCTAAACCGTCCGGAATTAATCGAAAAGGCTAAGAACATCACTCTTACAATGCTTGATTATGGTTGGGATAAAGAATATGGAGGTATCTATTATTTCATGGATCGTAATGGCTATCCACCACAACAGTTGGAATGGGACCAGAAACTTTGGTGGGTACATATTGAAACACTCATCTCTCTTCTGAAAAGTTATCAATTGACCGGAGATAACCAATGTCTGGAATGGTTTGAAAAAGTGCACGATTATACATGGACTCATTTTAAAGATAAAGAGCATCCCGAATGGTATGGATACTTAAACCGGAGAGGTGAAGTGCTGTTACCATTGAAAGGAGGGAAATGGAAAGGATGTTTCCATGTACCAAGAGGGTTATACCAATGCTGGAAAGTATTGGAACAGCTATAAACAATAACGGATATGTTAACCAATCTATATTAATAATCTAAAAATTAATTCTATGACAGAGTTTAACTCAAAAATCAAGAAAAACTCTCGTATATTGAAAATTTTTATGTTTTCATTATACGCACTATTTGCATGTGCTATCAGTAGTCATGCACAGAGTTTAGTGAAAGGAACTGTTACTGATGGTATAGGGGAACCTCTACCAGGAGTAAGTGTTGTTGTAAAAGGAACTACTAATGGCACAATTACAGATGTAAATGGAAAATACAGCATTCAGGCCACAGCAAAAGACATCTTATCATTCTCTTATGTTGGAATGGCAGATCAGGAAATAAAAGTAGCAGGTCAGAATACCATTAATGTGGTTCTGAAAGATGATGTGGCGGCTTTGGATGAAGTTATTGTTGTCGGATATGGTACTGCCAAAAAACAATCTTTGACCGGAGCCGTATCTGCGGTAAAAGGTGATGAACTGTTGAAAGCACCGGCAACCAATGTATCAAGTCTTTTAGGTGGACGCTTGCCGGGTATTTCATCCGTCCAAGTATCCGGTGAACCGGGAGATGACCAGGCTACATTACGGGTTCGTGGCTCTATTTATAATGTTACCTATATAGTAGACGGAATGCCTCGTTCTATTAATGATATTGATCCTAATGACATTGAAAGCGTATCTGTCTTAAAAGATGGAGCTTCTGCAGCAGTTTATGGATTAAAAGGAGCGGGTGGTGTTATTATTATAACTACTAAAAAAGGTCAGGAAGGAAAATCCAGAATCACTTATAACGGTTCAATAGGAGCATCTATGAATGCAAACTTCCCACAGTTTATGAATGGACCTCAGTTTGCTTATTATTATAACATGGCTGACATGATGGATAAAATGGCTAATGGAAGTATTTCGGAGATTAGTCAATATACTCCTGTTTTTACAAAGGCAAATGTAGAAGCGATGTTGAATGGTGATCCTACTGACGGATGGGATAATGTTAACTATATTGATAAAGTATTCGGAACCGGTATCAACCAGAAACACAATGTAACAGTACAAGGAGGTAGCGATAAGATGCGTTACTTTGCTTCCGTGGGTTATTTAGGTCAAAAAGGTAACATTGATAATTTCTCTTACAAGAGATATAATTTGAGAACTAATCTTGAGACTCAATTGGCTAAGAACTTCCAGTTAAGTTTAGGTATTGCAGGAAATGTTGGCAAGCGTGAGACTCCGGGATATGCTTCGGGTGGTACGGATTCTAATTCCGAACTAGGTGAACAAGGCTGGTTGTCAGTAGCTCATCAGACTATAATGATGCACCCATATTTGCCGGAAACATACGACGGACTTTATAGTGCTACTACACAGAATAACACAAGTCTGCCCAACAGTCCGTTGGCTGCTATTTATGAATCCGGGTATAAGCATACTAACAGCTTTGATTTACAGACCAACATCTCTTTACAATATAATGTACCTTGGGTTAAAGGTTTGAGCGTGAAAGTAACCGGAGCTTATGACTATACAACTTCTCATAATAAGAATCTGAATACGCCTTATTCTACATATATACATAGAATGCCGACTTCAACAACAGATTGGACTTGGTCTAAAGCAGATGATCCCCGTGGTACAGCCAATGGAATAAATTTAGGTGAAGGACAATACAGTTCTCATCAAATGGTAGGTCAAGGGAGTATAAACTATGCAAACTCCTTCGGAAAGCATAATGTGGAAGCAATGGTATTAGCAGAAATTCGGGACTATAAAGAAAATAGCTTCTCCGGATATAATAAGAATATGAGTTTCTCCGAACTTCCTGAATTAAGTTTTGGCCAGCCGGCTGACTCCCCAATCTCGGGCTACAGTGATGCAAATCGTAGCATAGGTTATGTTTTCCGTCTGAAATATGACTATGACAATAAGTATCTGGCAGAATTTACAGGTCGATATGACGGCTCTTATAAATTCGCGGGTAACGTCAGTGGAAAACGTTGGGCGTTCTTTCCATCAGCATCTGTAGCATGGAGAATATCCAAAGAAAATTTTATGTCTGATTTGACATTCTTGGATGACATGAAGATTCGCGCATCCATTGGTTTGTTAGGAAACGATGCAGTGAGCCCATACGCATTCCTTAGTACTTATAATTTGATGGATAGCAACAAAAATGCATACCAGACAATTTTGAATGGAAAAGTAATGCAAGCATTACGTGCTTCTGTTATAGCCAATCCTACTCTGACTTGGGAGAACACTTTAACCTACAATGCAGGTTTTGATTTTACCATGTGGAATGGTCTGTTAGGTGTAGAATTCGATGCATTTTATAATTACACCTACGATATCCTGACAGCAATGGGAGGTGATTATCCACCATCCATGGGAGGATATTATTATACTTATGCCAATTACAATAAGGTAGATAGCAAAGGAGTTGAAGTAACGGTGAGTCATCGTAATAAATTTAATTTGGCAGGTAAGCCATTCTCTTATGGTGCGAGCTTCAATCTGACATTTGCAAGAAACCGCTACCTCCGCTATCCGGATAGTCCTAATACAGTAGAATGGAGAAAACGTACAGGACGTAGTGTAGATGCCTCTGTTGTGTGGATTGCAGATGGTCTATTCCGTTCGGAAGAAGAAATAGACAATTCAGCCTGGTATGGCACCCGTCCTAATGTAGGTGATATCAAGTATAAAGATTTGAATGGTGATGGTAAAATAGACGAAGATGATAGAACACGTGTTGGACGTGGTAATCGTCCGGAACTAACTTATGGTTTGAACTTAAATTGTGCCTGGAATGGATTCGATTTAAGTGCACAATTTACCGGAGGTGCATTGTTCGACGTATCATTGACAGGCACTTATTATAATGGCTATGACGACAACACTGTTTGGACACAAGCATTTAAAGAAGGTGCCAACTCACCATTATACTTGGTTCAGAATGCATATACAGTAGAAAACCCGAATGGAACATTCCCCCGACTTACGCTGGGCAATCAGGGGCATGGAGGAGATAATGGACTAGCTTCCACTTTCTGGCTGCGTAATGGTAGATACCTTCGTCTCAAATCTGCACAATTAGGTTATACATTCCCCAAGAAATGGATGAGCCCCGTAGGTATTCAGAATCTAAGAATTTATGTAGAAGGTTCCAATTTATTCACGATTTGCGGTCTTCCTGATGGAATCGATCCTGAATCTCCGGGAGTAAATAACGGATACTATCCTCAACAACGCACCATTATGGGCGGTATAACTTTGACTTTCTAAACCTTTAAAAGTTCTATTATGAAAACAAAAGTATTAAGTATCATATTGTTGGGAGCCTCTTTAGGGCTTGGCTCATGTAGCGATTATCTGGACATGACTCCAACAGACAGAGCATCAGATAAACTTGTATGGAGTAAACTTGACTATGCAGAGCAAGCAGTCAACGATTTCTATCGCTATATAGATTATTTAGGAGTCTATCGGGACGGACAATGTTTGGCAGGAATGACAGAAGCTTTGACGGATCAGCTTAAATATGGTTCTTACAACTATATGGCCAAATGTCAAATACCCAGTGAAATTGCTTATGGAGGCTCTGTCCTTACGGTGAACTATGTTAGTACTTATTTAGGTAACTGGGGTACTATGTACGAGTACGTGCGCCGCGTCAATGAAGGTATCAACAAATTAAAGAAGTATGCTTCATTCAATCAGACTGATGAAGAACGCCTGGAAGCTGAAATGCGTTTTTTCAGAGGATATCTCTATACAGATTTATTGAAACGTTATAAAGAAGTTATCATATACGATGAGAATTTGGATAATATCAAAAAGGATATGCCGGTTAGTTCGGAAGCCGATGGATGGAACTTTGTATATAATGATTTGAAGTATGCTGGCGAACATTTGCCTGTCGATAAAACTCCTAACGGACGTCTAACCAGCGGAGCTGCTTATGCAATGTTGTCAAGAGCTATGTTGTATGCTGAAAGATGGGATGATGCTCGCATCGCAGCTGAAAAGGTGATGGCAATGGGCTATGAACTGGAAGCAAAAGAAGACTATTCAAATGCCTTTAAAGCGGGAAGCAAAGAAGCCATTTTACAATATTGTTATGATAAAAGTTCTACTGTAACTCATGACTTTGATGGATATATGACTCCTGGAGGTGATAAAGCATTGGATGGTAACTCCATGACCGGAGGATTTGGTACCCCAACACAAGAAATGGTTGAATCGTATGAATATGCAGATGGCAGTGGTTTCCCTGATTGGAGTGCATGGCATACTGCTGAAGGTACTACAGCTACTCCTCCTTACGATAAGCTGGAACCGCGCTTTAAAGCTACCATTCTTTATAATGGAGCAACATGGAAAGGTAGAACTATAGAATCTTTCGTAAACGGTACTGATGGTTGGGCTGCATGGAAAACGGATGCGAAGCCGGAAGGACGTTCTACCACCGGATACTATTTGCGCAAACTGGTAGACGAGGATCACAACTTTACTTCCATACAAGCCAGTACGCAGCCATGGACGGAAATTCGTTATGCAGAAGTCTTATTGAATCATGCAGAAGCCTGCTATCATTTGAATGGCTATACGGATAAGGCAAATAAAGATATTAAAGATATTCGTAACAGAGTAGGCTTATCTTACACAGACAAAAGCGGTAATGATTTAATAAAAGCCATCCGTCAGGAACGTAAAGTGGAACTTGCATATGAAGGACATTACTATTGGGATATGCGGCGTTGGAAATTATCTGCAACAGCATTTACCGGTATTCGTCTTCATGGAATGAAAATAGAGCAAAATGCAAATGGATCTTTCACTTACATTTATACACAATGTGACGATAAAGATCGTAATTTCCCGACTAAGATGTATCGTTTTCCGATGCCACAGGCAGAGTTGGATAATAACGGTGCAGTAACTCAATATGCAGAATGGCAATAAATCTAAAATGAAAACATTATGAAAAAGAATATACTATATCTATTATTAGGGGTTTTGGCTCTCACGAGTTCTTGCCAAGATCCGGAATATGTGCTTCCTACTGCGGACAGACAGGGAATCACGAGCTTGACTGCGCTCTTTACTTCTGGACCATACGTAGATAAAGAAGCAGTAGTGTATACCATTGCAGATGCTTCTGTAGATAAGTATGTAATCCCTATGCCATGGTATTATCCTGAAAATAGTGATAATGAAACTTCAGAATATATGAAGACGATGAGGGTTCAGGCAAAGTTGGCGCCCAACTGTACCATTGAGCCGGTTCTTTCAATTCTGGACTTGACTAAAGAAAACTATTTCACTTACACAGACGCTCAAGGATATAAGAAACAAATCTGTATCACAGGTGAAAGAGTTAAGTCTACTAAATGTCAGTTACTAAGTTTCTCAATACCATCAGAGGATATTACCGGTATTATCGATGAAGACCACAAAACTGTATCTTTAATCTCTGCAGAAGACTTATCTTCTTGCTTGGCAGATTATTCATTGTCAGCTCATGCAACCATGTCACCGGATCCTAAAACGGAGCCGCTTAATTTTAACTCGCCTGTGGAACTTACGGTGATAGCTCACGATGGAGTGACAAAACAAACATATACCATTCAAAAAGCAGTACCGGATAAGATCCCTTACGGATACAGAAAAGGTAGTGAAACAGAATTATTCAAATTGGATATGGGAGTTATCGGATTACCTTGGACCGGTGCTAATTCACCCTCTTTGGCCGTTAACGGAAATAATTTGGTAGTTTGCCTGGGAGATGGTGCCACCAATCCTACATATTACAATGCATCTACCGGAAATAAGATTGGTAATGTAACTTTGGGAAGTGTGAGTGTTGCTTCTTTGGGATGTATGACAAGTGATAGTAAGGGAAATATATTATTAGCTACCAAGGCTACTAACGGTAAATCCTTCTCTATCTATAAAACTTCGTCTGTGACAACAGCTCCGACTTTATTGACAACTTATACCAATAGTACAGGTCTGGATATGGGTACGAAAGTGTCTGTTCAAGGAGATATCAATACTAATGCCTCTATTATTGCCACTTGCGACGGAACATCGGGTTCTGGTTCCAACAAGTTTGTCCGTTGGATTATAACAGATGGCGTACTGGGAAGTCCTCAAGTTGTTTCAGTAAACGGTGTAGATAGTTGGGGAGCGCCTGCATCAAACACTAAAGTAGTGACTAAGGGAACTACCGCTCAAAGTGATTATTTCTTGTCATATTATGATGCTAACATACTTTATTGGGTGAATGGAGCAAATAATAATGCAGCCAAATCTTTGGCAGATTCCGACAATGGTAATTCTTGGGCAATGAATAACAACTGTCTGGATGCAAGAGGCTTTAATAATGCACAATATCTTGTATTGGTATGTACAGCTCATTTCCCACAATGGGGTGGAACTCCATGCCTATATATGTATGATGTAACATCAGACGGATCATTCACCGGTACAGTATCTACTTCGGATGCTTTGTCATTCAATCCGACACTTTCTTCGTTCAACTCTGCTGATGGTGTAGCTGCAACAGGCGATGTACTGCTTGCCCCAACGACAGATGGATATAAACTTCGTGTTTACTACGTGGATAACAACTGTAAGGTTATCGGAGGATATGAATTTGATTGTATCGACAAATAATTAATGATCTCTTTATCTCATATATTATGAGAAAATACTCACTCATAATATATGGGATAAAGAAGTCTGTAAATCATTTAAAGGAGTAGTTATATGTCAACAAAGATAAAAATGTTATGGTTATTCTCATTACTGCCTTTTTTCATTGCATGTGGTGATGATAACACTGATATTCCGGACTGGCCATGGGCAGAGCCGGAGACTCCAACCGAACCTGTTGAAGCCAATCCTGATATTGTAAATCAGGGATGGACCAATGTGAAAGACGTTTATGGAACTTTACCTGAACATATCAACGTATATAAATCACCGGAAACATTGGAAGGCAAAAAGGCGATAGCTTATATTGCTGTGGGTGATATGAGTAAAGCAACATTTGGTGCATTAGGAGAAAAAACAGGATTGAAAAAGCCAAAAGAATTTTATGAAGAGAATAACTCCACAATTGTAATAAATGGAGGCTTTTTCTATGAAGGCTCATTAAGTCTGATATGGCGTAACGGTGAAATGGTGTGTAAGAACAATGATGTAACAGCAGAAGATTGGACTAACGGTCCATTCTGGTATCCTGTATTAGCTGCATTCTGTGAAATGAATGATGGCTCATTCAAATCAATGTGGACTTACACAACACTATCCAATGTTACTTATTGGTATTCGGAACCCTCACCGGTAAAATCAGAGACAACTCCTAACGAAAATTTTCCCTCTACAGGAACTGTCTTAAATGCTAAAACAGGAATAGGCGGTGGTCCCGTACTTCTGTTGGATGGAAACATAAAGAATACATACGAAGAAGAAATCTTATCAGATATTGGCGCTACGGCGAACAGACCTCGTTCGGCTATTGGTATCACCAATGATAAGAAAATGATTCTTTTTGTGTGTGAAGGAGATGGAATGACAACGGGAGTTGCCGGTATGACCACCGAAAATGTAGCTAATATCATGAAAGCACTGGGATGTACGGATGCCATCAATCTGGATGGCGGTGGTTCTAGTTGCATGTTAGTCAACGGGCAAGAGACTATCAAGACAAGTGACTCCAGCGGAGACGAAAGATCCGTAGCATCAGTAGTCACTCTTAAATAAAAAATGTACTGCGGATATATCAGGCAGTATCTATCTAATAAAACAAGTATGATATGAGAAAATTTCTAAAAATACTAATACTGACTTTCTTGGGAGCAGTTACAATAACCTCCTGTAGTGATGATTCTGATGGAATTCCCGGATGGCCGTGGAGTGATAATTCGACAGAAAAGCCGGACGAGCCGGAGGTTACAGAAGCTAAACCACGATATATTTGGATTGATGCGGCTGCTAATTTTCCTGACTATGCCAATAGTAAGGAAAACATAGCCAAAGATATGGAAAAGATAAAAGCAGCAGGATTCACTGATATTATTGTCGATGTACGTCCCACTACAGGAGATGTATTATTCAATACTAATGTTGTAGATCAGGTGAAACGTATGGATGTATGGAGTAATTCCGGATATAGTTATTATGAAAGGACGGAAACTTGGGATTACTTACAAGCATTTATTGATGAGGCTCGTAAACAGGAATTAAAAGTGAATGCATCCATCAATACATTTGTAGGCGGTTATTTATGTCCGTATAATCTGGGGCATGATGGAATATTATTCCGTGATGATTCTAAAAAAGGATGGGCTAGTGTAGCTAATTTGGCTGATGGGTTAACCAACACAATGGATTTGTTGGACGATGAGACTGATTATGGGGCAAAATTCTTCAATCCAGCTAATGATGATGTGCAAAACTTCGTTTTACAATTATTGGCCGACTTGGCTAAATATGATCTGGATGGCATCATACTAGACCGTTGTCGTTATGATGACTATGGTTTAGAAAGTGATTTTTCTGACATTTCCAAGCAGAAGTTCGAAGAATACATCGGTGAAACTGTAGCAAACTTCCCGGCAGATATTATGGCGCCCGGTACGGATGAACTTCCTTCGGAACAACCTGCCTATTTTAAGAAGTGGCTGGAATTCAGAGTGAAAGTTATTCATGATTTCATTGTAAAGGCGCGCGACAAGGTTAAATCAGTCAATAACAATATCAAATTTGGAGTTTATGTCGGTGCTTGGTATTCTACATACTATACATCAGGTGTAAACTGGGCCAGCCCTAAATACAACACCTCTACTTACTATCCGAAATGGGCTACTGCCGATTATAAAAATTATGGATATGCAGATCATTTAGACTATATCTTCTTGGGTGCCTATGCTTCCGTGAACAATATATATGGAAGCGGGGAATGGACCATGGAAGGCTTTTGCAAGAATGGACGCGAATTGCTACAAGGCGATGTACCTTTTGCCGGTGGACCGGATATAGGTAACAGCGACGGATGGACCGACGGAGGACAATCTGCCAAAATTCCGGATGCCATTGATGCTTGTATCAATAATAGCGACGGTTTCTTTGCCTTCGACCTTTGCCACATTAAGATGTATGACTATTGGAATGCTTTTAAAACGGGCTTTGATAAATATCTGGAATCTATCGAAGAATAAGGTTTGAACTAACCAACTAATTATGAAAATATATTTATTACAATTTTTTTTATTAGTAGGTCTGGGCTTGAATTTACAAGCCCAGATTCCTTCTAATCATATTCGCGGGAAAGTGACTTGCGATGGAATAGGAATTCCAGGAATAGTAGTTACCGACGGAATAGACTGTACGCTTACTGACCAACAAGGCCAATATACTCTCCTCCCCAATAGAGATGTTCGTTTTATTTATTTATCCACTCCTTCCGGATATTTGCCGAAAGCAGAACAAACAATACCTTTATTCTATCAAAAGCTGAATCCGGCCAAACAAGGTGTTTACGATTTCGAATTGATAAGAAATCCGCAAAATGAAATGAATCATCTTTTTTTGGTGCAGGCAGATGCCCAAGTGACTTCCGAGGATGATGTAAAAGCCTATGCAAAATATTTGCAGGATATGAAAGAATATATTCGTCCTTATATAGGTAAAAAAGAGGTATTCGGTATAGATTGTGGGGATATTGTAGGAGATACACCCTCTTTATATCCCTCATATATAAACACGGTATCATCATTAAAGTTTCCCATTTATCGGGCAATCGGTAATCATGACATGACGTATGGAGGACGTACTTTTGAATACTCCTATCGTACTTTCGAAAGTTATTTCGGTCCTATCTATTATTCGTTTAATAAAGGAAATGCACATTACATCGTACTTGATAATTGCTTTTATGTCAACCGTGATTATCAATATATAGGTTACATTGATGAACGCACTTTCCAATGGCTGGAGCAAGACCTCTCATACGTGCCTAAAGACAAACTAGTCTTTGTGGTAATGCATATTCCTTCCAGTCTTCAGAAGAAGTTAAGATATAATACCCTAGATCAGGATGAAACTGTAAATACAGCTGCACTGTACAAACTATTGGAAGGTTATAATGCCCATATCATTTCCGGACATACACATTTCAATTTGAACGTATGCTTTAATGATTCATTAATGGAACATAACACAGCTGCCGTATGCGGTACTTGGTGGCGTGCAGATATTAATGTGGACGGCACTCCGAGGGGATACGGGGTATATGAAGTAGATGGGAATCAAGTGAAATGGATATATAAAAGCGCAGGCTATCCGGCAGAACATCAGCTGCATGTATATCCTGTCGGATCATCCGACGAGCATCCTTCTGATATCATTGCTAATGTATGGAACTGGGATGAACAATGGAAAGTGGAATGGTATGAAAACGGAAAGCGAATGGGAGAAATGCAACGTTATAAAGGGTACGATCCTACAGCCAAAGCAATCTGTTCTGACAAAGAAAAGGTGAAGTATGAATGGATTTCCCCTATTCTTACCGAACATCTTTTTCATGCTACTCCTCACAATAAGAATGCTAAAATGGAAGTGAAAGTAACAGATCGCTTCGGCAATGTATACACTAAAGCTATAGAAAATAAATAAAGATAATATGTTGAGAACCAGATATTTTATATTATTGATATGTTTGTCGTTTCTTTTGAAGGCAGAAGCTAAAGTAACCCTAACTTCCATTTGGGGGAGTAATATGGTGTTGCAGCAACAATCAAAGGTTACTTTCTCCGGAACGGCAACTTCGGGAAAACGCGTGCAAGCTATCGCTTCATGGGATAATAAAAAAGTCCAAACGAATGTTGATACAAAAGGTGAATGGAAACTTACGCTTCAAACACCGAGAGCCGGAGGGCCATACAGTATAACGTTCTCGGACGGAGAGGAATTCAAGTTACAAAATATTTTAATAGGAGAAGTCTGGTTCTGTTCCGGACAGTCGAATATGGAGATGCCTGTAAAAGGATTCCGTGGACAGCCAGTGTTTGGCTCCCAGCCGTACATTGTATCTGCCAATCCTCAACGTCCATTGCGCCTCTATACAGTAAAAAATGCCTGGAGTACCACTCCACAGGAAGCTGGGGTGGAAGGAGAATGGGAAGAAGCCTCTCCGGAAGAAGTTGCTAATTTCAGTGCGACAGCTTATTTCTTTGGTAATCAGCTACAACAATCTCTGGATATTCCCGTCGGACTGATACATTGTTCCTGGAGTATGTCAAAAATAGAGGCCTGGATGGATAAAGAGACTTTGTCGGACTTCCCGGAAATAGCATTACCCTGCGTGGAACAGAAAGAGTTTGAATGGACGGCAGGGACTCCTACATTATTATGGAATGCAATGGTAAATCCATGGAAAGGATTTCCTGTTAAAGGAGTTATCTGGTATCAAGGCGAAGCAAACACATCCGATCCTGGATTATATAAAAGATTATTTCCTGCGATGGTTTCCCAATGGAGAACATTCTTCAATAATCCCCAAATGCCATTTTATTACGTACAGATTGCGCCGTGGAAATCGGAAGGCAATGATAAACAGGATTGGGCTTGGTTCCGTCAATGTCAGTTGGAATTGATGTCAGAAGTTCCTAATGTCGGGATGGTGACAACAGGAGATGCCGGAAGTGAAAACTTTATTCATTCACCTTATAAAATAAAGATCGGTGAGCGATTGGCTTATTGGGCATTGGCAAAGACCTATCATCGTAAAGGTATTCAATATTCCGGTCCTATATATAAATCCCATCGGATAAAAGAGAACATAGTAGAAATAGATTTTGAACATGGTGAAGATGGATTGACTCCTGAAAATCAAAATATAAAAGGATTTGAGATAGTCGGGACAGATGGTATATTACGATCGGCTAAAGCAGAAATTATCAATGGCTCATCCACTGTAAAAGTATGGAATGATTCTGTAAATGATCCGGTAGAGGTGCGCTATTGTTTCCGGAATTATATGTTGGGAGAACTATGTAACAATGCGGAAATTCCTGCTTCTCCTTTCCGGATTGTAATCAAGAAGAAACCCGCTTTAATGTGGTTTGATGCCGAGGCTAATTTCGAACGTTTCAGTCATAAAGACTCGATAGACTACTATCTGGAGAAAATCAAATCATTAGGTTTTACCCATGCAATAGTGGACATCCGTCCCATTACCGGAGAAGTACTTTATCAAAGCCAGTTTGCCCCACAGATGAAAGAATGGAAAGGTGCAAAAGCTGGGAATTTTGATTACTTGCAACATTTCATTAAAAAAGGCCATGAATTGGGACTTGAGATTCATGCTTCCTTAAATGTGTTCTGCGCCGGACACAATTATTTCGATCGCGGAATGGTATATAGCGGACATCCGGACTGGGCATCAATGGTATATACTCCCGAGAAAGGCATTATTCCAATCACGGAAGAAAAACAGAAATACGGTGCTATGATTAACCCCTTGAATGAGGAATATCGCACCCATATTCTGAATGTACTAAAAGAAGTGGTGACCAAGTATCCTGATTTGGATGGACTGATGCTCGATCGCGTACGTTATGATGGTATAACAGCCGACTTTTCATCACTTTCGCGTGAGAAATTTGAAGAATATATAGATAAGAAAGTGACCAAATTCCCCGAAGATATTTTTGTTTGGAAAAAGAATGCTGGTGGGAAGTATATCATGCAACCGGGAAAGTTTTTCCAGAAATGGATTGAATGGAGAACGAAAAACATTACTGATTTTATGGCATTGGCACGTAAAGAAGTTAAAGCTACCAATCCAAAAGTTTCTTTTGGCACATATACCGGAGCTTGGTATCCGTCTTACTACGAAGTAGGAGTTAATTTCGCCAGTAAAAAGTATGATCCGGCTCAAGATTTCAGCTGGGCTACTCCCGAATATAAAAATTATGGATATGCAGAGCTGATTGATTTGTATGCAACTGGAAATTACTATACAGACATAACAATAGAAGAGTATAAGAAAACGAACCGCAGTATCTGGAACGAAACAGACTCACAAGCTCAAGCCGGTACATGGTACTGTGTGGAAGGTTCTTGTCAACACTTACGTCAAATTCTGAAAGATAACAAGTTTATGGGTGGTATCCTGGTAGATCAATTCTACGATAACCCGGGAAAATTATCTGAAACAATAGAAATGAACCTCCGTCGATCGGATGGACTCATGGTATTTGATATTGTACACATCATCCAAAAGAATCTTTGGAAGGAAGTAGAAAAAGGAATGCGTGAAGGGGGAGCTTTATGAACAACAGAGCTTTAGCTTTAGATGCTTTAAGAGGATATGCAATTATTACGATGGTACTTTCGGCTACCATCGTAACGCATGTTCTTCCCGGTTGGATGAGTCATGCGCAAACGCCTCCGCCAGATCATGTGTTTAATCCGTTGTTACCCGGCATTACTTGGGTAGACCTTGTGTTTCCTTTTTTCTTGTTCGCTATGGGAGCCGCGTTTCCTTTTTCCATAAGGAAACGTGCTGGAAAAGGTGATTCAAAACTGAAACTTGTTTATGAAGCTGTCAAACGGGGGATTCAGTTGACTTTCTTTGCTATTTTTATCCAGCATTTTTATCCGTACATGTTAAGCTCTCCACAAGATATGAGGGCATGGTTGCTGGCTATACTCTGTTTTATTGTTCTATTTCCCATGTTTATGCGTATTCCTTTGAAGATGCCGGATTGGGCACATACTTCAATAAAAGTTGGAGCTTACATTATTGCTGCCATCATGTTAGCAACCACCTCTTATGCAGATGGTAAGACATTCAGCCTATTTTCCAGTAATATCATCATTTTGTTGTTGGCTAATATGGCTGTTTTCGGCTCTATTCTTTACATTTTCACAATGCATAATCGTTGGATACGCTTAGGAGTTCTGATATTGCTACTGGCAATGATATTAGGGAGTACAGTGGATGGTTCGTGGACACAGAGTGTATTTAATTATACTCCTTTGCCATGGATGTATCGGTTTGATTACTTGAAATACTTATTTATCGTTATTCCCGGCAGTATAGCTGGCGAATATTTAGCGGAGTGGATGAAAACATATCAAAAAGAGACGGATGATTATGCTACATCTCCTTATCGTAAAATGAGTATCATGTTGATGATATTATCCATCGTTCTTATCATTAGTAATCTTTACGGTCTCTACACTCGTAATTTGGTTATTAATCTGGTGGTTACAGTTTTTTTGCTACTAGCAGGTAAATGTATATTTCCACACAAGGCGGATGGGATAGCCCTATTATGGAAAAAGTTGTTTAATGCAGGCGCATACTTACTTCTTTTGGGTTTGTGTTTTGAACCTTTTCAGGATGGCATTAAAAAAGATCCGACAACTTTTAGTTATTTCTTTGTTACTTCCGGGCTGGCTTTCCTGGCTCTTATATTCCTAAGTATTATTTGTGACTATTTCCGGTGTGTCAAAAGTACTCGTTTTTTAGTCATGTCCGGTCAGAATCCAATGATAGCTTATGTGGTCGGCGATTTATTGATTATGCCATTAGCTAACATATTAGGAGTTGCTTCATTGTTATCTTATTTTCAACAAAGTGCTTGGTTAGGTTTTCTCCAAGGAGTAATTCTTACTTCTTTGGCAGTTTTAGTGACTATGTTCTTCACAAAAATCAAATGGTTTTGGAGAACGTAAATATCAATGTGATTATTATATATTAAAAAGAGTTGCTTTCGGTCGCTTTTTTATTGATTCTACTATTTCCTATCCTTTGTAAATGAAAAGAAGTAGAGAAGTAAACAAATAAAATACGGTATTTATATGCATAATTACGAATAAAAGAACGGTCATTTGCATATAAATTACCGTATTATTTGTAAAAAACACACGGTTGGTTCTAATGAAACGTACAGTTGGTTTTAAAGAAGCACAAGGCTGGTTTATAAGAAACGTCACGTACATTTAAAAGGAAGCATATCTTACTTGTGAAAATAGGATTTCTTGATTTATTAGAAATTTTTTTAGGACTTTGTTTAATTAAACAAAAAGCATGAATGGATTAATAAATACATTCACTATGTAGCGCATAACATTCAATAATAATGATTATGCTCTATAATAAAAGGATTTCTTTGATTCCTGAATTATGCAGATCACTAATCCGTACGATTCTTTTCTACGCCTGGTATTGAGACTGAATAAATTCGATTATAGTGCAATTCAAATATCAAAATGACATTTTATCATTTTGATATTTGAAGATTTGTTTCTATTGATATAGCGTACGAAAAAGCCACCTATTAAGAGTCTTAAAATAGTGACGCTATGTCAACAGGATAGCGTTGCTATAAGCTTCATATAGCGACGCTATACCAAGCCGATAGCGTCACTATTTTATTTGATTGCTTTTTTAATGATTGGACAGACAAGATCAGCATATCTCATCATGCCTAAATCTGTGAAATGAATACCATCAATTGTGGCTTCTCCATCTTCTCCCAGCATATTCTTTGAGGAGATTAAAATGATATTTTTCTCATTTTTCTTTTTTAGTCGGTTGAATATCTCCTTTAGCGTATCATTCTTTCTTTGTACCTCCTTAGCAATTCTTTCATCATAAAGTGTATGAGTGAAGATAGGATCTTCTATAAAAATGATTGGCGTATCCGGATGTTTACTACGAATGATGTGATAGAATGTTTCCATACGTTCTTTCATCTGTTCTACAGAAGCATTAGGCACAAAGTCCAAAACAAAAACGCTGGCATCTACCTCGGCTATTACTTTGGCAACTTCTAAATCTAGCAATGCATTTCCACTGAATCCCAGATTGATACATTCACGATTTAATCTTCTTGATATAATGTTTGTATGTGCCATTCCTGGACGTGAAGCACAACCTCCTTGAAGAATACTGGTTCCATAAAATACAACCGGCTTCTGGCGAATTGGATAATCAATTAAAGGCTGATCGATAGTAGCTAACGAATCAATCCCTATAGATAGGGAAACCAAACCGTCATAAAGAGGAAGATAAAGCATATATTCTCTCTCTTCCGGTTGCATGTTAGCAATGATTGTTGCTTGATTTGTTTTTCCATTCGGACGACCACTGTTTACAAAACGCCACTCCCCATTCTTCTGAAGACAATAAAGGTCTAAGCCTTTTGCACCTGTATCAGTCATGTGATTCATATGAAAATTGATAAGAGCTTCCCATTTTGCAGCTATCGTGGTAGAATTACTGCGAAAACGTATCGCCATTCCGGCAGAATTACGACTTAAATTCCATAACGGAGCACGGGAGATATTCTTCAATGAATCCGGAAGTCTTTCATATCGTGCTCCGGTGGCTTCGGTGGCTTTTCCTAATAAAGGGAACTTTGATGCATCATGATATACCAGTTGGGCATATATATGACACATCAAAAAAAGCATTATAAAAACACAAATTCTTCTTTTCATATTTTGAATATTATTGTTTCAAGTTCTCCAAAAGCATTTTATCCGGGTAAAGAACATAGTTACCAATACTGATAATGCCGTTAATACTACCCCCCGTAAAAATCCCATCCATGCATTTTCATTGAAATAAACAAGCAATGATGCAATTCCTAATAAATGGATCACAGGCATAATCAACAGATCTCCTACTACATAGGCCATCATGGGATTTTGTCCGGGCATTACAAGAAAACGGGTACTCTTTACACAACGAAAATAATCACATATCACATTTAAAAGCAATAAAGCCATAAATGCCAGACCTGAAGTGAGAAATAAATAACCCAAAGTGGCGGGATTTTTTTTTATACCTCCCTGAAAAGGTTCAAAGCATAATCCCAAAACAACTAAGAAAGCTCCGGCTATAAAAAGTTCTCTCCAAAGCTTTATAAATCCTGTGCCCTTTCTCAATAAAAAGACTCCACTTATCAGCAACGGAATATTTATTATCAGGTTCAAGACTGTACAATGTGTATAAAGTCCTGCCAAATTTACAATAATTATAGCTAATGTCAAAAGAATCATTACGATAGCTTTCCATTTATTTGTAAATTCAATAGACGAATCATCGTGCTGCTTCAGCCAGTCCATCAAATACTCTCCGGCGATGCTTCCCGGAATCACGATAAGGAGATATTGTAAATACTCAAAATGAAAAGCCCAAGGTAGAGGTGTGTAGGTGTATATAGCTTGTGTCCAGGAATTCTCGACCTGTCCACTTAACAACAAAGCCATCAATATTAGTAATACACCTATTCGTGCCCGGAGATTTTGCATTGTGAAAATATATATGACCGAACCAAAAACAGCCATATTTGCCAGCAGTAATATGATTATGTTGTTGAATGATACATCAAAAGCTCTTTCATTTGCATATTGAGTTGTCAGTAACAAGACAATGGCTATTACATAGGCCGTTACCTTGATAACTGTACGCATCCAATCGGGCATTTTCAGAGGGATGCGAATGAACATAGGAAATAGTATAATAAAACAAAGAATGGACAATAACCAGGCACGTATGTCCTGTGGATTACTCAAAACATGCGGATAAAAATGTTGAATAAAAATAGCAAAGAAAGTCAATTGCACACCTCGCTTGATAGCTTCATATACCAATCGCAACTTAGTATCCCCTTTCTCAAATCTTTTTTTGATTGAGAAAGGGAAAGCTGCGCCCATTGCAAACAAGAAGAATGGAAAAACAAGATCCACCCAAGTAATTCCCGATAAACTGGCATCGAAAGCTCTGTCCGGAGGAGGAGTTTGTGCGTGATACATCCACCCGGGTAGAGAATTCCATGCAACAGTTGCCGAAAGTACCATCGTGATGATAGCATAGCCTCGTAGGGCATCTAAAGCATAAGCACGTTTATTCATATATCTATGGATTGATTGTTTGAATATATTCTTTGCCAAAACGGTCGGTTACTTTAACCGTTATATGAGCATCTTTATTTTTAGGAGTTGCCCGAAACATATGTTGGGTAGGTCTTGGGGTAATCCATGTATATACCATCTTTTCCCGGTCCGAACATACTACTGCTGCGTATGGATCTAAACCAGTATATCGTGTCATATTTCCCATCAACTGACCGTCTTCCAGCCATTCCACTTTCCACAGTTTATCCCAGTTCCATACATTAGCAATAATATCTGACGGATGTTCCTTAGAAGCTCCTACAGGATAAGAACGAAATTGATGTTCTTTGGGATATCCGCAACTTTTGTAATACCATTTTACATCGTTATCATTTACTTCATATACGCCATAACCACGTGGAGTACCATCCAGACAAATATCCGCTTTCCACCACGTACCACAAACAGCAGCCGTATTATGTTCCATCAGATTCTCATCGAATACGACATTAAGATTGTAATGAGTATGTCCTGTGATAAGATGTGCCTTGTAGGGTTTCAATATCTGATGCAGTGCACCTGCATTGACCATCTGATTACCAATCATATCATAATTATATAAAAAAGCTTCTTGTTTTTCTGTTTGGCGGGAAGGGATATGCATAATAAAGAATACGAGTGACCCTTTCGGTACGTATGATAAATCCCGATCAAGCCATGCAAATGTTTTCTCATCCAGATAACCCATATAGAAATAATCACGTCCGATAAAGAAGTTGTTATCTACTACAATATAATGAGCATTCCCTTTATTGAAGGAATAGTAAGAAGGACCAAAAGTATTTTCAAAAGTCTTGTAAGAAGTTTCGTGAGTGCGACCGTCATAATTCATATCATGATTGCCCACTGCACGATAAATAGGTATATCCAATTGATCGGATCTTTTCAAATAATCGGGATATAATTCTTGATGATCGCCTACAATGTCTCCACAGTCAATTCCAAAAACTTCTGTTGTTGCATAAGAAGAGAGAAGTTGTTTGCAATCGTCGACTACATGTTGATAAATAGCCAGTTCATCTCTGGAAGTAACCTGTATATCAGATTGAGCTACAAAGACATGGGAAACATCATCTCTGGGATTCTTCTTCAGATTAAAATTATAGTTTTGCTTTTTAGAATAATCAATAGGTAGATAGAAAGAAGGGATAGTTCCTTTCCGCTCTGTCAGATAGCCTGAAGGAGTACAAATATACACAAAACGACTGTCTCCCAAAGTGGGGATACTATATTTCCCGGAAGCGTCGGTCTGCACACATATATGGCCGTCGGTAACCATTACTCCCCCTATTCCTTTACCTTCGCAGGTAACTTTCCCCTTGATAATGTTGATAGAGGCTTCTGCCTGAACTGAAAGGTTCAGGCAGAAACACATTAAAAGAAATAAAAACAAGTGTAGCTTATTCGTTCTCATATTGAGGTATACTTTATAATTTTATCGAATGATTTCTTTTGCGTATTTTTTATAGATTTGGCGGGCTAGTTTTATTCCGTCACCGCCTTCGTTGTAGCTGATTCTGTTGCTAGGATTTACCCATTCGTTTTCATAAATCCGTGATTGATTAAAGAATTCTTCTTCATCAAAATTCTTCTTCTTTTCAGCAGCCTCGATTGCTTTATTTATAAAACGATCCCACCGAACAGAATAATATTGATTGGTTAGACCTGCCCATGATCGATTAGCATAGTCGGTCAGGTGATAGCTATCTCCCCAAATGGTAATCAGAGAACGGGCATTCATTTCATAATAGTTTTTAGAAGCGGTATCATGTCCCATATCACGAGCATCAGTGATCCATTTATGCAATGAGAAAGTTGGATGACAGCTAACGAGTTTATCAAGGTCAGCAAGAATCTCTCTCATCTTATTCCCCCGGTTTTTCATCATCGGTATATCTCCCGCTTCATATGCAAGGGTGAACTCATCACGGACTACATTAAAATAATTTCCTAAAACTTGTCGTCCAATATTGACCAGATCAAACTCATAACTATCCCGTTGACAGTCTTTTACAGATAATAGCAATCTCCATGCTTCAACTAAATCTTTTGGTTGATATTCAATCGTTGGTTTGGTAGTCCAATGTCCATTTCCTTTCAAACAGGGGCGCGCATTGGTGAGTGTGCCTTGTCCCACTTGTGCTGGTTGGACGTACACTTTATTTGCTAGTATTTCCCATGCTTTTCTCGCTTCAGGAGATATCTTGCCAATTCGTCTGTCTGCCAGTTTAAAGAACCATTCTTTATCTGTCTGACCTCCATTCCATGCTTTGTCAAGAACAAATTCATACATAAACTGATTCAGGTCTATGCCTTCGAGAGTGGAACCTACTCCTTTAAGATTACTGCCGCCATTCTTTAAAGCATCTGCCAATCGTTCGCTCACCAAATTTACCGGACCTGACAGAAAGGAATTGCCACCAAAATTACCCAGATAACACCAAAGATAAGGTTGACCGAAATAACTGTCTGTCTGTTTCCAGATTTCTGTATATTCACAGAAATAGTCTAATAGAATCAACCTGTCTTGAGGCACAGAACGAAGATAGGATTTGATACGTGGAGTGGTCCAATGCTTGATGTCAGCATAAAACAGCCATGTCATCTGCAACCATACCGCTTCAGGATCTACAGCAGCTACAGATTCATAGATATGCTTAGCCATCATTCCCAAAGAATCGGCATCCCATGAAGGAGGATCTATTTCATTGAACGGATCGATGCCATAGATATGGTTTGTACCATATAAACGAATCTGTTCGGTAAGATATTCTTTTTGTATGATCGCATACAAAGAATCCATGGGATTCAGGAAAGTACAACGATATTGATCGGCAAAACCTCCCCATTCGCTTACTCTGGTTGTTTTTATATTGGGATAAACCCGTTTCAATGCTGCCGGTACATGCCCGGCAAAAGCCGGCAATACAGGTCGCATATTAAATTCACGTTCACGGGCAACAATCTGTTCCTGCAACGCTGCCTGACTTGACAACCACTCTTTAGGTAAAGGACTTTGCCAGCCATCCAAGTTACACATTCGATGCCATGGAAGATGTGCAGGACCTGTAAAGTATCCCCGTATTTCTTCATCTGTCAATCCCAGTTTACTCCAGACTTTATACCAGATAGCTTCCTGACCGGTAATAGCAAGAGGCATATTGATTCCATTTAAAGCCATCCAGTCGATAAAATGTTCCCAATCACTCCATTTCCACCAAGTCATTGAATACCCGAACGTACAATAGTTTAGAAAGAAACGGGTCGGGACATTTGCCTTAATAGTGACTTCTGTTGATATGGAAGGGAGAGTTTTAGGTAATTCTATCGGATCATCCTTATACCATGAAATAGTGGTCAGACAGTAGTTTTTCAAATAATGATTCAAACCTACTGCCATAGAGTTAGCGTTATTTCCGGAAATAATAATTTTATTCCCTTCACTTTTGATGGTAAAAGTGTCTGCTGAAGTATTATTCAACAGACGGAAATCAAAAGATGAAGCCTGTTGAGGAAACAACCGTTGTGTCATTTTATACATGGTAGTGATATTAGCATCTTCCGCACGTATTTGGCAGACAACAACTAGAAAAAGGAGTATACTTAGTATTTTCTTCATAATCATATTACTGTTTGATAAAACGAATAGCACATCCACCGCTTGTTGCCAGTTTGACATGAAGCGTGTCAGAAGCTGTTACTATTTTCTCTTCATACTTGAAAGAAGTCGGATTCGTTTTCCATTCCGCATCGTCACCGTCAGCATATATTTGAGCAGTATACTTCGCATCCGCATCCAAAAAGCTCAAAGGAGCATCCAACTCTCTTGCATTTTCATCTGTGATGCAGCCTACATACCAATCGCTGGTGTTACGGTCTTTCCGCGCAAACACGGAATAATCACCAATTTTGGCATCTACCACATAAGTTTTATCCCAGTCGGTAGGTACATCCTTAATGAAATCGAACGCTTTGATGCCTTTGTAGTTTTCTGGTAAATCCGAGGCCATTTGTAAGGGGCTGTAGATCACGACAAATAGCGCTAATTGCTTGCAAAGTGTAGTATTGACACGAGTCCCCGGATATGCTTCGTTAGTAAAGTTGAAAGTTCCGAATGTGAAGTCCATGGGGCCGGCTAATCCTCTGGTAAAAGGAATAACAGTTGTATGTTCCGGCGGATTTCCTCCATCGGGAGACCATGCATTGTGTTCCTGTCCGCGCACGCCTTCCTGGGTCATAAGATTAGGCCATGTGCGCTCAATACCGGTAGGCATAACAGGCTCGTGGTTGTCAATAGCTATTTGATATTTGGCAGCAGTTTCTATCACTTTCCGATAGTGACGTACACCATACTGACCGTCGTGCGCTTCTTTAAAGTCCATTAGGCGATTCACATATCCGGTTTTCACGACATGCACTCCATATTGTTGATAGAAAGCGAAGGCTTTATCCAGTTGGTTCTCGTAGTTGCGGGTAGCAGCTGCAGTTTCATGGTGTCCAATCAGTTCTACGCCTTTCTCACGGGCATAATCAGTGATTGCCTTAATATCAAAATCCGGATAAGGTTTGGTGAAGTCTAAAGAATCCCCGTGTTTCATCCAGTTTCCTTCCCAGCCGACATTCCATCCTTCTACTAACACACCGGAGATACCATTTTCCGATGCAAAGTCTATATATTTCTTTGTATTAGCAGTGGTAGCACTGTGTTTGGGACCATAATACCATGTTCCTTTACCCAAATGCATTTCCCACCATATACCGATGTATTTCCCTGGCTTTATCCAGGAAGTATCTTTGATTTTGGAGGGTTCGTTGAGATTCAACATCAAATAAGATGTAACCAGATCACCCGGTTTATCACCAATAACAACTGTTCTCCAAGGGGTAACAAATGGAGCTTTGATGTATACTGCTACTCCATTAGACCAAGGAACTAATGAAGCGCAGAGTGTGGCAGAATCCTTGACTGTCAGATTCATTTTGGGATAATCTGTCAGGTTAGCTTCGTGAATGGCAAGATACTTTCCTTCTGCAGTTTCCATTGTTAGAGGAGTGCGTACAGTATCCAGTTCATTTATGGAAGAGAATGTTGCTATACATTCATAATATGGATCGGATGCGGGAATCCACCAAGCTTTATGTATACGCGGCATTTTAAACTCTGTTGCTTCGCTCATAATAACTAATGAATCCATGGATTCCTGTTGCGGAAACTCATAACGATATCCGATACCATCATTAAAGAGACGGAATATTACATTAAGTTTACGTTTTCCTGCTACCTCTTGAAGTAGTACTTTCAATTCATTATAGTGGTTACGTACATATCGGCTCTCTCCCCAAGGTTGTTCCCAAGTTTCGTCCAAGGAGGAACGTTCGGTGCCTTTAATTACAAAATAGTTTAAGCTATCTCCATGTTCCAGGATAAACCCTAATTTAGAAGGGAGTATCATGGTTTCATTCTCTTTATTTACTGCGTATGATATTGTATTATCATTCTCTGTGACTGTTAGTTGTATCTTACCATCCGGGGACTTTAGTACCAGATTATCAGTTTGGTTACAAGCTGAAAGGAAGCTGGTGATTCCCACAATATAAAACACTTTTCTTAATGCAGTTAGTCGATTCATTTTCTTTCCTTTTTTATGTTTTTGCTTATTTAGGTTGCTGCATTTTACGGGTATATACATTACCGCAATGATCTGTAACTTCTACACGTATTTCGGAATCCTTCATTTCAGGAACCGCATAAAATAAGTGTTCAGTAATGTCTGCTCCCAAATACTTATGCTTAAATGTAGAACTGTTTTTATCACAGTATTCATAAATAGCAGGGTCGTATCCGGAAAAACGAGTCATTTCTCCTCTGTCAATACCGTTTTCATACCATTTCACTTTCCAGGTTGGGTCGTAATTCCAGACATTTGCCACCACTGCTTCCTTTTTATTTCGACTGGCACCTACCGGATAAAGTTCAAATTGATAGTCCTTATCTTTTCCTACACATTTGTAATACCAGTTAACTTTACCTCCGTCAAACTCGTAGACGGCATATCCGCCCGGAGTTCCATCACAAGCCCAGGGAGCTTGCCAAAACAATGTTGACAAGGGGGCGTGCACGTGTTCGTAAAGATTGTCTGCCAACACATAATTTTCATTATAGTGTTCATGTCCTGACATGATATGAGCATTGTAAGGTTTTAGCAACTCATACAAATGAGAGCGGTTATTCATTACTTTCATAGTAGACTCCTTTCCCCATTCCTTTCGGCGTGCTTCTCTTGAATAGGTAGGGATATGTGTAGCAACTACTACTGTGGATCCCGGAGTAACTTGTTTCAAATCCTGTTCCAACCACTGGAGTTGTTGTTCGGTAAGATAACCAACATACAAATAGCTTTTTGCAATAAAGAAAATATCATCGAGAACAACATAATGCACATTTCCTCTATTGAATGAATAGTAAGTAGGACCATAATAAGATTTATAAGTAGTACGTGCATGTTCATTGGAACGTACATTTAAATCTAAGTCATGATTTCCAATTACATAGAAGAAGGGAATTTCCGTTTCGGCTATTACATCTATCATGGGTGCAAAATAGCTGGGCTTTTTATTGATATCACCAATAATATCTCCACACACTATTCCATACGCAGGGATTCCCTGATAGCTAGTTGCCAACAGTTCTTTCACATCTTTTGAGGCCTCCCGTACTTGTGGCATTTCTTCGTCAAAATACACTTGTGGGTCAGCCCATACAACCAAAACATGCTTTTGGTTATTCGTAGATGATTGTGTCAGCTCAAAATCAAAATGTACTTTCTTTGAAGGTTGAGCAGGTACTTTTTGAAAGAATACAGGGACTTTACCTTTCATCGGAACGTCATAACCATCAGGAAGGGTAATATAGATGTATTCTGCATCAGAGGTACTTGTCATGGAGTATCGTCCTTTATTATCTGTAAGGACAATCTGCGTACCATCTGTCACAGGTACGTTAGCAACTCCCTTACCTCCGGACAGTACTTTCCCGTAATAGACTACGGGAGTAGTTTCAGCCTGTATACTAAAACAGGAAAAACTCCATTGGAACAGGCATAAAAGTAATAATAGTCTTAATTTCATTCTTTAATCCTTTCTATTTTAATCAAACGCGTAAGAGGCTTGTTTATTTTATATATTTGAGTTATCAACTGGTTTATTTCAGCCTGCCAGGCTTCACGTATCTGCGGAAACATGGCTTGAGTATAATTGGTATATAAATACTTCACCAGGTAATGACTTTCCCGTTCCGCTTTGGCAACATCAAGAGCGGCTTTATTATCTGCAAAAAGTAATCCTCTATGCTTAAAAAAGACATACTGCATAGCCATATATTGACGTAAACGTTTTTCTATAGCACACCTTTCTTCATTCAGATGCATGATAGACAGACTCTGTTGGTATTGGGGTGTACATGTTATTTCTGCCAGATTAACTCCTTTACTCAATTCGTCGCCACTCCAACAGCCAATTTCTATTCCATCAATAGTTACCCGGAAAATGCCATGCAAATCAGTTACTTTCATTATTTCCTGGTTCATTTCCTGTATAAAGGGAATTTGTCTGATAGCATCCCGGGCTGTACCTTTCGTTCCCCAGCGAGGAATCGTGTCGATAGGGAAAGGCAATGAACGGGATAAATATCTGAAAAATATTGTGTCATTCTCATTCTTTATATGAGATATTCGGCAATTTCGCTCTTCCATTGCTTTCCTGTTAGTGGCATTGATTTGGAAAGAGGCGATTTCCTGTCCTGCAAGTCCCTGTGCTTTCAGGAATAAGTACGCCATTACCATATGACCGTCTTTATCAGGATGAATCCGGTCACCGCCACAGAAAGTAGCTGTAGAATCAGATAGCTGAATCTGCTTATTCAACCCGCACATCACAGTATTGAAATTGACAAATCCCCATCCTCTCTTTTGGGCAACTTCTGCCTGCATTTCAATAATTCGTTTGATCGTCTCATTCTTTCCGTGTAGAGCTTCTACTCCTTTCAATTTCACATTCTCATCATAGGGAGGAGAGCCTAGAAGTACTACGCTTTTTATTTTTTTGTCAGCAAGAATCTGCCGTTGCAGTTTTTCAAACTCTGTGTGAGCATACTCTACCTGCTGATTCGCATACTTATCATATCCGGGCTTATTATATCCGTCGAATCCGGAATCATTCATCCCGAAAGAACAGATCAGATAGGTCGGCTTTTTGATTTTAATATCTGAATCGAAACGATAAACCATGTGGCTCACACAATCACCACCGATTCCTCCATTATACATACGAAGAGGTAAATTGGGGAAGTGCGTCATGTAATACAGCCATATATAAGAATGATAATGCCCTCCTTCCGTTATACTATTTCCAAGAAAAACAATTCTGTCATTTGCTTTAAATGACGGAATTTGCTGCGCACGTACAGGAAACGATAAAATGCAACAGGTATATAATATAAATAGTATTTTCTTCATTACTAAACCTTTTTATTCAACTGGAGTAAGAATTGCTGCCCAACCGCCACCTTTAGCCATGGTGATGTTAATTAGTTCATCTTTTGAAACCATTACCTCTTCTGTTTTAAAATCCGAGGCGTAAACATCTGCATTCACACCGTCTTTGAAAATTTCCATTTTATATTTGGATGCTTCAAGAAAATCCAGTTTCACTTCAATGTTACGGGCATTCCAGTCTGTTAAACCTGCCAAATACCAATTCTTACCATTCTTGCGGGCAATAACTAATTGTTCTCCGATTTTAGCTGTTATAGCTTTAGTATCTTCCCAAATGGTAGGTATACGGGAGATAAAAGAGGCAAATTCTGGAGCTTTATAATAATTTGAGGGAGAATCTGCTAACATTTGTAACGGGCTTTCATACACTACATATAAAGCTGCCTGATGGGCGCGTGTACCTAAACTGATCGGATGTACGAAATTGATGTAAAAGTCTTCTGCTGTTGCATTGTTTACTGCACCGGGAGTATAATCCATCGGACCGGCTACCATTCTTGTAAATGGAAGAATCAAGTCATGTACCGGATTAATATCTCTTGAATCCTTATCGTGCTCTAATCCCAGTACACCTTCAAAAGTCATCACATTGGGATATTTCTTCTGCAAACCGGAAGGTTTGAAAGATCCATGGAAATCAACGAGTAATTTACGGTCCATTGCGGCTTTTCCTACCCGTTCGTAGAAATTAACCATATATTGATCCGAACGTTGCATAAAATCTACTTTTATACCTTTGATTCCCCATTTTTCATAAACATCCAGAATTTCGTCCAATTCTTTATCAAGTGGGTTCCATAAGGTCCATAATACAAGACCAACATTTCTTTCCTTTCCATATCGTACCAGTTCCGGTATATCCAATCCGGGTATTGGCTCCTTAATATTCCAGGTTCCGGCTGACCAGCCTTCATCTAATAAAATATATTCAATTCCGTATTTTGAAGCGAAATCAATGAAATATTTATAGGTATCAGTATTCACACCTGCCTTAAAATCTACCCCGTATACGTTCAGTGTACTCCACCAATCCCAAGAAATCTTTCCGGGTTTTATCCAGTCTGTGTCTTGAGTAACAGATGGAGAGGCTAATTGATACACTAAGTTATTTTCAATTACCGCTTTGTCGTCTTCGTTAATCATTAACACACGCCAAGGGAAAGTTCTTGTTCCTTCAGTTTCAGCAATGTAAGAGGCTTTCTCCAATAATACTTCGTCACGGTCGGCACCTTCCTTTAAGGCACTTTTTAAAACTACAGGAGGAAATTCACCGGACAGCGTGTTATTACGATCACCTGTCAAAAATAGATTGGGATAATCGAAAAGATCGGATTCCATAATAACAACTTTCGTTCCTTTAGGGGTAGAGAGATAAATGGGTAGATAGCCTTTCATATCCTTAGTGAGCGAGGAGATGTTTAATTCATCAAAAATGGCTTCGCAGTGTGTGAGATATTCTTGATTCTTTTCTCTTGGCCAATATAGCTTACACCCTTCAGTCCAGTTCTGTTCGATGGTTTCAGTATTAATAATAACTTTAGGTTGCTTTAATGAAGTCTCAAAACGATAAGCGGCTCCATTGTTATATACTCTGAAGACTATTGCGTAGTTACCTTTACAAGTCAGAGTTAACTGGTTATATTGATCTTTGATAATTCTTTGTTTAAGTGGAATGACAGCTGTTTGCTCCGAATTTACTTTGAGTGTTTTAGCTTTTATTACTTTCGGATTTACTCCCGGTTGTTCAGTCTGCCCTTCAATATCCATCTGCATCAGACTGGGATTTAGTATACGTTCACCATTGTAATCAATACTCCAACTTAATAGTTTTCCGGCTGTTACCGTCACCTTGATTTTTCCATCCGGTGAACTTACAGTGTAGTTTTTGGCTTGAGTTACTATGCATGTGCATAGAATAATGTGTAATAATATAAGTACTCGTTTCATTTTATATATTATATTTTATTGAATATTCGCTATTTAAAGACTCTCTGCTCGTTGAATTCCTTCCTTAATGGCTGCCCACTGATTGAATTCTATTACTTGTACAATGTCAAACACCATTAATCCTTCGGATTGGGAAAGACAGACATAAACAGCATCTGCTATATTGTCCTTATGATTTAAAGCATACAAAGTGCCATAGACTTTACATGTTCCATGAACAATGCGTTGTGCACGCGCTATACCATATTCTATGGATTCGGGATCGTTCAATCCAAATATTTTGGTTAAATAAGTTCCACATAGAAAAGTGTCTAACAATCCGGCAAAACCTGTATTTTTATATTCAGGTGAAGCCCAACTGTATTCTTTGGAAAAATCGTATTCGGTGGATGCCCAATTTTGTCCTTGCCCATAAATAGCATGAATCCATGAGGCAGCCCAATATTCTAATTGAATATCCGGTCTAATGTTTTTAATTTCTGTGCGCACCCGTTCTACAAAATTACGTATGACCATAGAGCGGAACTCCCACCATTTCTTATAATAAGTCCCTGTCCGTTTAGTGCCATCTGTATTCCAAATGAAAATATCATCCGGGAACCGATCTAATTGCTTTCCGATGTATTGTTCGAAAGCCGTTTTTGTTGCCTCCGAAAAATCACTTTCATCTCCCGGATAACGGCAATAGTCTAAGGCAAAACCATCAAAATTGTAATTTGTAACTAACTCTTTTATAAAATTCAGACAAAAGTCTTGTACTTCCGGTAAAACTGGGTTTAAAAAGGCGGAGACTTTTGTTTTATCGTCCTTAATATCTATCAAACCCTGATCTTTGGTATATTCCAAACAAGTTTTTCCATCCCATGTATCATCACGGTACGCCATACCATTTTTAGAAGAAGGTAGGCCTGCCGTAAATATAGTAGCAGAGACCGTAACTTTAAGTTCACGTTTATGAGCCTCATCAATAAAAAATTGAAGATAATCCCAATCTCTTTCGATATGTGTACCGGCAAGATCGGTCAATGAGGTTAAATAAGAACTTTTAAACAGGGCATCGCCTTGTACAGGACGCACATCGACTACAATTTTATTAAAACCTGTTGATTTGGCGAGATCAAGATAATATGTGATATTCTCTTTTTTTGAGAAACGTTCAAAATTTGCTTCTGCATCAAACCATAGCATTTTTTCTTTTTCAGGAGTTGGTTCTTCCGGAATGACAGGAGTGGGAGGATTTGGCTCGGGAAGCTCGGATTCTACAGTCTTTGTAGAACAACTACTAAATGATAGAAGAAAAAAGAATAATAAAATGCTTGGAATGTATTTCATACTTTATTGTTTTTATTTCCCGACTTCAGGCTGATATTTAGAAAAAAATACAGTCTGAAATCGAGAATAATAAGAAAGCTAAATAAAATAAATTTGTTATCCTAAAAATCTTTCGACCGTTATTTTAAAGCTACTGCCGTAGTTATAGCACGTTGGGCACCAGCACTTGGCTTTATCACCGGTTGACCGTTGACCAACATACAAGTTGAACCACCACCATCAAGATTCATAGCATCTACACAACCTAAGCTCTTCAGGACATTAGCCATCATAGCCATATTCATACCTTTTACACCTTCCGTTACACTGCGGCCTTCACAAACAAAAAATATCACCTTATTATTGGCTGTTACTCCGATAGCGGTTCTTGGATGATAACTTTCGGGAGCAACTCCACTTTCTTCATCAAAAAGTTCTTCAATAAAAGTATTTCTCACACTTCCGTCTTTCAACAGGATCGGTCCACCTCCAATCGCCGTTTCTGCATTTAATTTCACGCCTCTCGTTGGGAAATAAGCCGAAGGTACAGGTTGAGGCTCATAACCGGATTTATTGGGAGAAGGCTGTTCATAGGTATATGTCACACCATCAGTTGTTGTATAAGCCCAATCTGTGGAGAAATAGCCATTCTTTGACAGCTGAAAGATACCTCGTGTAGGATAATAACTCTTTTGAGAACGTATTTCCTCCTGCGAGTTCACAGCTAAAACCTCTCCTTCACGACATAGCAGACTGACAGACTTACCGGCTCCCATTACAAAATATCCACCATTCATAATTATCGGATATTTTTGTTGTTCTGCTTGCCAGATTTGATTGGGAGTCTTAGAATATATCTGGTCTCCTATAGTCGCAAAATTAGCTTTTGACATATCCGCAACAGCAATAAAAGCTATGGCTTTCATGCCTTCCAGTTCTGACGGAGATTTGTATACACTTATGTATTCAGGTAATGTGCCAAACTCTGTTGTCTGTTTAACCCAGCCTAATGTTGTCGGATCAGGATCCGGCATTACCACCTTTTCATTATCATCATCTGAACAACTTGTCGCAGACATGGCGGCAATCATGAAAAGAAGCCAATATTTTGATATATTTTTCATTATCATATCGATTTAATCGTAAATATTTATTTCTAGTTATCTCTGTGCTTCCGCACGTTCTATACCTTTTTGGATATCATCCCACAGATTCATTTCAATAACCTGTACTATGTCGAATATCATCAATCCTTCCGATTTCTCAAGACAAAGACTTACTGCATCGGCTATATTGGTTTTATGATTTAAAGCATATATCGTTCCGAATACTTTGCAATCATTACCAACCAATCTCTGTGCACGGGCAATACCATACTCTATAGATTCCGGATCATCCATGCCATAGATACGCTCTAAATACGTTCCACATAAGAAGGTATCCAGATAAGGTGCAAATCCTGATTCATTGTAGGCTTCCGATCCCCACGGATAATTTAATGAGAAATCAGATTTTGGACTGGCCCAATTCTGCCCTTGTCCATAAATACCATGAATCCAGGAAGCGGCCCAATACTCTAGCTCTACTTTATTATTGATAGAATGAATTTCTTTACGTACCTCTTTCACAAAACTAGTGATAACATTAGCCCGGAATGCCCACCATTCTTTATAATAAATTCCAGGATTTTTCGTTCCATCGGCATTCCAAGTGAAAATATCGCCTGGAAAGTTCCGGACTTTTTTCCCTAAGTAATGTTCAAAAGCTTTATGACTATCAGCAGAGAAGTCACTATCATCTCCTGGATATCGGCAATAATCTAATGCATAAGCATCAACATCATAGTTTTTCACTATTTCACGAACAATACTTAAAGCAAATTTGCGGACATCTTTACGAACCGGATTTAAAAAAGCTCCTACTTTTTTCTTATCCTCTCTGATGTCAAGCATCTTTCCGTCAGGTGTGTATTCCAAGCATGTTTTCCCATTCCAACGTGACTCATCATAGACCAGACCTTCGCGGGTAGCGGGGTGTCCGGACGGAAACATTGCAGTAGAAACAGTGACTTTTAATCCTAACCGACGAGCTTCATTGATAAAATACTGCAGGTAATCCCAGTCACGATGAATTACTTTACCATTCACTGTTGTAAGTGGAGGTAGAATTTTACTTTTATACAGTACTTCCCCGTATATAGGTTTGACGTCTACTACTACTTGATTGAATCCTACTGATTTGGCTTTTTCCAAATAGTAAGAAATAGAATCTTTAGAGGCAAAGCGTTCAAAATTAGCTTCTGCATCAAACCAAAGGTATTTAGGTTGTTCTTTGCCCCTGTTCCCGGCAAAGGAACAGGTAGCAAATAACAATAGAAAAAACGATATAATGCTTTTATTCAACATATTTCAATTCTATATAATTAGGAGTATGCCTATTTCTCGTATTTTGTAAGTTCATAACAACGAATACCTACACCATAACCGTAATAGAGATATAATGATTCTCCGTCATCACTTGGTGAACAAGTAGTCCAGATACAAGAGTTGGTAGTCCATGGCTCAATTGTTTCTGTGATAGGTAATGAATGATTACTAGACGGGTCTAGCAGGTGCAGTCCAACCCAGCCCCAACCACAAGTTATGGTTGCTCCGTACCATCTGCCATTGAATGGAATACCTCTACCGGAAATAAGTACATGGTTTCCCCAGCCAGCGTATCCTTTCTTATTCCACATGTCTATATATGGACCTGTGATGCTGCTAAATGCCCCTGCCGTATTTGCTTTATAACCGATTTCCGGTCCCATTACACCTCCGGCATTCACTGCGTCTATTACGTAAAATGGTGGGTTATCCGACACGCCGAGTACAGCCACAATCTGTCGCCAGTTACTATCATTACTGGGACGACCAGTAACCAAGGTTGAAGTGCCTGTATATGTACCATTCTCAAATTTGTAAACTGCATGTGTACCTACACCATCAGGTTTAGAATCATAAACATATCCCACTTTGTCAATATCACCGATTGCAGAAACTTTATTTGCTCCGGGAGTTACATTAGCAACCTTTTGTGGAGCTCCCTCAACAGTAGTCCATCTGTATAACCCTACATTTTTTACTACACCGATCAAATTACCAGCGTCATCATTGACTAACTGGCACAAAGAAGCGTCTATTCCTGTCACATTCAAAGTCTTATCTACTTTCTGCCCTGTATATTTATCATAGAAATTAAATTGGGTATCTATTATATAATTACCAAACACTGCACCGAAACCATCTTTGTTTTTATTAGATGGAGTGGGTACACTAATTTCCCATTTTTTGAAAAAATATTCAAAACCTTCTCCATCATTTACTTTTCCGCCATAAGTCCATTTTACGGTCCAGTCAGTGGTTGTGCCATTTTGCGCCTTCACTGTGTAATGTACATCTTTTGAAAAATCTTGAGGTACATCGGGGGTAGGTGTAACTGTTGCATATGGAGAGATAAAGAAAGAACAAGTAACTCCATTGAGTTTGCTCAAATCTAAGTCCGGAGTAATTTTAAATTCAATAATGTTACCATCCTTAACGGTACCCTGTTTATAATTACCCTCGCCCAATCTAACTTTGAATCCGGTTATATCAGTGTCAGAGTATAATGTTGGATCATCCGAGCATGCGGAAAATGCAACCATTGTTGCCATGACAGCAACTTGAAGCCAATTATGATATTTTATTTTCATAACATCTACTTTTTTAGTTATTTAGGTGTTTAGCAATCAAAGTATACTCCTTTTGCGTTCCATCACCTGCTACAATAGTTAGTTTAAATGGAGTAGATAAATCTTTAGCACCAGTCAATGAAGGATAAGCAAATGCTGCTACAGGCAAATTGGCTGTTACATATAATTCGCTCAATTTCACTTTTGCCGGAAGTTCGAAAGTTATATTTCCATTCTCTGATATGACCCCATCATAAGTAGTACCATCTTCCGGAGAATTAGCACGAACCATAATGGATATGATATCACAATCAGAATGATAATGGATATCATCATGCTTTTCACAAGAAGAAAAGGAAAAGCTAAATGCTATCATTAATATGATGTATGTAATTACTTTGAAATTTTTCATAACTATAATAATCTTTTAATATTACCAAGGAGCATTATTCTCACATAACGGATTATTCTGTAATTCATCTACAGGAATAGGTAACAAGTAATAGCGTTCTGGAAAGAAGCGGTTTATATTGTCGTCACATGACACTTGTTCATAAGTATAAGAACTATCATCTTTTTTGGTTATTTTTGTTCCATGTGCCTGTTTTCCATCAATAACTTCGCCAGCCAAACGCCATCTGCGTAAATCCCAATAACGGAATCCTTCAAAGGCCAATTCACAAATACGTTCCTTACGTAATAGTTTCATAAATGAGTCTTTATCCGGTGCTTCCTGTGTTGTACGGTCCGGTAGGTCAACACGTCTTCTTACTTCATTGAGAGCTTCCAGGGCATCATCCTGATTTTTAGCATAATCCTGTTCTGCCAGAGCTTCAGCCAGATTTAACAAAACCTCCGCATAACGCATTTCAATCCAAAACTGATCGCTTCCCTTATCATCAAATTCGGTATTGTTTTCTTGTAGATATTTTCTGATGAAATATCCGGTAACAGTTTGTTTTTCTCCCGGATTCATGTTATCTCTGTAAGCAGCAAAACCGTTTTCTGCGTCTACATAGGTATAAATAGTCTTTTCTTTCCAAGTAGCCCCATTATATATAATGGATGCATAGAAACGAGGTTCACGACCTACATAAGGATCTTTGGCCATGGAGCCGCTCCACGAGAAAGGAGTTCCGTCAGCCATATCATAAGAATCAACCAGTTCACTTGTCGGGACAGCTCTTCTTATCCCTTGTTTACCGTCAGGAGCAAAATAGCGATCGAAATAATGGGGCATATCTGGAATTTTGTATGCTATGGAGAAAATAATTTCTTTATTACCTGCCACTTTAAATACATCTTTATATTCATCCATTAAGTCATACTTATTGAGCTTTTTAATCTCATCAGCAGCGGTAATAGCAATATCCCAACGTTTCGCAAAGAGTGCTGTACGACACATATAGGCATACGCTGCTCCTTTAGTCAAACGCCCATCCCATTTGCTGTCCCATTCTTTCGGAAGGTGTTTGGCTGCGAATTCCAAATCCTTTAGAACAAAATCCCATGATTCGGCTTCAGTTGCTCTTGCTTTTGCTTTTTCCCCTTCTGAATCAACTCCATTTGTTTCGTCACGAAGAATAACTCCTCCGAAAATTCTAATCATACGTGCATAATTCACAGCGCGAATAAAACGAATTTCAGCAATACGAGTATTGAGAAAATCTTCACTAAACTTACTTCCATAGATACCAGCATCACGCAAAAATACATTTTCTCTAAATATGTCAGTATAAAGTCCCCACGATGACATCGGATTATTATCTGATGTTATTGTGTTTTGCTGCAATAGAATCTTGTTATGAGCACTCCATGTTTGTGGAACTCCATTTCCATACTTAACTAAATCTGTATATCCATCGGTTAAGGATAAAGAAGAAAAGTTGGATAAGCCATTGAGAGGCTTATATAAGTAAGTCACATACATATCTAAAGAAGATTCCGAGCTCCAGGCTACTGTTTCTGAATATGAGTCTGTGGGATCTTTCTCCAACAAATCATGGCACGAGGTTAGAAACTGTGACGTAAACATCAGCCCTATCCCTAATAGATATAATCTTTTTATTTTCATAATTATTGATTTAATTAGAATGTGATATTTAATCCAACACTATAATTCTTTTGTTGGGGATAATAACCATTATTTATAATAGCCATTTCAGGGTCGCAATATTTAAATTCTGTGAAAGTAAACAGATTGGTGCCTGCTACATATACACGAACGTTAGATAGTCCAATATTGGCTTTCGCAAGTATTTTTTTAGGAATTGTGTAACCAAACTGTAAATTCTTCAAACGCAGGAAATTACCATTTACCAACCACCAAGAAGAGGTATATGCATTATTTCCGTTATGAATGGCACTTAATCTGGGATAACGGGCGCTAGTATTTTCCGGTGTCCATGAATCTTCTACCAGATAATAAGGAGCATTTCCTCCCGAGTAGAATGGTCGTGTATAGACCGTATTGTCCATTGAACCATGATTATAAGTACCATTCAACGTATAACTAACAATAGCAGCTCCTTGCCATAATGCACTCAAATTGAACCCTTTCCAGTTGAAGTCCATAGACAGAGAGTAGTTTAACTCTGGCAAAGTGCTGTGGCCGATTTTAACTTTATCCCCATCCTGTGTAATTTTACCATCTCCATTGATATCCTCATACATGATATCACCTAAACGTTGAACTCCATTACCAACAAAAGGACGGTTATCCAATTGCTCTTGTGTTTGATATAAGCCTATAGCTTTATAGCCATAAATTTGTCCTAAAGGTTCACCTATGTTTGTCCGGTACCAAGGAGTACTTTCACTTTCAATCCGCGACAGAACTTTATTTCTAGCCCACGCTACACTACCGGTTATACTATAATAAAAATCATTAACGTGGTTTTGGTGCTTCAATACCAATTCAAAACCGCGATTGTCGATCTTACCCGTATTTCCTTTTTGAGCATAATTTCCACCTAATGAAGGAGGGAAACCACCACTCCGGCTTTCTTGTATATCTTTTGTCAGCTTATAAAATAAATCGAATTCTACTCCCAATAATCCATTCCACATTGTCAGGTCAGCACCAATATTGTAACTGCGGGTAGTAGACCAGGTTAAGCTGGAAGTAATAGAGTTGGATGCACCTAATCCTGCATAAGGAACTCCTCCGAATATATATGCATTCTTCTCTACCTTAAAAATACTTCTATGCAAAAAAGCATCTGTATTATCACTACCCAATTCACCGACAGAAGCACGCAACTTTAACAGGTTGATAGAAGAGAAATTGTTTTTTATGAAGTTTTCTTCAGAGATTACCCATCCCAAAGATACAGAAGGGAAGAATCCCCATCTTTTATCTTTTGCGAATTTATAGGATCCATCTACACGGAAAGCAAATTCTGCAAGATATCTTTTATCGAAAATATAATTGAAACGTCCTACATAACCAATGGTAGCTTTATCGCTGTGACTACCTGTAGGATTGGATATAAATTCAGTACCTAATGAAAGATCAACCGGATCATTAAAATTATAGCCGCCCATCTTTCCTGTCATTGTAGAGCCTTTCAGTTGTGTCTGTTCATATAAGAATAGGGCTGAAACTGCATGCTTGCCAAAGGTATTAGCATACTCCACACTCGGGCGGACCATAAATCTTCTGAAAGAAGATGCAGATTTAGTGTAATTACCTTTCTCGCTTGTAGAAGAAGCACGCATTAAATTATATGATTTAGAATCTGCACTATAAGCATTAACATTGTATCCTACCAAGAAACCATTATCTTCCGAATAACTAGTATCATAAACTAAACCGAGAGAAGCTTTCAACCCTTTTACCCAAGGAAAGGCATAACTAATTTTCATTGTACCATCAAACTCATGTCTTTGGTTTTTCTGAAATCCGCTATTCCTTAAGGTAGCGAGTGGACTCTGTGTGGTGGAACTACCAGGACCAATCCAAGCTGTATATTCTCCTTGATAATAAATAGGAATAATAGGGGCTGAATAAACAGCCTGCTGAATGGGGTTTTGTTCAGCCTGTGCGCTTGTACTAATTCCGGGCCAGTTCTTTTCTTCATAAAAGCCAGAAATATTAAGTTCGAACGTTAAATCTTTGGTAATATTACCTTCTACGTTAGAACGGACATTGTAACGATCATAATTCACATTTTCGATGATACCGGATTGATCCAACATACCTATACTGGTGAAGAAACGGATATTCTTGTTACCACCGGAAGCTGAAATATTATGTTGATGTGTGAAGCCATAATCCTTAAAAACTTCTTTCGTCCAGTTTGTATTTCCATATTTACCTTCCGGATCATAATTGTTAGCCACTTTCGTCTGAATATCAGCTCCATAATATGGCCCATTACCATCAAGTTCACTAGCCTTATTATACCAATAAATATAGTCAGGGCCATTTAGCATTTCAGGCATGGCTGTGTTTTTCTGGAAAGTAACAGAACCGTCATACGAAAGAGTTACTTTACCTTCAGTACCTTTCTTGGTTGTTACCAGGATTACTCCATTTGCCGCTGCCAAACCATAAACGGATGCTGTAGCTGCATCTTTCAAAATAGATATGTTTTCTACATCATTAGGATTTACAGTATTCAACATACGTTCAACACCATCCACTAATATCAGAGGACTAGAATCTAAAAAAGTACCTAAACCACGGATGTTGATAGATGTCTGGTCGTTTCCGGGAAGACCGGAACGTTGAACACTCGTTACCCCGGGTAACTTGCCTGTCATCATATTAGAAAGGTTAGCTTGAGGAGCCATCATCAACTCTTTAGAGCCTACTTGAGAAACGGAACCTATTAAGAATTTCTTTTTTTGAGTTCCATACCCCACCACTACAACTTCATCCAATGCTTGTGCATCTTCTTGAAGTCTAATAGTAATTTCTGAACGACCATGTAAAGCAACCTCTTGAGTCTGGTACCCGACAAAGGAAACTACTAAAGTCGATTTTAAATCCTGAACATTTAGGCTAAACTGTCCGTCAATATTGGTAATAGTACCGTTGGACGAATTCCCTTTTACACTAACAGTAGCACCGACAAGCGGCTCATTGTTTGAGTCATACACTGTCCCTTTCACGTTCGTGTTTTTTTGAGCATGAACGTTTAAGAAAGAAAGCGAACAGATGAATAAGGCTATAAACCTTATACTCCATGTGATTTGTTTCTCCATATTAAATATTAATGTTAATAAAACAAGATAGTTATTTATAATTCATCAAATCTTCTAATGTTTTCCAGCACTGATACAGCCCTCTTGGTACATGGAAACATCCCTTCCATTTTCCACCTTTGAGTGGTAGCAATACTTCTCCTCTTCGGTTCAAGTAGCCATACCATTCAGGATATTCTTTATCCTTGAAATGCTCCCAAGTGTAGTCGTGTACCTTTTCAAACCATTCCAGACACCGTTTATCTCCGGTCAGTTGATAGCCTTTCAGCAAAGAAATAAGTGTCTCGATATGCACCCACCAGAGCTTCTGATCCCATTCCAGTTGTTGGGGAGGACAACCGTTACGATCCATAAAATAGTAGATACCCCCATATTGCTTGTCCCAGCCATAATTAAGCATCGTGAGAGTAGTCTCTTTGGCTTTCTCTATCAATTCAGGACGATTCAGACGCTTGCCCAGATCCATAATAAACCACATAGCTTCAATGGCATGCCCCGGAGTTACCTGACGGCCTTCAAAACAATCGACCAGATTACCGTCTATGTCCACGTTTTCAACAATGATACCTCCGAGTTCGGGACGATAGAAAACTTCCATCACTTCATGGATACAAGTATCCATTGTTTCCCGCAGATACGTTTCATCCAATAAATGCTCTATCTCCAGTGCCAGGTTACAGAGGATCATTGGCAAGGCAAAGTTCTTCAGATTACGGGTACCCGGATGAAGCTTATTCCATTTCCCTTTCGGATTATCTACTTTGGAAAGGATAATGTCGAAAGTTTTCTTGGCAATGTCAGCATATTCCTGATTACCGGTTGCAAGGCTTAACTGTCCGAAAGCCATGGTGGCGAATGTATACGAGAATATATTATACGGTTCTACCAATGGTCTACCCGAACGATCAAGGGAAAAATACCAGTTATAGTTACCATCATGTCCGTATTTTTTTAGAAATTCACCACCTTGAACGGCACAATCCAGCCATTCCTTGCGTTTTTCCACTTTATTGTAAAGCATGGAGAACATCCACACTTCACGACATTGCAGCCAGATGAACTTATCCGTATCGAACACTTTTCCTTCACGGTCCAGGCAGGTGAAGTAACCACCATACTCGTGGTCTTGGGAGTGTTCAAGCCAGAAAGGGAGGACACTGTCCAGAAGTTCATTCTTGTACAGACTTGCCAGTTTCTCGAAATCCATACTATTATTTCCATTATAGATTGGTATGGGCAATTCAGCAGTGAAAGAAATGTCCGCTGAATGACCAATGTTGTTCTTACTATCCATATTTATAAGATGTTAGTTTATTGTTATTAAGGTCTGTTTTATATTTATTCCGAACGGGTCCAATATCTTTCAATCTCCTCCAGTGACTTCCCGGTAGTCTCCGGCACGAGTTTCCAGACAATCAGCATATACGGTACGCACATGAGGGCGAACAGGAAGAATGTTCCGGCGGGGGTAAGGTTCTGGAGCATCCAGGGGGTCAACTGTCCGATCAGGTACGTTCCGATCCAGAGAGCGAATCCTGCTATCGACATGGCCAGTCCGCGAACCTTGGTGGGATACATCTCCGAGAGGAGCACGAACACCACAGCGCAGATAGACACGGCACAACAGAATACATAAAACAGGAAGAAAATAAGCAGGAAGAGGCTGGATACTCCCAGGGAATCTCCGAAGAGGAAGTACAGGCCGATGAGAATCAGAGAAACAACCATTCCCGAAACGCCGTAATAAACCAGCTTCTTGCGGCCTACCTTATCAATGATGACAAGAGCCAGAACAGTGGTCAAGGTGTTGACTAGTCCTACCAGAACTTGGTAAAA
>NZ_QSUR01000046.1:0-41443 GCF_003439055.1 Bacteroides sp. OM05-10AA
GCGAAAGTAGGAAGAAAACTACTTCGTTTTCCTCCTACTCGATTTTTGGGGACCATTCTGGGGACCAATTAGGTAGTATATTATGGATATACCGTTACTGCATGCGCTAATCCTTTTTATTTTAGGTTTTTCCCTACTGACAATTATGGAATTCACTTATTTATTCTGATTTTCCTGCGTTACTTTTGTTCTAAACCAAAAGAAAAACGCCATGAAAAAGATTTTATTTATCCTGTTTGTTGCCCAGTTTATTTTGGCTCCTTATATAATAAAGGGCTATGGTGCAAATCTTGTTGAAGATAATTATGAGTATTCGGGAGTTGACCAAGGGAGAGAGACTGTTGAAAAGGATATTTTAGGTAATATCATTATCCGTGATGATAATGGTAATAGAAAGACTATTGAAAAGGATATCTTAGGGAATATCATCATTCGTGATGATAAAGGCAATAGAAAGACTATTGAAAAGGATATTTTGGGGAACATCATTATCCGTGATGATAGAGGCAATAGAACGACTATTGAAAAGGATATTCTAGGAAATACCATTATTCGTGATGATAAAGGCAATAGAAAGACTATTGAAGAAGATATTCTAGGAAATACCATTATCCGGGACGATAAGGGTAATAGAAAAACTATAGAGAAAGATATTCTGGGAAATACTATTATTCGCGATGACAAAGGGAATAGAAAGACGATTACAAAAGATATCTTTGGGAATACTATTATCGAGGATGATAAGGGGAATAGAACAACCATTAAAAAAGATATTTTTGGAAACGAAATAATTGAATATGGTAACGGTCATGGGAAAATTATTAAAAAGGATATTTTTGGAAATACAGTCATTGAGGAGTATTAAAATGTACTTTTTAAAATGATAATATACGGGATGTCATTTGAGATAGGGGTTATTCACAATATCATGGATAGCCCCTTATTGTATGTTATAACCTGGCAATAATATTTTCGCTATAAAATCATATTATAATCGTAAAAGTGTATATATTTGCATAGTGCGGAGATAAAATATTTATTTCTAAGTTATTCAAGGATAAAGAAATGGAACACAAACAATTACTAACTGTATTTAATTCACTTCCTGTTGGAATAGGTTTCTTCACAGCCGATGGCACTCTGGTAAGATGTAATGAAAGCTTCTGCCGATTTTTTGGCGCTGACTCGCAAACGCTTCTTGGTAATAAACTCAACATAAATGAAAATTCTGTGGTTCCTGACGTGGTGAAGGAAGCAGTTCGTCGTTGTGTTCCGGTACAGATGAGTTTTTTGTATGATTTCGATAAACAGAGAACCGATAAACGCTTTTTCTCTACGCGTACCCGGACCTGCTATTTGAAATGTAATGGTAATCCTCTTTATGATAATGATGGCAAGTTTGTTAATTACATTTTTATCTTTGAAGATATTACAGAAACTGTGAAAAGTGAAGAGGTACTCCGTCAAAGTCGCCGGAAAACGGAGCTTGCTATGAAGGCAGCCAACATCATGTTTTGGGAATTTGATGCAGTGGCCAAATTATTTTATAGTGATAATGAACCGCTGAATGGATACGATCAGTCTAAGCCAGTTAGTATGGCACTATATCTGGAGACTTTGCATCCGGATGACCGTGGTCAGGTTACTGAAGTAATGGAAAGAATGAGCAATGGGGAAGACTTTTCTTTTTCTTTTGATAGCAGGGTTATGTTGCCGGATAGCTCAACCTGGCAATTTTGTACGATAAGCGGTGCTCCTTATGAATTTGATTCTAATAAGAAAGTATTGAAATATGTTGGTACCCGAAAGAATAATACGGAGGTGCAGAAAAAGCAGCAGTTCTTCTATAATATATTAAATAATCTTCCGTTATCTGTTCATATCAAAGATGTAGAGAATGATTTCCGCTATGTTTTTTGCAATGAAGAGAGTAAGCTCATGTTTGGTACCAGCGAAGATAAAACTACTTATGATGTGCTGAGTGAAGAAGAAGTAGAGCGTATTCAGAAGACAGATTTAGAGGTATACAATACTGGGAACCCTTATTTCGGCATGGAACGTATTATACTGAAGGATGGACGCAGCTATGATACTATTGTTCGCAAAAGTATAATTGAAGATGATGGCAAGCGCTTTCTGTTAAATACCCGCTGGGATCAGAGTTTACAAAATGAACTGAAGCGTCGTGCACAGCTGTTAACTGTCACTATGGAAGCGATGAATGCCTTCACCTGGTTTTTCGAGCCGGCTAAGAACAGGGTGAGTTTCGGTGAAGGTTTTGATAAAAATGGGAAAAAGGCATCAGAAATTAATTCGGTCGAGAAATATCTGACTCTCGTACATCCTGATGACCGACAAAAGTTTGCTGAAACTTTGCAAAAGGCGGTAGAACTAGGAAGCGGTGTATGGGATGTGGAATATCGCATTGACTTTAAAGGAGATGGCGTGTATCAATGGTGGGAAACGCGTGGCCTTGTTGAAACCACAACTTTGAACGATGCTCCTTATAAGTATCTGTTCGGTATGACGCAAAATATCGATTCCTATAAGCAGACTGAATTGACCTTACTAAAGAATAAAGAAATACAGGACGCTTTGGTACGACAGAATGAACTGGTTCTTAACAATACGAATTCAGGGTTGGCCTACATCACGAAGGAATATATGGTTCAATGGGAAAATATTTCGTTATGTTCAAAAAGTCTTTCTTTTGAAGCCTACAAAAAAGGTGAACTTTGCTATAAAAGTACATATAATCGTACTTCTCCCTGTGAAAATTGTGTGATGCAACGTGCTTTTGTTTCATTACAGACGGAACAGATGAAGTTTTCGTTGGACAGTGCGCATACCGTTGAAGTGTTTGCCACTCCCGTAGTTCTTGAAGATGGATCTGTGGATGGTGTTGTAATTCGCGTGGATGATGTAACGGAGCGTGAAAAAATGATTAAGGAATTGCAGGAAGCCAAACATCAGGCAGAGCAGTCTGATAAATTGAAATCTGCGTTCCTGGCGAATATGAGTCATGAAATCCGTACTCCCTTGAATGCTATTGTAGGTTTTTCGGAGTTGATGGCTTATGCCGGAGAAGAAGAAAAGGCGGACTATATCCAGATTATTAATAGTAATAATGAGTTATTGCTAAAACTGATAAATGATATACTTGATTTATCCAAGCTGGAAGCCGGTTCGGTAGAACTGAAATACGAACCGTTCGACTTATCCGAACATTTTGAAAACATGTTTACTTCCATGAAGCAGCGCCTGAAGAATCCGGATATCGTGTTAACTGAAATCAATCCTTATCACTGTTGCCGGGTAACTCTGGACCGTAATCGCGTGGCACAAATTATAACGAATTATGTCACTAATGCTATCAAATATACTTCAAAAGGTTCTATTAAAATGGGATATGCATGTAAGGATGGAGGCGTCTATTTTTATGTGAAAGATACCGGTATTGGTATAGCTGATGATAAAAAAGGAAAAGTATTCCAGCGTTTTGAGAAACTTGATGAGTTTGCCCAAGGTACCGGACTTGGACTTTCTATTTGCAAGGCAATTGCAGAAGCTATGGGAGGCAAAGTCGGCTTTGAATCGGTACACAATGAAGGATCGCTGTTTTGGGCATTTTTACCTTGTGAAGTCGATACACTTTCTATGGTAGAAGAGAAGAAAGAAGAGAATATCTCCGGAGAAGAGTTTGGCGCGAATGACGAAGTGATGGAGAAGAGTGCCGGTCGGAAAACAATTCTCATAGCTGAAGATATACAAAGTAATTATCAGCTGGTGTCTACTATCCTGAAGGATCATTATGATTTACTGCATGCAGAGAATGGGCAAAAGGCAGTGGAAATAGCGCGTAGCCAACATGTCGATTTGCTGTTGATGGATATGAAAATGCCAGTACTGGATGGTTTGAAGGCTACAGCTGAAATACGTAAGTTTAATGCTAGCTTGCCTATCGTCGCACTTACCGCCCATGCCTTCGATTCTGACCGGATTGCTGCAATAAAGGCCGGCTGTAATGAATATCTGGTTAAGCCGATTGAAAAAATGAAATTAATGGTGGCATTAAAGAAATATTTATAATCTTTGCATTGTGAATATCTGGAATTAGTTGAATATATCGATGAATCGTATTAAAGGTATACTTTATGCGGCGGTATCCTCCTCCACTTTTGGGCTGGCTCCGTTTTTTTCTATAACTCTGTTGTTAGCCGGTTTTTCGGCTTTCGAGGTGCTTTCTTATCGTTGGGGAGTGGCTGCTATTGTATTGACACTGTTTGGATGGTGTTCGGGATGTAATTTCCGGCTGGCAAAGAAAGATTTGTTAGTCGTTTTCTTATTAAGTTTGTTGCGGGCAACCACCTCATTCAGCTTGCTCATTGCCTATCAGAATATAGCCACGGGGGTAGCATCGACTATTCATTTTATGTATCCGTTGGCCGTATCATTGGCAATGATGTTTTTCTTTCACGAAAAGAAATCTCTTTTGGTGATGCTTGCTGTTTTAATGTCTTTGTTTGGTGCGGCTTTACTGTCATCGGGAGAGTTGGAGGCGAAAAGTGGTCATACAATGGTAGGATTGGTGGCGGCTTGCATTTCTGTCTTTTCTTACGGAGGATACATCATTGGGGTTCGAACAACACGAGCCGCTCAAATCAATTCCACTGTACTGACATGTTATGTTATGGGGATGGGAGCTGTTCTCTATCTGATAGGAGCTATGGCAACTTCCGGGCTTCATCTGGTGACAGACGGTTATATATGGCTGATTATTTTAGGACTTGCATTGCCGGTCACCGCTATTTCGAATATAACTCTGGTACGGGCAATTAAGTATGCGGGACCTACACTGACTTCTATTTTAGGTGCGATGGAACCACTGACAGCCGTTGTGATCGGTGTCTTTGTTTTTAAAGAACTGTTTACCCTGAATAGTGCTATTGGAATTCTTTTGATTTTGTTGGCTGTGGGTATGGTAGTATTTCGTAAGCAAAAATCTTAAAGAAGATATTAATAAAAAATGCTGCTTATCTGATGTGATAAACAGCATTCATTCTGGAGAGCCTCTTGTCGGATTCGAACCAACGACCCCGAGATTACAAATCACGTGCTCTGGCCAACTGAGCTAAAGAGGCGTTTTTCTTTTGCGGGTGCAAAGGTATGAATTTCTTTTAAAAATGCAAATACATCACATACTTTTTTTATATTTGCAAAGTTACCAATGATTAGATGAAAATGAAAATTATGAATGTATGTAGTGTGGCGCTTTTAGCCATAGGTATATGGGCTTGTTCCGGACAGAAGAAAGGAACGGCGAATGTTGAAGTTGCAACAGATAGTGTAGAAGTAACTGCGGATGCAAAATCTGTTCAGGCAGATAGTACAGGATATATTGTCCGGGTAGGAGAGATGGCTCCGGATTTCACAATTACCTTGACAGATGGGAAACAAGTGAGTTTATCTTCCCTTCGTGGTAAAGTTGTCATGTTGCAGTTCACTGCAAGCTGGTGTGGAGTTTGCCGTAAAGAAATGCCGTTTATCGAGAAGGATATTTGGTTGAAGCATAAAAATAATGCAGACTTTGCCCTGATTGGCATTGACCGTGACGAACCGCTTGACAAAGTACTGGCTTTTGCAAAATCTACCGGAGTCACTTATCCGTTAGGGCTGGATCCGGGAGCTGATATCTTTGCGAAATATGCATTACGTGAATCCGGAATAACGAGAAACGTGTTGATTGATAAGGAAGGAAAAATTGTAAAGCTGACTCGTTTATATAATGAGGAAGAGTTTGCTTCTCTTGTGCAGGCAATTAATGAAATGCTGAAATAAAAGAAAACCTTCATCAGATGTTTCTAACGGAACATGTATGAGTATATAAAAATAGTAACGCTATCCTGATGTGATGGCGTTACTATTTTGGTTATATAGTGACGCTATCCGGAGTGCATACCGTCACTATATGAAGATGCATTTTCAAGCAATGCTAAGTTTGACCAGGTAATCGTAATGTTTGCCTTCTTTTATCAATTCTGCCTTAAAACCACATTCGGAAGCATATAAGCTAAGAGTCTGGAAATCTACATATAACCAGTCGAATGTGTCTCCTTTTACATCTTTATATTGCATTTGGAAGTCGATCTCTCCGTAGTAATCTCCGGCCAGATCGATGACTATGCTACCGTCTTCCTCTTCAAAAAGATAACGCAAATCACTGGAATCCATAAATATGCATCCACCGGGGCGGAGAATACGTTTCATCCGTTGGAAAAATCCGGGCATATTATTCAGCTGTCCGATGATTCCGGAACCATTCATGAGCATTAGGATTGTATCGAATGTTTCGGAAAATGTTTCATCAAAAAGGTTGATGAGACGGGGATCGTTCACTCCGCGTTGTTTCATTACTTCGACAGATAAGGGAGAAATATCAATGGCGCATACGTCTTTTCCCATTTCCTGAAGTGCCAGCGCATGGCAACCACTTCCGGCACCTACATCCAAAATCCGTCCGGTAGCCATTTGCAGGGCGGTACGCTCTAGTATAGGCATAGACTGTATACTACGAAACAGTTCTTTGACGGGAATTTCATCTTCTTCGAATTGAGAAGAAAATACCCGCAAACGATCAGCTCTGTGATGGTTGAAATAGTCAGAAATAGCGGCTCCCATCGGGTCCTTTTCTGCAGAAAGAATTGTTGTTGCCATTGGTGGTTACGATTGTTAACTTTGCAAAGATAAATAAATCCGTAGAAAAGGGTTATCTTTGCCATCGGAAATGTTGAATACTAATAAATGATTATATGAGTATAGAAGAAGCAATCATGGGTGGTATCGTTTTTAAAGGTAAGAAAGATAAGCCCAAAGAAGAGGAAAAGGTGAAAACGAAAGCGAAAAAAGCGACGTATATTCGTGGACAACATGGTTCGGGTGCAGCGAAGATGAAAGCAGATATCCGGAAGAAAAGAGCTAACCGACATAAAAAATAAAGATCGTAGCAATAAACGGATCATATTCTGATATAAAAAGTGGGGGCAGGATAATTATCCTGCCCCCACTTTTTATATAAAATCACTTCTGTGGAAGTATTTCAATCCAGTAATCATCCGGGTCATTAATGAAATAAAGCCCCATGGCAGTGTTCTCAAAACATACACAATTCATTTCTTTGTGATAGGCCCTGATTGCATCGTAATCACCGGCTACACGAAAACATAGGTGACTTTCGTTTTCCCCCAGTTCGTATGGAGCAGTATGATCTTTGAGCCATGTCAATTCCAATAGGAAACCAGTTTCATTATCTGTCAGGTAAACCAGTGTGAATGAACCGTCGGATGCTTCTTTCCGATGATGTTCTTTTAAGCCGAGTGCTTTCTCATAAAAAGCGATACTCCGCTCCAGGTTTGTAACGTTGATATTAAAATGGTCAAATTTACTTTTTATTTCCATTGTTGCAATTTTCCTTATTTTTTCATTAAGAGTTTCACAATTTCTCCAACATAGGTACGGGGTTGTCCGGCTTGCGGAGTTGTCTGTGAAGGCATTTTCTTACATTCGATAACAGCTGAAGGAGTTGTTTGGTTCGGAGCATACAATTTCAGTGTATAGCTGTCTGCCTTTTCTATAGCATCATAAGGTTGGTCGGGTGAAAGTGTGCAATATGCAACAGCTTTTCCTGATTGATACCCCAATGCACCACCTGCATTTGCAGTCATATTGGTCATGTTGAACTCATCTTTTCCAATACTGATTACTAATTTACCACTTCCCATTAAGGCATATACTTCGCCCGGAATTTGTTTCAAATCAATTTCTGTATAACCGGATGCGTCGGATGCAACTTTGGTAGCCGGAGTGGCAGGAGTCAAAGTAGCCGCAGGAATGGTGGTTTGAGCAGATTCGGTAGTGGTAACTTTACCTCCCTGACCGATAACGATCGGACCGGCAGCGGCCACAACAGATGGTTTTTGTTGCTCTTCTTCTTTCTTCTTTTTCTCTGTCTTCGGACGAGTATCAGGTGCTCCGAAAGCTACTGCTACATCCATAAACATATCATCTGCGAAGTCTACAGTTTTTCTACGCCATTTAGCCAGGCCGCGCACTAATTTGGTCTTTGCTTTATTGAGCGCATATTTATCAGTAATCCATTCTTCCGCTTTGTATTTCTCTGTTTCGCGATAAGTGAAACGGATTTTCTCAAGCTCTACCAGGCAGTTGCCGGGTTTACAGGTAACGGTAATCTGATAGTTGACCAGTGTACGGTCTAATGACAGAGCACTGGAACTGAAAACAATCCATTCTTCTCCAACACCGGCAATTGTCCCCTTTGCTTCGTCAGAGAAAACAATGCGGCTATCAATATTTTTATTTTCTTTCAGACGTTCGTCCATCCACTTTGTCATTGTGTCGTAGATTTGTGCCTGACTCATTCCGGGAATCTGGAACTCTTTGGAAAATACTACTTTACCATCTACTTCAGGAACAGCTCCTACAAGGTACCTGGTGTCATCTTTCTTCTCTTTTGCAGAATCTGCCTTCATCGCCATCGGCAATGCAAGGAACAGGGTAAGAAACAGAATCGTAAATTTATTCATAATTATCATGTGTTTATTTGGTAATCTCAAAACTTTCGCCCCGATGGGTGATGCTGATAAAACGGCATCCGGCATTTTCAGCAAAACTACGAAGTGCATTTCCCCCCTCATAATCTTCACTGAAGTGCATGGGCACAAATATAGTAGTTTTTATTTGTTCGATGAACTGTTTTGCCCCTTTCATGTAATCTTTTCCCATTCTCCGATCCACCGGGAATAGTACTAAATCAATGTTTGGCGCTTTTTCTTTTAAATATTTAACTTCTGCAAGGAAATCACCATTGGCTTTTCGGATCTCTTCTTCAGTAGATTCCTCACTCCAATGCCAGTTGTTCAAGTCGCCGGCATGGAAGATACTCCAATCTTGCAGGTGAAGCAAGAACGAACTGCCGACATCCGTTGAGCCGAAAGCATCGATACGAATTGTCTCGTCTTCGTATGTTTCTCCTTTTTTAATATAGAAAGCATCTTCGGCTTTGGCACGATGGGACTTCAAAATATCTTTGGAGAAAATATATTGAATGTCGGGGCGTTGTTCTTTCCAGGTCAATATCTCACGGTTAAAGTGGTCGGGATGGAAATGGGTGGCCAATACGTATAGTTTACCCGGCCTTTGCAGGAGATAATCATGTACGATTCCCCGGTTATGTTCCGTTTCGGAAGAATCTTTGTAGTAATCGATGATAACGGTTACACCTTCCATTTCGATGGCGAAACCGCTGTGATAAATATAATCCAATGTCATAAGCTGACTATTTTATAGTTGCAATATTACGTATTCTAGTTGGAGTTGCCAAGAAAAATCGACGAAATCAAGGAGCAAGACGACTGATTTTCCATTCCCCGTCCGGTTGCAGGGTATATAGAAAACGGTCATGCAGACGGTTGGGGCGTCCTTGCCAGAATTCAATCCTTGTAGGGGTAACGGCATATCCGCCCCAATTATCGGGCCTCTCCACTTCTTTTCCGATCCACCGGGCTGCCTCCCTGACAAAAGACCGTATTAATTGCATTCGGCTTGTTATAGGTTGACTTTGGGGAGAAATTCGTGCACCGACCCGACTTTTATAAGGACGTTTCCGGAAATATTCATCCGATTCTTCCGGAGGAACTTTCGTCGCTATTCCCTCTATATGTATTTGTCTTTCGAGGGCGTGCCACACAAAAGAGAGGGAGATATACGGATTTTGTGCCAATTGCCTGCCTTTACGGCTTTCATAATTGGTATAGAAGACAAATTTTCCATCATGGAGCCCTTTTAATAATACGGTACGCGTGGACGGTCTCCCTTCAGGGGATACGGTTCCTACAATGACAGCAGTCGGTTCATCCACCTCTGCGTCAATTGCTTCTTGTAGCCAACGGTTGAAAAGCGAAAGCGGGTCGCCCGGAAGTTCATTTTCCCGCAACCCGCCTTTCGTATATTCCTGTCGGATATCTGCTATGTTTAATTTCGCCATAAGATTATCTGGCAGTTTTAGTTCTTAATTTCTAATTATGGAATCACATAGGTACTTCTATTAATAGAATATGTGAATCTTTCAATGTCTCCAGTTCGAAACTGTTGGTATCGTAAACACCCATACCATCGCGGCGTTTCAACACTTCGCCGTCTACTACAATTTCTCCTTCAATGAGGAAAATATAGACGCCTGCATGACTTTGATGCATGTGATAACCCAGTTTCTTTCCGGCTTCTACTTTACCGATTGAGAACCAGGTGTCTTGCAAAAGGGAGGCAGGTGTACTGCCGTCGGGAGATACGATGACTGCCAGTTCATTCGGACGTTCCAACTCTGTGATACTGAAATCCTGATAAACGGGACGGGTGTTCCGTTCTCTCGGCATAATCCAGATTTGCAGGAATTCTACCGGTTCTACAGGGCTTGCATTCACTTCACTGTGGAAGATTCCCGTTCCGGCACTCATTGTCTGAATTTCTCCAACAGTAATGATGCGGCTGTTCTTCTTGCTGTCTCCATGTTGCAGATGTCCTTTCAGAGGGATGGAGATGATTTCCATATTCTTATGCGGGTGAGTCTGAAAACCTTCTCCGGGTGCAACTTTGTCATCATTCAATACGCGAAGGGCACCGAAGTTGATACGATTGGAGTCGAAGTATTCGTCAAAACTAAAAGTATGGTAACTATCCAACCAATCATACTGGGAATGTCCTCTTGTATCTGCTTTATGTATTACTTTTTTCATAAAATCTGTCCTTTCTCTTATTTGTTTATATGTTTTGTAAACAAAGAAAGGAGCTTAAAAGTTTTATTTCTTCACTTCATTTAGCAAAGGCTTATGATTGATAAAATCTTTTATGTTTTGCAGGGTGGTCGCAGCAATATTCTCCATCGCTTCGTGTGTGAAAAAAGCTTGATGAGAAGTGACGATCACATTGTTGAATGAAAGTAAGCGGGCGAGTACATCATCGTCGATAATACGGTCGGATTGATCTTCGTAGAAGTATTCACTTTCTTCCTCATATACATCCAGTCCTGCAGAACCTATTTTTTTGTTCTTCAATCCTTCGATCAGTGCGTTGGTATGAATCAGCTGTCCACGGCCGGTATTGATAATCATTACTCCGTCTTTCATTTTGCTGATAGAGTAGTCATTAATCAGGTATTTGGTCGCTTCGGTGAGCGGGCAATGCAAAGAGATGATATCCGAATTGTGATATAGTTCGTCCAATGAAGTGTAAACTATTTGTTCTTCACGGGCGAAGTTGTGATCCGGATAGAGGTCGTAAGCCAATATGTTCATCTCAAAGCCTTTTAAGATGTGAATCAGTATTTTCGCGATTTTGCCTGTGCCGATGATTCCTGCAGTTTTTCCGTGCATATCGAATCCCATCAGACCGTGCAGGGAGAAATTACCATCTTTGGTACGCCAGGAAGCACGGGGAATTTTTCGGTTTAGCGATAGCATAAGAGCTACGGTGTACTCTGCAACGGCATAAGGAGAGTAGGCAGGAACCCGTACTACGGTAATTCCGGCAGCGGCGGCAGCATCTAAATCTACATTATTAAATCCGGCACAGCGTAGTGCCAATAGTTTTACTCCGTTGGCTGCCATCACACGGATTACTTCTGCGTCGGCAACGTCGTTCACAAAGATACAGACAGCATCCACTCCTTGTGTCAGTAGTACGTTGTTCTTATTCAGATGCCCTTTGTAGTAGCGTATCTCAAACCCGAACTCTTTGTTTTTGTCATTGAAAGAGGACTCATCATAAGGCTTTGTGCCGAAAAATGCAATTGTATAGGCCATAATATTATTCTATGAATTATATAATATTAAACGTTGGAGCAGGTGAATTTGTTTAATCAATCCATCATTCGAAAAACAGATTGTTTCATTAGAAACAGTTTGATTTTTCAATTAAAATGGCGGATAAATGAAAATAAATGCACAAATGTGTGCTCCCTGTGCAATATTATTATATCTTTGCGCCGAAATAATTTTAAAAAAGATTTAGATGAGAAAAATTTCGTTGATTGGTCTTGCAATGTTGATCGTTTCAATTCCAACTTTTGCCGGAGATTATCTAACCAATACGAATCAGAATGCTGCTTTCTTACGCATGATAGCCCGCGGCGCTTCCATCGATGTTGATGGAGTTTATAGTAATCCTGCCGGACTGGCATTTCTTCCCAAAGATGGTCTTCAAGTAGCACTTACTATTCAAAGTGCATATCAGACCCGTGATATTGCTGCAACAAGTCCTTTATGGACTATGGACGGACAGACTACTGTGCGTAATTATGAAGGGACGGCTTCTGCTCCCGTTATTCCTTCCATACATGCTGTATATAAAAAAGGTGATTGGGCGTTTTCCGGTAGCTTTGCCATTGTGGGTGGCGGTGGAAAAGCTTCTTTCAACACAGGCTTGCCTATGTTTGATGCCGCTGCTATTAGTTTGGCAAATTCTGCGAGTGGAGGAATGTTGAAACCTAATATGTACAATATTAATTCGGCTATGGAAGGTCGTCAGTACATCTATGGTTTTCAGTTAGGAGCAAGTTATAAGATTAATGAACACTTCTCTGTTTTTGCTGGTGCACGTATGAATTATTTTACTGGTGGATATAAGGGGCATTTGAATATTAGTCTGAAAGAGGGTGTGGCTCAACAGTTGGGTGCTGCCATAGTACAACAAATCATGGCTGCTAATCCTGATATGAGTTTAGAACAAGCAACTCTGGCAGCGCAGGCGCAATCGGGTCCTTTGCTTCAAAAACTGGATGATACAAAGATTGAGCTTGATTGTGACCAGACAGGTTGGGGATTGACACCTATTATCGGTGTAGATGCTAAATTCGGAAAGTTGAATTTGGCAGCGAAGTACGAATTTAAGGCTAATATGAATATTGAAAATGATACGCATACACGTGAGTTTCCGGATGCAGCTGCGGATTTTATGGCACCTTATGCGAATGGTGTGAACACGCCGAGTGACCTTCCTTCTATGCTTTCTGTAGCAGCAAGTTATGAATTTTTGCCATCATTGAGAGCTTCGGTAGAATATCACTTTTTTGATGATAAGAATGCCGGTATGGCGGATGGTAAGCAGAAAACACTGAAACATGGTACACACGAGTACTTGGCGGGTGTTGAATGGGATATCAATAAACTGTTCACAGTCAGTGGAGGTTATCAGAAAACAGACTACGGATTGAGCGATGCTTTCCAATCAGATACAAGTTTTTCTTGTGATTCTTATTCAGTTGGTTTCGGAGGCCGTATTAATTTCACGCAGGCATTGAGCCTTGATGTTGCTTATTTTTGGACTACATACAGTGATTATACCAAAGAAAATCCACGACGTGGTGGTTTGCCTGAATCGATGGCATCATTAGTAGATAAAGACGTTTATAGCCGTACCAATAAAGTATTTGGCGTGAGCGTGAACTATAAGTTCTAAATTTCTAATCCTTTATATGTATAGAAAAGCCGTCTCGAACATGATGTTGAGACGGCTTTTTTGTTTTACTGTTCTATGTTAGTTTAGAAAGAATATTGTACCAGCATATTCAACCGGTTGGCGTGGCGGGTTGAAGAACTGAAATCAGTACGCCATCCTCTTAAATATTCTACGCCCACTTGCAGGTTACTGCTTACATTCCAGAAAGCATTAGCCACTAAATACTGTCCTTTGCGATAGGATTCCGGATTTTCACTTGGATATCCGTTTTCAGAATAAAGTCTGGATAAACTATATGTACCGGATATAAAGATGCTCGGACAAAGGTTGTATTGCAACCCTGCATACCATCCCAACATTGGGAGAACCTGCATTTTTCCCTCATTATCAGGATCGGGAACGATATCTACGTTCAGATTACTTAAATCGTTCAGGTAAGATCCGATACCTTTTCCATAATTAAACTGTCCGAATGCCTGTAATTTCTTCGTAATATTGAAGGTTGTAGATGCTTGCAGACCGAATCCGGTGGCGGAATAGGCTTTCTCATGAACGTTACTTGAGTAAGTCATACTACGGACAATAGCACCTAATTTAACGTGACTGCTACTATTCCAGTTATACTGTACGGAAGTGGCAAAGTCCGGCATTCGTTGGGTGTTGATAGACAAGTCATTGTTGGTTGTACCGTCTACTGAAGGCATTTCCATCGAAACACCGAATTTCCAGTTTTTCAACTTATCGCACATATAGCTCAATTGCGTAGTGCGGTAAAAGGCTGATCCGTTAGGACCTGCAAAGTCAATGGTGGGAGGCAGTGCGGAGAGATCCATGAACGAACCGTAGCTGTATCCGATCGTGAAACCGAGGAATTGCGCATAAGCATTCTGCAATTCAAAAGTTTTTCCGTCACCCCGGAAGTTTCCGGCTGTGTAGACAACGAAGTCTCCCAGATGTTTTGTGCGTCCTACCAGTTTGAGGAATAGGGTAGAAGTGGTGATATCCATCTGGAATTGATTCTTGGCAAAATTGCCGCTTCCGCGTTGTGGAATCAATGCCGGATAGAAATCGACATCATTTACGATACCGTTAAAGTCATACTCTGCTGTTGCACGAACATATCCTCCGATACCCAGGGCAAATTTCCCTTTCTGGTCGGTGAGCAGGAAACGGGGAGCATTCGGGTCATGGAAACGCATCTGCGAACGATCGTTCATGATTCGGATGATTTCATCTCCTGCTTTGTTCTTCGAAACAAACATGATAGAATTCGGTTCTTCATCTTCGATGACTACCTTCTGTTGTGCATAGGCACAGAGGGGGAAAATTCCTATCCCCAGTAGCATAGCTACCATTTTAAAGCTTGTTTTCATTATCAGTTAAGTTTTAGGTGAATGCCCAATGAACAACTAAAAAAAGAAATGGTTGAGAGGGGCAAAGGAAAAATTGCCAAACTAATCGGAAGAATTGCTATTTATAATGATTCTAAAAGAACGGATCTTTGTACCGTACTAATTAGATAAAAGAAATACGACGATGGAAAAAGTAGATTTTACCCAAGGAATATTAGCGATGGAACAGGATTTGCATCGTTTCGCATATAAATTGACAGCAGATCGTGAGTCTGCAAATGATTTGGTACAGGATTGTCTGTTGCAAGCACTGGATAATCGTGAAAAATTCACGTATACCAAGAATCTGAAAGGATGGATGTATACGCTTATGCGTAACATTTTCGTCAATAACTACCGCCGTACAGTTCGTGAAATGAATCTGATTGATGATAGTTATTCTATCAATCAACAACATTTGATCGAGGATGAAGATGCCGACAGATTTGAATTTACCTATGATATGAAACAGCTGTACCGGGTGATACATTCCATACCGGAAGAAATGAAAGTTCCCTTCCAGATGTTTGTTGCCGGATTTAAGTATAGAGAAATTGCCGAAAAATTAGGATTGCCGATGGGAACGGTAAAGAGCCGTTTGTTTTTCATCCGTAAGCGGTTGAAAGAGGAATTGAAAGATTTCTCCTCCTGATGCAGATGCCTGATTGAGTGATGTGTTTTAAGGTCAAAGTGATGAGCCTTCCTGTCAGAATACGACGACTGACGGGGAGGCTTATTTTTTTCTTCAATTTTCGAGAAGGCAGATTCTGGTAAGATGAATGTGATAATTCCAGTTTTATTTTTTACCTTTGCACCCCGAAAGAATAAAAAATGTATGATGCCGTGAATAGCGGTCGTGTATTCTAGAACACCACGTAAAAAACAGGAATTATGAAAGAAAAAGTATCTGTACCCTTTATGCTGCTGGGCATTCTGTTTAATGTCTGTCTCATTGCAGCCAATCTTCTTGAAACAAAAGTAATCCAGGTAGGTAGTCTGACCGTGACAGCCGGATTATTGGTTTTTCCTATTTCTTATATTATTAATGATTGTATCGCCGAAGTTTGGGGATTCAAGAAAGCGCGGCTCATCATTTGGAGTGGTTTTGCGATGAATTTCTTCGTGGTTGCTCTTGGGTTGATCGCTGTTGCCATTCCGGCTGCTCCTTTCTGGGAGGGCGAGGAACATTTCAATTTTGTGTTCGGTATGGCTCCCCGTATTGTGGCTGCCAGTCTGATGGCTTTTCTGGTAGGTTCATTTCTCAATGCGTATGTGATGAGTAAGATGAAAGTAGCCAGTCAGGGACGTAACTTTTCGGCCCGTGCCATCTGGTCGACTGTTGTAGGTGAGACTGCCGATTCATTGATTTTCTTCCCGGTAGCTTTTGGTGGAGTTATTGCCTGGAAAGAACTGCTTATCATGATGGGAATTCAGATTGTGCTGAAATCCATGTATGAAGTTATTATCCTTCCGGTGACAATTCGTGTAGTGAAAGCCATTAAGAAGATAGACGGTAGCGATGTGTATGATACCGATATCTCCTATAATGTATTGAAAGTCAAAGATATTTAAGATAGAATATGAATAGAGAAGCAGCATTGGTTGTGTTTAGTGGCGGACAGGACTCTACTACTTGTTTGTTTTGGGCAAAACGCAATTTTAAGAAGGTATATGCCTTGAGTTTCCTGTATGGTCAGAAGCATCAGAAAGAGGTGGAGCTTGCACGGGAGATAGCCCGGAAAGCAGAAGTGGAATTTGATGTGATGGATGTTTCCTTTATCGGACAGTTAGGTCATAATTCATTGACCGATACTACGATGGTGATGGATCAGGAAAAACCAGCAGATAGCGTTCCCAATACCTTTGTTCCGGGACGTAATCTGTTTTTCCTAAGTATTGCGGCAGTATATGCCCGTGAACGTGGTATTAATCATTTGGTAACGGGAGTTTCCCAAACAGATTTCAGCGGTTATCCCGATTGCCGTGATGCCTTTATCAAGTCTCTTAATGTAACTCTCAATCTGGCTATGGATGAACAATTTGTGATTCATACCCCTTTGATGTGGATTGATAAGGCAGAAACATGGGCATTGGCCGACGAACTGGGAGTGCTGGAGCTGATTCGCACCGAGACTCTGACTTGCTATAATGGTGTTCAAGGGGATGGTTGTGGACACTGTCCGGCTTGTACGTTACGTCGGGAGGGACTGGAGAAGTATTTAAAAAGTAAGAATCAATAATATCTCTACATAGAGATTAAAATGTATTTTTTTGTTGTCATCTGTCACATTGTTGTAGATAAATATTTGATTATAAGATATCTAGTTTGTGACAGCAAGTAGTGACAGCAGCTAAATTTGACATTTTGCCGTCACATCTATTGTCACCGGTACGTTCTAATTAATAAATGATAGTAGCTTCTATCCAGAATGTATAGGCTTAGATTAGTTTCAGCGGCTTGAAACTGTTGTTTCATCGGTGAGAAACTAAAGTTTCACCAGTAGGAAACTAAAGTTTCTAACGCTTGAAACTATTAGTTTCAAGGCTTGAAACAGTTTGTTCCAAGTAATGAAACAGTTTGTTTCAAGGCGGGAAACACCTTGTTTCAGGCAATGAAACGCACCGTAACAAGTAAGATGAGGAGAAAGCAAACGTGGGTTAAGAGTTGATGGTGATAGGTGATAGATGCGGTGATAGGTTGTAAAATGAATCCTTCACCACTGAAACCTTGATGAATAAGGCGTTTGAGACTGGACGGTGATAGGTGAAAGAGGAAATGCATTTTTTGTTTAGGATAGAGATTGTAGTTAACGAGTGCAATGACTGAATTAAAAGACCAACTTTCCTTGTTAGGAAGAAAAACCGAGTATAAGCAAGATTATGCTCCTGAAGTACTGGAAGCCTTTGATAATAGGCATCCTGAAAATGATTACTGGGTACGTTTCAATTGCCCGGAGTTCACAAGTCTGTGTCCTATTACCGGACAGCCGGATTTTGCTGAAATACGTATCAGCTACATTCCTGATATAAAAATGGTGGAAAGCAAGAGTTTGAAACTCTATCTTTTCAGTTTCCGCAGTCATGGAGCCTTTCATGAAGATTGTGTGAATATCATAATGAAAGATCTAATCCGATTGATGAATCCCAAATACATAGAAGTAACGGGAATATTTACTCCTCGTGGTGGTATTTCCATTTATCCGTATGCTAATTATGGTCGTCCGGGAACAAAATTCGAACAGATGGCAGAACATCGTTTGATGAATCGGGAATAATATAAATAAAAGAATTCACTAGCTAAAAATATCGAATATGACTCATCATGTGCCTGCTGAATTGCAAAACTATGTTCGGCAAAGTATTATCCCTCAATACGCTCACTTTGATAAAGCGCATCAAATTGACCATGTAGAAAAGGTTATTGAGGAAAGTCTGAAATTAGCGACGCATTATGAAGTCGATTATTCGATGGTTTATGTCATCGCTGCTTATCATGACCTGGGGTTGTATGAAGGACGTGAATTTCATCATATAACCTCCGGCAAAGTGTTGCTAGCGGACGAAACTTTGCGGCGTTGGTTTACGGATGAACAGCTGTTGCAGATGAAAGAGGCGATAGAAGATCATCGGGCTTCTAATAAACAGGCTCCCAGAACGATCTATGGAATGATTGTTGCCGAGGCTGACCGAATTATTGATTCCGAAGTCACTTTACGTCGTACCGTACAATATGGGCTGTCTCATTATCCGGAGATGGATAAAGAAGGGCAATATGCCCGTTTTCGGAAACATCTAACTGAAAAATATGCAGAAGGAGGGTATCTGAAGTTGTGGATACCTCAATCGGATAATGCCGGACGGTTGGCAGAACTTCGTCAACTAATTGCGGATGAAAAAAAACTTTGTAGAGTTTTTAATAAAATCTATGAAGAAGAGAATAATACAGTTTTGTGAAATATAGCTATTAGCTTGCGTTCGATTCATTTTTTATTTTTATCTTTGTCATATTAAGGATTGCAATACGATAGATAATGGAAGAATATATTACTCGATTTTCAACATATCTTTTTTGGGATGTCAATAAAGATGATTTGGATATGGAGAAGCATTCACAATATATAATAAAGAGAGTGCTTGAGTATGGTATGTTGCAAGATTGGAATATTGTAAAACAATATTACGGACTTGGGAGAATCGTCGAAATAGCTAAAGGGTTTCGTGAATTGGAGCCTCGGGCTTTAGCTTATCTTTCTGCCATTTCACAAACTCCTAAAGAACAATTTAGATGTTACACTTATCAACGGTCGAATCCACAACACTGGAACTTTTAAAAAAGTTACAACAGTTACCTGTACTTTGTAATACTCGTCTAGTCGGTGGTACTGCATTAGCTTTGCAATTAGGACATCGGAAGTCAGTCGATTTGGATTTTTTTGGTCAGATTAATGTAGACTCTCAAGATTTGAAGGAAGCTTTGCGAACACTTGGGACACTGACTATCTTAAATGATTCTAAGAATATACACATTTACGTATTGAATGAGGTTAAAATAGATATCGTGAACTATACTTATCCTTGGCTTGATGATGTCATATATAAAGATGGGATACGCTTGGCAAGTCCTAGAGATATTGCGGCAATGAAAATTACTGCTATTGAAGGGAGAGGTACTAAAAAAGATTTTGTAGATATTTACTTTTTGTTGAAAAAGTATTCATTGAAGAATCTATTGGATTTCTATTCTCAAAAATATCCTGACTCATCTTCTTTTATGGCTATGAAAAGTTTAGCTTATTTTGAAGATGCGGAGGAGGAGCCAATGCCTTATATGTTTGTGGATGTATCTTGGGACGAAATTAAAAAGTCTATTTTGTCTCGTTTATAATAGTATATGAGATAAGTTACTATTCATGATGATACGGCCCTCCATTCAATATAGTCATCGCCCGATAAATCTGCTCAACGAATATCAGCCGGATCATCTGATGTGAGAAAGTCATCTTAGACATTGAAATCTTTTCGTGTGCCACTTGATAAACTTTTTCAGAAAAGCCATAAGGCCCTCCGATAATGAATACCAGTCGTTTGTTGACCGTGTTCATTTTTCGCTTCATATATTCGGCAAACTCCAGAGAGCGCATTTCTTTTCCGTGCTCATCGAGCAATACCACCACGTCACCCGGTTGGAGAACTTTCAGTATCAGTTCTCCTTCTTTTTCTTTCTGCACTTCCATTGAAAGACTCTTGGTGTTTTTCAGTTCGGGAATCACTTCCATATCAAAAGTGATATAGTGTTTGGTGCGCTGGATATAGTCATTGATGGCAGTTATATAGTGTTGTTCTACGGTTCGTCCTACGACGAGCAGGGCTGTTTTCATACGTTTACAATTCTGATTATTGCACAAAAATAGGCATTTTTTATGTTATTCTGCAATTAATGCTTACCTTTGCCTATCATTAGTTGAAAGTTTAAGCCTTTAAACTACAACTTAAAAGCTTGTATTTATGAAAAAACGAGTGCTCGTAGGAATGGCCACTTTGCTTCTTTCTCTCTCGTTGCTGATGGCACAAGAGATACCGGCAGGAGTGATAACGGCATTTAAAAGAGGAAGCTCGCAAGAGCTAAGTAAGTATATGGGGGACAAGGTAAATCTGGTGCTCCAAGGTCGCTCGACAAGCGTTGACAAGCAGAAAGCAACAGCTATGATGCAGGAATTCTTTACGGAGAATAAAGTCAGCGGATTTAACGTGAACCATCAGGGAAAACGAGACGAATCGAGTTTCGTTATCGGTACGTTGGCTACTACTAATGGGAACTTTCGTGTGAACTGCTTCCTGAAGAAAGTGCAGAATCAATATTTAATACATCAAATAAGAATTGACAAGATCAATGAATAAGGAAAAAGAACTGATCGACAAGTTGATCGATCTTGCTTTTGCAGAAGATATAGGTGATGGCGATCATACCACCCTTTCATGTATTCCCGCTACGGCAATGGGAAAATCAAAATTGCTTATCAAAGAAGCCGGTGTGTTGGCTGGCATCGAAGTAGCTAAAGAAATCTTCAACCGTTTTGATCCTACCATGAAAGTGGAAGTGTTTATTAATGACGGAACAGAAGTGAAACCGGGTGATGTAGCAATGGTAGTGGAAGGAAAAGTGCAATCTTTACTTCAAACCGAACGCCTGATGTTGAACGTGATGCAGCGTATGAGCGGTATTGCAACAATGACGCGTAAATATGCAAAGGTATTGGAAGGAACAAATACCCGTGTGCTTGATACCCGCAAAACAACTCCCGGTATGCGTATCCTCGAAAAAATGGCAGTGAAAATCGGTGGCGGAGTAAACCATCGTATTGGTCTGTTCGACATGATTCTTCTGAAAGACAATCATGTGGACTTCGCCGGAGGTATCGACAAAGCCATCACTCGTGCCAAAGAATATTGCAAGGAAAAAGGCAAAGACCTGAAAATAGAAATAGAAGTCCGCAGCTTCGACGAACTGCAGCAAGTTCTTGATCTCGGCGGAGTAGACCGCATCATGTTTGATAACTTCACTCCCGAAATGACAAAGAAAGCAGTAGAGATGGTAGCAGGCAAATACGAAACCGAATCTTCGGGTGGTATCACCTTTGATACTCTCCGTGAGTATGCCGAATGTGGCGTAGACTTCATCTCTGTAGGAGCTTTGACTCATTCAGTGAAAGGACTGGACATGAGTTTCAAAGCATGCTGATAGTATAATAATAAGCGGTGAACGATAAACAGTAAACGGTGGATATTTTGTAGCATGATTATGCGCAGCTTTGTTCATCATTTACCGTTTATCGTTCACCGTTTTTTCTTTCCCGTTTATTATTATCTATCCTTTAACTTCTTTTAGCAATATCCATTGCAGCATTCCTCAAACTCTCGCGTCTAATGAGCAAACGACGCAGACATACGTTCGATTTTAAAAAAAGTAATTGACTTTGGAAAACGAGATAGAACTGATAAAGGGCTGTCGGGCAGGAAAGGATTCAGCCCGAAAGGAACTTTACACCCTCTATTCCAAGCAGATGCTGGCGGTATGTTTCCGCTATACGGGCGATATGGATGCGGCGCACGATGTACTGCATGACGGTTTCATCAAGATTTTTACCAACTTTTCGTTCCGGGGTGAGTCTTCACTTTGTACATGGATTACCCGGGTGATGGTTACTCAATCACTCGATTTCCTGCGACGGGAGAAACGAGTCAGCCAGTTGGTAGTGCATGAAGAGCAGCTTCCCGATATACCGGATATATCGGATTCGGGAGGAGGGGCTGGAATCTCCGAAGAGCAGTTGATGGCGTTTATTGCCGAATTGCCGGATGGTTGCCGAACCGTTTTCAACCTTTATGTGTTTGAAGAGAAATCGCACAAGGAGATAGCCAAGATGCTTCATATTAAAGAGCATTCATCTACTTCGCAGTTGCACCGGGCCAAATATTTGTTAGCAAAAAGAATTAAAGAGTATAGGAATCATGAAGAAAGAAAATGATGAAATAACCGATCTGTTTCGCACGCGTCTCGCTGATGCCGGGATGAGTGTACGGGATGGCTTTTGGGAAGAGCTCTCGCAGGAAATTCCTGTGGCTTGCCAGCATCGTCGTCGGATTCTGCTCTTCCGTGTGGCGGCTGCGGCATCTGTATTGCTCGTTTTGGCGGCCTCGTCGGCTACTTTTTTGTATTTCTCTCCAAAGGAAGAAATGGAAGAAGCATTTACAAAGATAGCCGTGACGAATGGAGGACAGATGGATGGAGATGGAATACGCGTCAATCAGTTGCCGTTGCCGGTAGAACCGGTGTTGCCTAAACCGGCTCCGAAATCTTACGGTATGCTGTCGCAATATACAGAGGAAGAAGATTCTCTTTCTATCACTTTCTCCATGTCGTTTTCTTTTTCTTCCACTACTTCTACGGGAAATGGCAACCGATACGGCAATCAGGGGCATAATGGCTATTGGCAGGCAACAAACGGTCATACAGAATCATCTGTCGCTCCGGAAGAACAGTCGAATGTCAATATATCTCAACCCAAAGCGGTGAAAAAGCATCGTTGGGCGATGAAAGTTCAAGTGGGTACAGCACTTCCGGCAGATAACGGTACTTATAAAATGCCGGTTTCCGCAGGGGTGACGGTAGAACGTAAGTTGAACGATTTTCTCGGCATAGAAACCGGACTGCTCTATTCGAACCTCCGTTCTGCAGGGCAACACTTGCACTATCTGGGAATCCCCGTTAAAGTGAACGTGACGTTGGTAGATACGAAGAAAATCGACCTTTACGCTACTGTGGGAGGAATAGCCGATAAATGTATTGCCGGTGCACCGGACAATAGTTTTAAAGAAGAACCTATCCAGCTGGCAGTGACTGCCGGTATTGGAATCAACTATAAGATTAATGACCGACTTGCTGTTTTTGCCGAACCCGGAGTTTCGCATCATTTCAAGACAGATTCGAAATTGGCTACGGTACGAACGAAACGGCCGACTAATTTTAATTTACTTTGCGGACTTCGCATGACGTATTAATCCTTATGAAAATGAAAAAAACACTACTAATGCTGTGGATGGCTGTTTGCCTGATCGTATCCTTTACAGGATGCACCAGCGAAGAAATGGATTATAACAATCCGGATGTTGCTCTTTTTGTGAAGCAATTGAAGTCGGGTACGTACAAGATGAAGAATGAAAAAGGGGTGGTGGAGGTTCCTCATTTCACGGAAGAGGATATCCCCGAACTTTTAAAATATGCAGAAGATCTGACTATTATCCCTTCTTTTCCGTCGGTTTATAATATGAACAACGGTAAGATTCGGTTGGGTGAGTGTATGCTTTGGGTGATTGAATCTATCCGTCAGGGCACACCTCCGTCATTAGGTTGCAAAATGGTATTGGCGAATGCTGAAAATTATGAAGCAATCTATTTCCTGACCGATGAGGAAGTACTCGATGCAGCCGCTTGTTATCGTAGTTGGTGGGAAGAACGCCAATATCCGAAAACGGGATGGACAATTGATCCGTGCTACGATGAGCCGCTTTGTGGATCGGGTTATCGTTGGTGGTAATAAAGGGGGAGGAGCCTTCGGAAAGTAAAAAATAGGAAACATTCATGTGGGAACATTTGTTTGTATCAGTAGTCTTTTGCTGCTGACAGGGGGATTGTTACGCTCAAAAGATAGCTTCTCATACGTGCAAATGTATATGAAGTGCTCCGAAATATAGGTAATGAAAGAGTAAAAAGGATGGATGGATTAAAACGGGTTATAACAACGATGGCACTGTGCCTGATCGCTGTATTTGCATATTCGCAAGTATGGACGGCACAAGATTCTTTGCATTTGAAGAAATTGCTGGAGAGTGACCAGGAGTTGCATTTAAATATGGATGCTGTGAAGTCGATTGATTTCGGAAGCGCAGTGGGTACTCCCCGGATGTCGGAGGAGAAAAGCTGGATGATGCCTGATGAATCGCTTCCTGAAGCGTTGCCTAAACCGAAAGTGATGTTGACTCTGATGCCATATAAAGCGAATACCCGCTATAACTGGGATCCCATCTATCAGAAGAAGATAAAGATCGATAAAAATACCTGGCGGGGTGATCCTTTCTACGAGATACGCCATCAAAGATCTTATTCAAACTGGGCACGCAATCCGATGGCAAAGGGAATGCGTAAGTCGTTGGATGAGATACAGGCGAGTGGGGTGCGTTTCCGTCAGTTGGGTGAACGTGCTAACGGAATGATGGTGAACACGGTAGTGATGGATGCACCTATTCCCTTGTTTGGTGGGGGTGGAGTGTATATCAATGGTGGAACTATCGGCGGACTTGACCTGATGGCTGTCTTTACAAAAGATTTTTGGAATAAGACGGGACGGGATAACCGTGCCCGCACATTGGAAGTGTTGAGAACTTATGGAGATTCTACCACTGTGTTGATAAATAAACCAATCGAACAGATTGCCCGTTGAAGGCGTTATAATGATGTGTTGATGTAGCAATGCGCTAATGTGCTGACTAGAGAATGTTTGTAATTGAATAATTAGTATATTTGTGTGTTGTTATGTTGGCGCATTGTTATATAGCTCTGTCGCTATTATTGGTATCTTAGTATATTAACACATAGATAAATTATTGGTTATGAATAGAATTACTTCTCTTCTGGGTATTCAGTATCCTATTATTCAAGGTGGTATGGTGTGGTGCAGCGGTTGGCGTCTTGCTTCTGCTGTGAGCAATACCGGTGGACTGGGATTGATCGGTGCCGGTTCTATGCATCCGGAGACTTTACGCGAGCATATCCGTAAATGTAATGCGGCCACGAAACTGCCTTTTGGTGTAAACATTCCTTTGATGTATCCCCAGATAGAAGAGATTATGAATATTGTGGTGGAAGAGGGAGTGAAGATTGTTTTTACCTCTGCCGGAAATCCGAAAACGTGGACCGGATGGTTGAAAGAGCGTGGAATAACGGTTGTTCATGTTGTTTCTTCTTCCCGTTTTGCTGTAAAATGTGAGGAGGCTGGAGTAGATGCGGTAGTGGCAGAAGGGTTCGAAGCCGGAGGGCATAATGGACGCGAAGAAACAACGACTTTCTGTTTGATTCCCGCTGTACGTGAGGCTACAACATTACCTTTGATAGCTGCAGGAGGTGTCGGCACAGGAGAAGGAATACTGGCTGCTATGGTATTGGGAGCCGAAGGTGTGCAGATAGGAACCCGTTTTGCTCTTACTGAAGAGAGTTCAGCGAGTCCGGTATTTAAAGATTATTGCTTGAGTCTCGGTGAAGGGGATACTAAGTTGTTGTTGAAAAAGCTGGCTCCGACGCGTTTGGTAAAGAATGCTTTCCGCGAAGCAGTAGAGAAGGCTGAAGATAGTGGTGCTAGTGCAGAAGATTTGAGAACTTTATTAGGACGGGGGCGTGCTAAAAAAGGAATCTTCGAAGGTGATCTGGAAGAAGGGGAATTGGAGATCGGACAAGTTTCGGCAATCATATCCCGTCGGCAGTCTGTGGCAGAAGTAATGGACGAATTGGTAGCGGCTTATCAACGGGCAGCAAAGAAAGATTATTTATTTTAAAGATATAGCTCACCACAGAGTAATACAAAGTCTTGCAAAGTTTTTTTAAAAGGTCATCAATCGAAGGCGTAAGACATTGAGATGGCCTTATTTTGAAAAAGAAAAAACTCTGTAAGACTTTGTGTTACTGTATGGTGAAAATGCATAGTTATAGGCTGATAGGATCGTACTTTAAACCAAATACGTCGGCTACGGCCTTATAAACGACTTTTCCTTCTACGATATTTAATCCGAGTGCTAATGCTGGATTCTCTTTGCAGGCTTTTTTCCATCCCTTATTTGCTAAAGCGATCACATAGGGGAGGGTAGCATTGGTCAGTGCAAGGGTGGAAGTGTAAGGTACAGCTCCCGGAATATTAGCTACTGCATAATGCACGATTCCATCTACAATATAGGTCGGTGCACTGTGAGTGGTCGGGTGAGAGGTCTCGAAGCATCCTCCCTGATCGATTGCTACATCTACTAATACTGTGCCAGGCTGCATTATTGAAAGCATTTCTTTGGTAATCAAATGTGGTGCTTTATCACCGGGAATCAGTACAGAGCCGACAACTAAATCAACATCCGGCAATTCTTTTCTGATTCTTAGTTCGGATGCGTATAATGTCTTTACATTCTTCGGCAGTGTCTCGCTCAAATAGCGCAGACGTGCCAGATTTATATCTGTAATAGTGACATCTGCCCCCATTCCTGCAGCCATTTGTGCGGCATTGCTACCTACCACTCCACCTCCTAAAATTAATACTTTAGCTGGTTTAACACCTGGTACACCTCCCAAAAGAATACCTTTTCCGCCTTGCGGTTTTTCCAGAAAACGGGCGCCTTCCTGGATAGACATACGTCCGGCAACTTCACTCATAGGAATTAATAAAGGTAATGAGTGGTCTGCTTCTTCTACAGTTTCATAAGCCAGGCATATTGATTTGTTGGAGAGCATGGCGAGGGTTAACTCCCGGTCGGAAGCAAAATGGAAATAAGTGAATAGTAACTGTCCTTTTCTGATTAAGTTATATTCGGTGACTATCGGTTCTTTCACCTTTACAATCATCTCGGCAGTGGCGTAAATGTCTTCTATTGTTGGCAGGATATGCGCGCCGACAGCTTGATATGCTTCATCCGGAAAACCGCTATTTATTCCCGCTGTATGTTGGATAAATACCCGATGCCCTTGTTTTACCACTTCGGCCACTCCTGAAGGTGTCATGCCTACACGGTTCTCATTGTTTTTGATTTCCTTTGGTACTCCGATAATCATAATGTTACGTATTAAAGATTTAACATGTTCGAATGTACAAAAAATCCCCTTACGTTGTTATTCGTAAGGGGATGTTTTAGAACAGAATGCCTCGCGTGTTGAGATGAATAAATGCGTAGAGTGGTTATTTTATAGACATTCACTGCCCTGCTTGTTGATTTTCATGCTTTTTCCATAGAGACCCACTCGAGCTATGTTGTTATAAAAGGGTTCTGCAATATCGTACTTAAAAGGAAGTACTTCTTGGTTGTCTTTGTTTATATACCCCCACTTGGACGACTGACTTTCAATACAGACAGCAGCCAATCCTTCAGAGAAAGAGCATCCATTATCATATTCCAGGGGAATGACAACTTCTCCTTTCTTGTTAATGAATCCTATCTTGTTGTGTAGCGAGACGAGAGCTAATCCTTCCGCGAATTGTTCTATTTGACTGTAAGTCGGTGGAAGAATGTAGTTTCCTTGTCTGTCAATCAGTCCCCATAATCCATCGTGGCATACACGCGCGCATTCTTGCTCAAACGAGTGAGCGGCTGCGTACTTAAACGGAATCTGTACCTGTCCGGTATGGTCGATGAATCCGTATTGGGAATTGAGTACTACCATTCCTAATCCTTCTTTAAAAGAGAAAGCCTGTTCATACATTAGAGGGATGACAACGTCATATCCTTTATTGATGTATCCCCATTGGATTTTTCCTTTAACCGGAGCCAATCCTTCAGAGAAACGGCCAATTGCCGAAAAGCGCTTTTTCTTATTAGCTACCCCATAAGCTAAAAAAGAAGCAAAGAACTTTGTAATAGTGTTGCTCATTTTTCTTGATTGTTTGTGCGGTAAGCGTCCGGATACCATATATATACAAGAGAAGCGTGGACGTCGTTAGTTCATTCTATTCAAGGCTCTGGTAAGCCCAACAGTGAATGAACAACAGAGTCCACGCCCTTGCATATAACAAAGACGTGAACGCTTAGTTGTCATTACCCCACTGTTGATGAATTTACCAGATTCTGAATAGGGATAATATTCTAAACGCTTCTACGTTATTAATCGTAATAAGTCGCTACAAAGATACGGATTTCTTGTTAAAGAACAATATTTTGAGGGATAAAGATTTTGCGATGAATGAGGTGTGTAGACAAAATACGAAGTGGTTAGTAGATGGATTAAAAAAAGCTCCCCTTACGTTTTAGGTAAAGAGAGCTTTTTTTAGTCTATGTCAGGCGATTTCTATGAAGAATGCCTGTATTAGTTTAAAAGTCCTGGATTAGCATCAATTGCATCTTGTGGAATACGCAATGTGTAACGGGAATCATCTTGTACAAGTGTGTAGGTTACATTTTCAATTACTTTTTTGATTTCCGGCCGGGTAGTTCGGCGTAAATCAAACCAGCGATGTCCTTCAAAAGCAAGCTCACGAGCACGTTCTTTCAGAATTTCTGTGATTAGCTTTTCTTGGCTCATCGCATTTATTTCATTCTTTTTCTGCTCATAACCTTCTGATGTATAACGATTCTCTATTAGTTTTAAGAGTCGGGTACGTGCTTCTGGTAATTTGTTTAAATGTGCAGCAGCTTCTGCTGAATTTAAATAAAGTTCTCCGGTGCGGAAAGTGCATTTGAATTTAGATTCACCATTTTTGATGGAAGTATAATTCCCATTTTCATTTGCTTTGTAGTACTTGTTTGGTCGTAGATCTTTCCCTTCCTCATACTCTTGTAAAAATGAAGGGTAAAGTAGGAGTGATCCGGCATAATCGTTATTCGGGAAAACTTCATAGGCAGTAATCATTTCTACAGATGTAAATTCATTAGGAAGTTTGCCTCCTTCATCGTTCAGGTTCACTAATGTTGATTTTCCGGCTAATACACGTTCTGAAGCTTCATAAGATTTGGCCCATTCACCCATGTATAAATATACCCGTGATTCCATAGCATCTACAGACAATGTTGAAAAACGGTATGAATATTGAACTTCCCATTCTTTTTTATTAATCAACTTCCGTGCTGTTTCTATATCAGACAATATAGAAGTATATATTTCCTTTACAGTGTTTTTTGATGGTATTTCTTCTAAGTCAGTATTGAGTTTTAGTGGAACTGCTTTGGTTTCTAATGCTCCGGTAGCTGTATAAGGTTGTCCATAAAGATTAACCAATATGAAATGCATATATGCTCTCATAAGGTAAGCTTCTCCAACTAGTTGATTAATATCCGCTTGGCTTCCTTCTGATATTTCATCTTTTTTATCGATGATTGCGTTGGCGTAATAAATATTGGTATAATAGCCTGCCCATCCAAATTGTCTCGTACTTGCATTCGGATTTACATCATTCCATTTCTCAACATCTCCTAAAGAGTTTTTGGAAGTGGCATCAGATTGTAATATTGTTGCGATATCTGTTCGGATTTCACATATTCCTCTGTCATTGAGTGCAGTGTTGTAGACTGTTGTGAATAAAGCTCTGTATTCAGCCAGCGTATTGGGAATTACTTGGCCTACCGGTTGTATGTCTAAATAACTATCACAGGAAGATAATAGCAGGCTTCCTATAAATGTGAATATATAATATATTTTCTTTGTCATAATCTATTTTTTTAAAAGTTAAGACTTAGGTTGAAGGTGATGGATTTAGGAACCGGGGTAGAGTATAAGTTACCCATTGATTCCGGATCCATATAATTATCATAATTTGAGCTGATAACAAATAGGTTACGAGCTTCTAATCCTACAGTTGCTCCGCCGATACTTAGTTTATGTAGCCATTCGGATGGAACCCGGTAAGCAAGACGTATATTTTGTAGACGTACAAAGCTTAGTTTTTTTACCCAAATATCCAATGATCTGTAAATGTCATTTCGAGTACTGAACAAGTAGTAGTCAGCCGGATTGTAGTTGTATGTTGCTAATGCTGGGAATTTTCCTGTTTTATTTTCCGGTGTCCATCTATCCAGTATGTCTCTATTCATATTGCGTCCTGGATCTAAGTCAGACACATTATAACTTGGAGTAGTTTTTACGTGTGCTCCAAAATTATAAGAAAAATTCAGATTCAGTTCCCAATTGCGGTAATTGAACGTATTTAGAAAACCGCCCGTATAGGGAGCATCTGACGTTCCGACATAGCTGTAGAACTCTCTTTGTTCTTCAGTATTTGGTCCTATTTGGTAAGTGCCAAGCCCGTCTTCATTCGATGTCATTCTGAATAATTCTTCTACAGTGACAGCTTTCCCCTCTTTATTCTCAAGATAGATTTGTCCTGTCTCGGGGTTTATACCTTTGGTTTTCAATGCAAAGATTGCACCTACGGGGTATCCTTCCAAACTAGGAGTCACTTGGTTTTTATCTGTAAGTACTTTTAGTACTTTATTTTGGTTATATGCGAAGTTGAAAGTTGTGTACCAAGAGAAGTTTTTAGTGGTAATATTACGGGTTTGCAGGTTTATTTCGACACCTTTGTTTTCCATGCTAGCCCAGTTTATAGACATATTAGTGAATCCATTTTCCAAAGCTAATGCTTTAGAACCAATTAAGTCTGTTCCTTTTCTATAGTAGTAGTCTACGCTAAGATTGATGGCTTGATTGAGTACAGAAAAATCTATTCCTAGATTGTAAGATGCTGTTTTTTCCCAGCGTAATTTACTGTTGGGAGCACTATTGATAATAATGTTTTCTTCACTGTAGCCAGGTAAAATACTCACATTATCATATTTTCCGACTAGGAATGGAGAGGTTCCCTTATCAATATTTCCTTGTAAGCCATAAGAAAGACGAAGGGCTAAATTATCGATCCATTTGTATTGTCTGATGAACGATTCATTAGATAAACGCCATAAACCACTTACCGAATAGATTGGCAAGAAACGATATTTCTTATCTACTCCGAATAAATCAGAACCATCCATGCGCACACTTCCTCCCAATGTATAACGATTCATTAAAGTATATGAACCGTTGGCAAAGAAAGAAGCAAAAGCGTTTTCCTTGTATGACTTGGTTTTTAGATTCCAATCATTAGCCTGTGTTTCATCTTTAAATATGAGATTTTGGAATGTCAGTTTCTTGGGATCATATCCGTATCCGGTTGAGGCTTGGTTGTCTACCCAGTTTTTACGGATTTCCGAGCCGGCCATTATTTGTATATCATGTATATCGCTAAATGTATTTTTGTATTCTCCCTGGATTTTCCATGTGAGTTGTGAGGTTGTGCTATTAGTTGTTTTAAGCATACCTCCTTCTGGTATAAGATAGGTTTGTACACCATCTTTCCAATATTTATTGTTTTCACGTATATTTCTGATATTGTATGAATTTAGCCCAGCATATTCTTCTTGAGACAATTGATCCCATTGCACACCAATCTGTGAATAAACTTTCCACTGATCGTTAAAGCGTAGTTGAACATCAAAGATAGAATTGATGGCTGTGGTGACAGATTCTTTATTTGTGTTTGCCCGTTCTTCGAATATATTAAAGCCTTGCTTTTCATCTGTTTCACTGCTTTTGACTACGTCGTAATCGTACAGGTAGTTTCCCTGTTCGTCAAACGGATTAAAGTAAGGGTTGGCGATACGTGAATAATATATAGGGTTGATAAGTCCGTAAGTATCGGTCATAAATGTGTTATTCTTACGTCTGTTGGCAAAAATAGACATTCCAATTTTTAACATTTTGTTGATTTGATAAGACGTTTTACTGGTCAGGTTAAAACGACTCATGCTTACGCCAGGTACATTTCCGTTTTCTTTTACATAACCGAGGGAATTGTAATAAGTAACCTTTTCACTACCACCGGAAATGCTAAAGTTATATTCTTGTGTGAAAGCATCTCTGAATAATATATCATTCCAGTCTGTATTGATTGTTTTCAGTTTGTTTATAGCATTTTGGGCTTCAGGTGTCAGTCCGTTCCAGCCTTGTTCTTTATAGATGTCTATTAAGTCATATTGTTTCATGATCGCGGCGACTTTACCTTTTTCAGGAAATACTGCTATCGGATCTGTTAACCCCCATAATATGTCAAATCGTGCTTCTTTCAATAATTGAAGTTCCAAATCGACTTTCTCTTCCGAGTTTAATAAGTTGAGTCGTGAAGTATTGAGATTTGGAGTGTAAGTCAATTTGGTATTGAAGTTAATAACAGGTTTTCCGGTTTTTCCTCTTTTGGTTGTTACCACAATTACGCCATTTGCAGCACGTGCACCATAGATAGCAGTAGCAGCTGCATCTTTTAATATCGTAATGCTTTCAATGTCGTTTGGACTCAAACCTGCGATAGAAGATTGGGACATATTTACGATGTCATTATCGTTATCTTTGTTGATTTCAGGAATATCAGTCCCTTCCAAAGGTATTCCATCCAATACCCATAACGGGTCTTGTGTTCCATTCAATGAAGCTGTACCACGGATACGAATACGTGCAGGAGCTCCCGGTGCACCGGAAGTTGTCGTAACGGCTACACCCGCAACTTGTCCGGCTAATGCCTGGTCGATGCTTTTTGCTGCGCCTACCATTCCGTCTGTAACGTCTACTTTAGCAATAGCAGCAGTCAGTTTACGACGTTCCAGTTCTTGATAACCAGTTACTACTACGTCTCCTAGTGTGTGTGATGAAGCTTGAAGGACAATACGATAAGTATCTTTTCCAGCTTGCAACACGATATTTTGTTCTTCAAAACCTATATAACTACAATGTAGTCTGGTCACCTTTTCCGGAATGGAAATGGAGAATTTGCCATCCATATCAGTGATAGTACCTAGAGAAGTCTGTGATACTCCAGCTTTTTTCAAATCGTCTGCATTAACATATACAGAAGCACCGATTAGAGGTTCATTGTCTTCACCGGATATAACGACTCCGGTGATTGTGCGATTTGCAGCGTTGGCTGTAGCCAGCGTGCTAACAAGAAAACATATAAGAACGTATAAGTATTTTTTTCTCATCAATATAGATTGTTAAAGTGATTGATTTTGTTTTATTTGATTCCCAAAGCTGTATTGATACGTAGAATCATGTCTTCATAATGATAGCGTGCGGCAGTATCAGAAGTGCCGAGGCGGTTCTGCAACAATTTCTTGATACGTAATAGCTCTCCACGTTTCACCGAGATAGCATCAGAAATACGGTTGAGCTGACTGCCGTAGAAGTTGAGCACACGTGGAGCACCCATTCGGTCTTCCTGACGAAGTGCCCGTTGTTCGGCTGCATAACAACTACAGAAAGGAGTAGCATGGTCAAGCAGAAAATGCTCGTTTGCAATCTTCTTGTTGATTTTTACAGCTTCGGGTTCTGCGGCTGCTGTAAGTAATGCATCGAGGAAGTTTTTCTGCAAAGAACGTTCCATAACATTAGGGATGCCACCACGTTCGGTAATACCGAAAATGTTTTTATGAAGTCCGTCCATAAGCTCCACTACTGTAAAGGCTTTTTTTCCGTTGACAGATTCATTCTCTATCATACGCATCAAACGAGTGTTGCCTAGTAAATCCCAGAGGATATAGGCTTGGGCGTTCTTTAAGATTTGAGTAGGAGCATTCTCCTGTTTTCCGATTGGAGTGTTGCGGAGCAGATAGGTATATTGTCCTACTTCCGTGTCAAACAGCCATTTAGGATATGTCAATACTTCATCCATCAAGAATTTTAATGAAGCTTCTTGTTTCTCTTTCTCAACGAATGTATAAGTCTTGACACCGTCTCCTACAATTGTATTTTCAATATAGATACCACCGATGTTGGCAAGTACATGATATAAGTAGTTGTTCCACTGGTTGATAACTGCGTAGTAGAGACGCGACGCTTCTTCGTAAGTTTGTCCCTTTTCTCCGGTAGTAGTCCATTGAAGAATTTGTGGAACGATACGTTTCAGGTTTTCGATGCCATATAAAGAAGAACGAACCGGATCATCACCCAGATCTTCGTTCTGTGCGCGTGGATCTACCGCGTCACGTACATCCTGCGCTTCACTATACTTATAAAGACGATCGGTATGCTTACTCAAGAAATCGAATAAAATATCTTTTTCTTCTTCCGGAGTATTCTTTCCATACCAACGATAGCCATATTCGATAGCAAACATATCATAAGGACCGATATGCGGAGAAAGAACTTTTACGCCATCTCCAGGCTGTGCAATATAATTGAATCGTGCATAATCCATGATAGATGAAGCGGTAGAATTCATTCTGGAAGTGAATGCTTCGGAACGTAATGAATCCGTCGGGAAAGCCCATGATCCCATCATATTGTGACGGAGTCCCAATGAGTGGCCTACTTCATGGCAAGCAACGAACCGGATGGCATCTCCCATTAAAGCATCGGGTAATTGCACATTGCGTGCTTCCGGACACACAGTTCCAGTTTGTACAGTGATCCATTCGCGTACCATAGAAAGCACATTGTGCCACCACATAATATCAGCTTCCAGAATTTCTCCGGAACGTGGATCTAACAGGGAAGGTCCCATTGCATTTTTCTTTTCTGAAGCAGCGTAAGTCAGTACCGAGTAATTAACATCGTCCATGTCTACATGCATACTGTCTGTGATTTCCTTGGCGATAATCGCGTTCTTGAAACCAGCTTTTTCGAAAGCAATCTGCCAGTCCTCGATACCTTTTTTAATGTACGTACGCCATTGGTAAGGTGTTGAATTATCAATGTAGAATACGATTGGCTTGGCAGGTTCCACAAGCTGACCTTTCAAATAAGCCTCCCGGTCTTCCGGTTTGGGCTCCATACGCCAGCGAGTGATATACTGTGTTTTATCCGTACCCTGTTGTGCATCACTAAAACTCAATAACGGATTAGTGAAATAACCGACTTTCTGATTGTCGAATCGTCCCATCATCGGTTTTTCGGGCAACAAGAGAATAGAAGAACTAACTTCCACCGTCACATAAACAGTGGTAGTTCCTTCTGTAACTTTGGTGGTCAACTCGGAAGTTGCCACGACATTGTTTGAAAAGGATTTGATGGATAAAATACGTGATAATTTCTTGATAGCCGAAGTACCCAGATTGATATTAGTAAATACATTATTAATACTGGTTTCAGTACCGTCATAAATATCATTCACCTTGATTACTAATGCAGTAGAATCTGCATTAATCGCTTCTATTTTGAATGCGGCAATCAACGGAGAGATAAAATTATCCTTTACCGAACGGAAGATAGCATCCGTTTGGGGGGCCAGAGGTAATGGGCGTTGTTGTCGTAGCATTAGTTTGCCCGTAGCTTTATCCCATTCCATGCAAACCATCTGATTCTCGTAGTTTACTCCACGGTTTACACCTGCATCATTAAGTTCGGCAGGAACTCGCTGCAGTTTGTTGACAACTAATAAATCACGTCCCAAAAGTGAGGTAGGAATTTCAAAATAATAGTCATTCTTCTTTTGGTGTACAGCAAACATTCCTTTTGTAGTTTTACTGTCTTCCACTAATTTTTCGTAGTCGCTTTTACTCTTCTCTTCTGGTTTCTTCTTTTTCTTTTTAAACCAACTCAGATTTTCTGTAGCGGGGGTAATTGCAAATGCCGAGAGTGCTTCTCCACTCAGCAATATACATGCAATGACCGCTGCCATTACTTTTACATACATTCTCATTGAGTCTCTAACTTTTAATTATAATTAAAAAACAGCCACAAAAGTACTAATATTAATAACATAATGACTACTGATTTGCAATGAATATAACATTAAAAAGAAATATTAACTAGAATCTAAGGCCATCATTCCTCCCAGATATTTCATAGTTTAGTGGGAATAGTGTACATTTGCGGGAGTAAAAAAGTGAGTGGAATGATGAGACGATATATCACAGCTTTGATGCTAGCTTGCTGCATCGGAGGGTATGGACAAGAGAAAAAGCAAGCTACCTTTGTGCCTCCTTTTGACTTTCCTCTTACATTGAGTGGAAACTTTGGCGAAATCCGCTCCAATCACTTCCATGGCGGGCTGGATTTTAAAACAGGTGGAGTGATCGGTAAACCCGTTCGTGCTCTTGCTGATGGCTATATTTCACGTATTCGTGTCACGAATGGATCGGGATATGTACTTGATGTCTGCTACCATAATGGTTATTCAACTATCAACCGCCATTTGAGCGGTTTTGTTTCTCCCATTGCCGAAAGGGTGGAGAAACTTCAATATGAAGAAGAGAACTGGGAAGTGGAGATTGTTCCCGAACCGGGAGAATATCCGGTAAAAGGAGGTCAACAGATTGCATGGAGCGGCAATACGGGATATTCGTTCGGCCCACATCTTCATCTGGATGTATTTGAAACGGAATCGGGAGATTATATTGACCCTATGCCTTTTTTCCAGTCGAAAATAAAAGATACACGTGCTCCGAAAGCTGATGGCATCCTATTTTTTCCGCAACCGGGTAAAGGAGTGGTGGATGGAAAGCAGGAGAATAAAACGATTCTTCCCAATAGCGAACGTCCTGTGGAAGCATGGGGAGTGATAGGACTGGGCATCAAGGCATACGATTACATGGATGGCGTAAGTAACCATTACGGAGTTTATTCTGTGGTGCTCACGGTAGATGGGAATGAAATATTTCGCAGCACCGTAGATCGTTTCTCGCAGGAAGAAAACCGGATGATTAACTCATGGACGTATGGACAATATATGAAATCTTTTATTGATCCGGGGAATACGTTGCGTCTGCTGAAAGCGTCGAATGATAATCGTGGTTTGGTGACGATTGACGAGGAACGGGATTATCAGTTCTTATATACATTGAAAGATGCTTTCGGAAACACTTCCAACTATCGTTTTACCGTACGGGGCCGGAAGCAGCCGGTTGAACCGTTGAATCATCGGGAGAAATATTATTTCACCTGGAATAAGACTAATTATTTGCAAGAACCGGGATTGAGCCTGGTTATTCCGAAAGGAATGCTGTATGACGATGTCCCCCTCAATTATCAGATGAAGGCGGATAGTGGTGCCGTTGCTTTTACTTATCAACTGAATGATAAAACGGTTCCATTGCATGCAGCTTGTGAACTTCGTATCGGGTTGCGTAGAAAGCCGGTTGCCGATACGACCAAATATTATGTAGCCCGCATCACTCCGAAGGGCGGAAAGTACAGCGTAGGCGGAAAGTATGAAGACGGATACATGAAAGCCGCTATCAGGGAGCTGGGAACTTATACTGTTGCCATCGACACCATTCCGCCGGAGATTATTCCTGTCAATAAGAACCAGTGGGGAAGAAACGGAAAGATTGTCTATCGGTTGAAAGATCAGGGGGCGGGAATTGCTTCCTATCGTGGAACGATTGATGGTAAGTATGCACTTTTCGGACGCCCCAATATTGTGAAATCGTACTGGGAATGCGTACTTGATCCGAAACACGTGAAGAAGGGTGGAAAGCATACTGTCGAGTTTACAGTGACCGATGGGTGTGGAAATGAAACGGTGGCTCGTGAAAGTTTTGTTTGGTAAATTATTAAAAGTGAATCATATATTTATGAAAAGAAGAATTATTCTTTGTGCTGCCGTATTTATGGCAGCTGTGGCGAACACTTTCGCCTGCACTAACCTGATTGTCGGAAAGAATGCGTCTGCCGATGGTTCGACAATCGTTTCCTATTCTGCCGACTCATATGGCCTGTTCGGAGAACTTTATCATTATCCGGCTGCTACCTACCCGAAGGGAACGATGTTGAAAGTGTATGAATGGGATACCGGCAAGTATCTGGGAGAAATAGAGCAGGCACGCCAGACTTACAATGTAGTCGGTAATATGAATGAATATCAGGTTACGATTGGTGAGACTACTTTCGGCGGACGTCCGGAATTGGCGGATTCTACAGGGATTATTGATTACGGAAGTCTGATTTATATTGGTTTGCAACGTTCGCGTACCGCCCGTGAAGCAATTAAAATCATGACCGATTTAGTGCAGCAATACGGTTATTATAGCGAAGGAGAGTCCTTTACTATTGCCGATCCGAACGAAATATGGATCATGGAAATGATTGGTAAAGGTCCCGGAATCCGTGGAGCTGTTTGGGTGGCTGTGCGTGTACCCGATGATTGTATCTCGGCTCATGCCAATCAGTCACGTATCCACCAGTTTGATATGAATGACAAGGAGAACTGTCTGTACTCTCCGGATGTGGTTTCTTTTGCCCGCGAGAAGGGATATTTTAATGGAGTAAACAAAGATTTTAGTTTTTCGCTGGCCTATGCACCTCTTGATTTTGGTGCCCGCCGTTTCTGTGAGGCACGTGTGTGGAGCTATTTTAATAAGTTCACGGATAACGGAAAAGATTATCTTCCTTATATTGAGGGAAAGACCGATACTCCGATGCCTCTTTTTGTGAAACCGAAACAAAAACTGTCTGTACAGGATGTGAAAGATATGATGCGTGACCACTATGAAGGTACGCCTCTTGATATTTCCAATGATTTCGGAGCAGGTCCTTATAAGACGCCATATCGCCTTTCTCCTCTGAACTTCAAGGTAGACGACAAGGAATATTTCAACGAACGTCCCATTTCCACTCAACAAAGCGGATTTGTATTTGTTGCACAGATGCGTGCTCATAAGCCGGACCCGATAGGTGGTGTACTTTGGTTTGGTGTGGATGATGCCAACATGACGGTATTTACTCCGGTCTATTGCTGCGCAACGAAAGTTCCGGTATGCTATACCCGTGTAGATGGAGCCGATTATATAACATTCTCCTGGAATTCAGCTTTCTGGATTTTCAACTGGGTATCTAATATGGTCTATCCGCGTTATGATTTGATGATCGGTGATGTACGGGAAGCGCAGAAAGAAATGGAAACGACTTTCAACAATGCACAGGAAGGCATTGAAGAGATGGCTGCCAAACTGTTGGCTAAAGATAAGAATGCAGCAGTTGATTTCCTGACAAATTATACAAATATGACTGCACAGAGCACTTTCGATACTTGGAAACAATTAGGTACATTCTTGATTGTGAAGTATAATGATGGAGTAGTGAAGCGTGTTAAAGATGGTAAGTTTGAGCGTAATTCTATCGGACAACCAGCCGGTGTGATCCGTCCCGGATATCCGAAAGAATTCTTGCAAGAATATGTCAAACAGACCGGTGACAGATATTTGGTAAAATAAGAATTGAGAATTGAAAATTGAGAAATAACAGTAATCAATCATTTTTTGATTTTCAATTCTCAATTTTCAATTGAATAACTAGGATTTATAAACTTATTATTTTACATTTGTGTGCTCAAGAAATTGATAATAAATAATTCATTAACCAATAAATAACAATCGAAATGGAAAATCAGGAACTTATTAAACAGGTCACTGAAAAAGCCGAAAAATGGCTAACCCCGGCTTATGATGCTGAAACCCAGGCTGAAGTGAAACGCATGTTGGAAAACGATGATAAAACCGAACTTATTGAAGCTTTCTACAAAGACCTTGAATTTGGTACTGGGGGTCTGCGTGGTATCATGGGAGTAGGTAGTAATCGTATGAATGTCTATACGGTAGGTGCTGCCACTCAAGGACTTTCCAATTATCTGAAGAAGAACTTCAAGGATCTGCCGCAGATTTCTGTAGTAGTAGGTCACGACTGCCGTAACAACAGCCGTTTGTTTGCAGAGACTTCTGCTAATATTTTCTCTGCCAATGGCATTAAAGTGTATCTGTTTGACGATATGCGTCCGACTCCGGAAATGTCTTTTGCTATCCGTCACCTCGGTTGCCAGAGCGGTATCATTCTGACTGCTTCTCACAATCCGAAAGAATACAACGGTTACAAGGCATATTGGGATGATGGTGCACAAGTGTTGGCTCCGCATGATAAGGGTATCATTGATGAAGTGAATGCCATTGCTTCTGCTGCTGACATTAAATTCCTGGGAAATCCTGATTTGATTCAGATTATCGGTGAAGACATTGATAAGATTTATCTGGACATGGTGAAAACCGTTTCTATTGATCCGGCAGCTATCGCCCGTCACAAAGATATGAAGATTGTCTATACTCCGATTCACGGTACAGGTATGATGTTGATTCCGCGTGCATTGAAGATGTGGGGATTCGAAAACGTATTCACTGTTCCCGAACAAATGGTTAAGGACGGTAACTTCCCGACTGTTGTATCTCCGAATCCTGAAAATGCGGAAGCTCTTTCCATGGCTGTGAATCTTGCCAAAGAAATTGATGCTGACCTCGTAATGGCTTCCGATCCGGATGCTGACCGTGTGGGTATCGCTTGTAAGGATGACAAGGGCGAATGGGTACTGATTAACGGTAACCAGACTTGTATGATGTACCTTTATTATATTCTGACTCAATACAAACAACTGGGTAAGATTAAAGGTAATGAGTTCTGTGTGAAGACAATCGTTACTACCGAACTTATCAAGAAAATCGCTGATAAGAATAACATCGAAATGCTTGACTGCTATACCGGATTTAAGTGGATTGCCCGTGAAATCCGTCTGCGTGAAGGTAAAAAGAAATATATCGGTGGTGGTGAAGAAAGCTACGGATTCCTTGCTGAAGATTTTGTTCGCGATAAAGATGCTGTATCTGCTTGCTGTCTGATTGCTGAAGTTGCTGCATGGGCAAAAGATAATGGCAAATCTTTGTATCAGTTGTTGCTCGATATCTACGTAGAATATGGATTCTCTAAAGAGTTTACTGTAAACGTAGTGAAACCGGGTAAGAGCGGTGCTGAAGAAATCAAAGCGATGATGGAAAACTTCCGCGCTAATCCTCCGAAAGAATTGGGTGGTTCTAAAGTGATCTTGAGCAAAGATTATAAGACTTTGAAACAGACAGACGATAAAGGGATCGTAACTGTAATTGATATGCCGGAACCATCTAACGTTCTTCAATATTTCACAGAAGACGGTAGTAAAGTTTCTGTTCGTCCTTCAGGTACAGAACCGAAGATTAAGTTCTATATGGAAGTTCAGGGTGAAATGGGATGCCGCAACTGTTATGCTTCTGCCGAGTCTGCCGCCATGGAAAAGATTGAAGCAGTGAAGAAATCATTGGGTATCTGATTTTGTCTCTTCTGAAATTTCAGATATAGATCATAAAAAGATAAATAATAAAATAGCGCCTCCATCATCTTTTGAAGATTGTGGAGGCGCTTCATTGTACGCTCGGCATGAGCATTATCTAACGGGTGTAAGTCCCGAGTA
>NZ_QSUR01000047.1:0-41204 GCF_003439055.1 Bacteroides sp. OM05-10AA
GGACTTACACCCGTTAGATAATGCTCATGCCGAGCGTACAAAGAATACCTCCGACAGCCCGAACTGCCGGAGGTATTGTCTATATAGCATAGCCGATATTACAATGCCTTTACTTTCTTCATATCCGCCCACATCCGGCTCTTTTCCCCCTTGACCGTCGCAAGGTGTTCAAACACGATTTGCTTGGGCAGCACCTTGTGGCAAAAGTAGCTCGAACCGAAATACACGGCGTTCTTTTCCGAGTAGTTTATCCGTTTGTCGAACAGAAGTATCTGCATCTCCCGCTCTTTGAAAAATCGGCAGGGAGCACTGCTGTTCAACCATAAATTCGACAACAGAAGTGCGAACGGCTTGCCCAGCGCAAGGCAGCGTTCCACGACCTGCTGCTTGCGGCTGAACGGTGGATTGGAAACGATCATATCCCACTTCGGCGGCTCATACTCGAAGAAGTCCTGCCCCGTAAAGATATGCGAGAAGACGACCTCGTGCCCCGCCTCTTTCAGCGCGATGACAAACTCGCTGTTCTCGGTATCGAACGGACACCAGACGACGGCGTGTCGTGGCAGGAACTTGATAATCGGCAGCACCGCATGACGCGGCGTGTATTGCTCGTCGCCGAGCGGATGTTTCTTGTATCCTGCGTAAATCATACCTGCACCTCTTCCTCGTCTTTACTCTCGTTGTTGAAATCGAACGTAAGTTGCACGACCTGCCCAAAATTGTCCTCGACGTAGATGTCGATGGTCTGCTGGTCAGTCGATGCGGAGGTGTAGTAGAGACGGAACACCTCGCGGTCGAGCGGATAACGGTCGTTGGGCAGGAATACCGTGCCGTCATCCATGCGGAGCGTTCCCTTGCCGTCGGGCTGAAAGTAGCGGATCGTGTACCGCGCCTCGTCGTAGCGCCCCTCGCGGTGGAGCGTGCATCGTATCTCGGCGGTCTCGCCCTTTACGATCTTCGTCTGCACGGGCATCGTCTCCAACGTAAACGGGTACGCCTGCCGAACCTCCAGCTCATTGTCGCAGGACGAAAGCAGACAAGCCATCATCCCGATGAAAAAAGAAAAACCTAATCTTGTGATATTGAAACTTCTAATCATAACCTGAATTTTAATGTTTTGTTATTCGTCATTTTCTCCTGCAATTTCTTTTGCAGGTGTTCATTGAGGTCTTTGCATCCGGCATAAAGCCCCGAACAATCGACTACCTTCTCCTTGTAGCGGGCACGCAGCGCCTCGAACGTCTTTCGTCCCGCCTCGTCGTTGTCCAGCCAGCAGTTGATTTTCGCGTAACCGTCCAGATGGGGAAACGACTTGGCCAGATTGCCGACCGAATTGAGTACCACCACATCGTTACCTTCGGCCACTCCGAGCGTCGCGGCGGATAGGAAGTCGAAGAACCCCTCGAACACGTCGCAGGCATCCGTCGGTGTCTTCCGATGCGAGACGAGGGAGATGTCCTTCGGGGGAACACAGCCCTTGAACAACTTGCTGCGCAGCTCCCATCCTCCCGACACGTTCGGGAACCCGATAGCGAAATAGGGTTTTCCGTGTACGCGGTAGCTGATCTGCCGACAATGTCGGGCGGCCACCTCCGGGGAGATGCCCCGTTGCGCGAGATAGTCTTTCAGCACGCCGTAGATCAGCGTCTTTTGCTCGACCTCGTGAAATGCAGGCTCGGCGGCACGCTCCTTTGCAGGTCGCGGCGCAGGGAGCGGCACGAAATTCCCGCCTACGGTGTCCGAGATGTATTTCGCCTGCGTGAGAAAATCCGTGCTGCGGATCAACTCTCCGGCAAGGGTGAAAATATCGCCTCCGTGTCCCGCCCCGAAATCGAACCAGATATTTCTGTCCGTATTGACTTTGAACGACGGCGTCTTTTCCTCGCGGTAGGGAGCGTTGTACCACAGATCGTTTCGTTTCTGCATGGCAGGATGATACCCCAGCCGTTGCAGAAAGGTTTCCAAAGGCAACTGCCGTATTTCATCTATCGTCATGCCGTCAGTTGATGATGAATTTAAGGCCGATCCCGTATTGCGTATGGAAATGCCCCGTCGAGCCGCCCCATAAACACCTCTCGCGGACATTTACCAAAAGGGCGATGCGGTCGGCGAGGTAGGTTTCCACTTCGAGCGAGAGCGCCCCGCCGTAGATGAAAGCGTCCTTGCTCGCAAGGCGCGAACCGTCGAACAGCACCTTTTCGCCCCAATTCACCGTTTCATATCCGGCGAGTGCCGAACCGCCGATATAGACGAAGAAAATTTTTCGCGCGTCGGAAAGGAAATTGTAGTAGAATCCTCCCTCCGCCGTGAACTGCGCCGTCGGGATGCGGTTCTCCTTATAAGGATTATAGCGTTGCAGGTATTCGCCGCCGAACACCCACTTGTTGCCGCCTTTGGTGTAGGTGGCAAGCGCCGCCCCGAAATAGTAACCCGTTTCGGCACGGCTCGCGTGCGAGTAGAACCCGTCGGCCATGCCCGCCTTCAGTTCGATGCCCCGCATCTTGGGGAGGCATCGTTGAGCGTCGGCCCGCCCCACACAGAGGGCGAGCGACGCAACGAGGATGATTAAAAACCGCTTCATGGCTATTTCACTTTGAGTTCGTCGATGACATTCGCACGCACGAGGTCTTCATTCTCGATGGTAAACGACTGATGGCGGCCTCCGTTCTTCTCGTTCAGCTCCACAACGAGACACTTGTCGTCGGGGATGGTAAACTTCGCCATCGTGAATACAGTGCGCTCGTCCCTCTTTCCGGCCACGCGTGTGGCGTAGTTGTGGGCACGCAGCGGAAAAATGACCTGCTCTTGGATGGCCGTGCGCTTGGCCACTTTCTTATCGACGATTTTGAACGTGATGAAATCCACGTCGAACGGCACGTTGGAGGCGTTCTTAATCTGGGTGTGGAAATAGAGCAGCCCGTTGTGCGTGTAGATACCTTTGAGAAGATACTGAATCCCGAAGCGCTTGCAACCGATATGCTTCACTTCGCGCTTGTCCTGCTTGTGGATGGACTGCATGATAAGACGCACGAGTAGCGGCGATTCGCTCCCCAACTCCGAGAGGTAAATCTCCATCGCGTTGTTCGGGCGGTTCACGGCGCTGCCGTCATGGATGAAGTCGCACATCTCGACATTGAGCAGCAGCGGTTCGGCGGCATACTTCACATTGAAGGTATAGAACGAACCGTCCTCGGTGATGACCGACATATTGGTTTCCGTGCGGAAATCGCGCACGGTGGCCTTCACACGGATCACATTCTCCGCGCCTTCGGCCTTGCCCGCGATAAGGTTCGGCGAGCCGAGATCGACGTAGCGCACCGCCGCCGGAAAGATGACATGGACGGTCTTGTCGTAGGTAATCTCCAGCCCGTGCGGGGGAATCATGCGGTCGAACGTGAGTTTCTTCGTGAGGCCGTGATAGAGGTCGCCGTCGACCTCCGCCTGCGGATAGACCTCTTTCTGCAAGGCGATCTTCTCCGGCTCCTGCTCTGTTTCGATGCTTTGCTCCGCATTATCGGCAGCCTGCTGCGTGCCGTTCTCCGTCGTTACCTGCTCTTGTGCATGGACTGCACCGATGCCCGTTAAAAGGGCGAACATCATTACAAAAATCTTTTTCATTTTCATTGTGGATTTAGTGGTGGGGTTAAGAACCCCGGTTTAATAATCGGTTGTCTGTTAATTCTCCGGCTGGTAAAGCATTACCTTGTATCCGGCTTTCAGATGCACCTTGACGACGCGCATCTTCTGGGCGATGTACTGGCTCGTCCCTTGTATCACTCCTTTTCCGAGGTCGGAGGCGAGCTGCGCCCCGGCGTCGGTGGAGATGTTGATACTCGAACCGAGCGACGAACCCATGTTGGCGGCAATCTCCTTGACCGCGCTGATTTCCATCGAGCTGGGGATGAAGATGCCCTCCTGCCCGTCGCTGTCGAATACGGCGAGTTCGACCGGAATGATTGTCCCCCCGTATTCGAGCGAGGTAATCTCCACGCCGAGGCGTTCGCCCTGTACCCGTGCCGTACCCACGACTATGGTGTTGCGCGGGATGCGTATTCCTGCCACCTCCATCCGCTCCAGCAGCCGCAGGCGAACGGTCTGCCCGTCGGTTACGGTCTGGTCAGAGTGTACACAAGCCGCGATGGTATTCTTTTCGGCGGTGCTTGCGCTCCCGATAGCTGTGTGGAAACCGTAATTGCGCTCCCCGCTATGCGCCTCGATAAACTCCGCGTCGCTCATCGGCTGCGTCAGTGCCGACACCACCCGCGTCGTTACCTGCTGCACGGGCATCGCCACCGCCTTGCCGTTGCGGGTATGCGCCTTTTGGTTTTTGCCGTCGCCTGCCGGGGAGGGCTGCTGCACACCGTTCTGTCCCGCAGGCATATACTTGGCCGCCAGCTCGTAGGACTTCTCCAGCAGGGCTACCTGATCGTCGAGCGACGCACCGGAGGGCGCGGCCTGCTGCACCATCATCGCCTCCAGCTCCTCGACGCGCTCGCGCAGCTCCTCCTTTTCTGGATCGTCGGCAGGCTGTTCGTAGAAGCCGCCCAGCGTGCGGTTGATGTCCTGATACGCCGAGGCCGAGGAGCGGATCGTCTGTCGGGAACTGCCGCCGCCATAGGCACGGGCGGGCTGTTCGGGTTCGGGATTCAGCAGGTCGAAGTCGTCATGCCCGTCCTGCGGCTCTTCCTCCTTGTCCGAGAACAAGGAGGCGAGGTCGTGCATCTGCGAGCGGCGCTCCTGCTGTTTCTCCTCCATCCGCGCCTGCTCGTAGGCGGTGCGTTTGTCGGCGATGATGCCCGACTCTGCGGGCTGCGGCATTTCGGTATTGAATCCCATGCCCTGCGTCGCCTCGGCCTTCTCCTTTTCGGAGGGTGCGAAGATCAGCCACATCGAACCCGCAAAGAGCAACCCCATAAGCGGGTACACGAGCATCTTTCGGCGCTTTTGCCGCTGCTGCGGCGTAAGCGTCTGTTCAGGCTTCGCATCTTTCGGGGAGGAAGTCGGATTTTTGTTCTGTTCCTTTTGTTCCATAATCGTAATATTTATAAAGGTTGATACTGTCCTGCTTTTGGGGCAGGTTTAACTCTCTGATATGTTCGATCTCTATCTGCCGTCCGTTTTCCCGTCCGATCTGGTAGAGTGCCGTCCCGAACGTAAAGAGGGCGCAGACGGCGAAAAAGGTAAAGATCACCAGAACAACGGCGAGTTTCGTCCGCTGCGGCAGCGCCTCCAACTTTCGGCGCAGCCGCTCATCCTGCTTGTCCGTCCAATCGCGGACACGTTTCATACACTTTCCCATACGCCTATCTCTCCAATGTTTGCAGGTCGCGGTTTTCCAGAATCGTGAAGCCCTCGATAGTAAACCCGTTCGGGTTGTCGTCCGAGCGCGAGGCGTTCAGCAGACGGCAGCGCGTTACGAGGCTGCGCTCCGTCACGTTGCTCTCGCGGATAATCATCTGCCGCGCGTAGGTATTGACCTCGTAGGGATAGCGGTCGAAATTGCAGACCACAGAATCGACCTGCAACGCCTGATTGATATTGCCCGCGATGATGCGGTTGTAATACCCTTTCTCGGCGAAGTCCACATAGTAGTTGTAGGCGCTCTTGTCCGAGAGCAGCAGGGCGCGTTTGAGGTTGTGCTCGATGGCGCTCTTTTCCGGGGAGAGTGTAAAAAACAGCTCGTGAAAGCGGCGGACGTGCTCGCGTGCCTCCGCAGGGCGGTTTTGGGACAAGTCCTGCGACAAGGCGAGCATCAAGGATTTGCCGCCGTCGAGCACGTAGATCTTCTCGCGCTGCTTCTCGGCAAAGCCGTAGGCGCTGAACACCGAATAGACGGCGACGAGGGCGCACAGCGAGATGAAGACGATACCGAACAGACGTATCTGCCTGAACGATGTTTCGATATTTTTCAATGACTTAAATTCCATCTTGTTACTTTTATAGGATTATTTTCGTTTGAACAGTCTGCCTGCGGTGTGCTTCCATGCGGCCTTACCCATGTTCATGCCCGCGCGTCCGGCACGCCCGGCCACATTGCCCACGGCTGCTCCGGCGACGCCACCCACAACTCCGGCTCCCTTGCCCGCGAGCTGCGTCACGGCACGTCCGTAGCTTCCCGAACCTCCGGCTTGGATAATCCATCCGGCAACGGTCGGAATCGTGAAATAGCCGATGATCCCGATGATTAGGAACACGATATACACGCCGTTGGAGGCTTCGAGCGAGAAGTTCGGGTTGTTCTGCAACTCCGAAATGTCGTTTTGCAGCATCAACACCTGAATCTTCGCCAGCACGGAACTGAAAAGGTCTGAAACGGGCAGCCACAGATAAATCTGTATGTAGCGGCATATCCACTGCGTGAGCGTGGAGTGGAAGCCGTCCCAGACGGAGATCGCAAAGGCTATCGGGCCGAGTATGCTCAACACGATCAGAAAGAACGTCCGCAGCGTGTCGATCAGCAGGGCGGCAGCGGCGAACAGCAACTCCAGCACCTCGCGGAAGAAGTCGCGGATGTTCTTCTTCATGTTGTAAGCACCGCGCTCGACATACATTCCGGCCATCGCGATCATGTCGCTCGGCGACCAGCCCAGTTCTTCGAGCTGTCGGTCGAACTCCTCGTTCGAGACGAGGTAGGCCGTTTCGGGGTTGCGCATCATCGCCTCGTATTCGAGCTTGTCCTTCTGCTCGCGGTACTCGTTCATGTCGAGCGTCTGCGTTTCGAGCATCCGGTTCGTACCCTGCACGACAGGACTTAACACCGCGTTAAGCGTGCCGAGGACGACGGTCGGGAAGAACATGATACAAAAGCCGACGGCGAAAGGCCGCAGGAGGGGATACACGTCTATGGCCTCGGCGCGGGCGAGCGACTGCCACACGCGCACGGCCACATAAAAGAGCGCTCCCAAGCCCGCGATACCTTTGGCCACGCCCGCCATGTCCGCGCAGAGCGGCATCATCTCGGAATAGAGCGAGCGCAGGATGGTATGCAGGTTGTCAAATTCTATTGCCATTAACATCATAAGCGTATCGTGTCAAAGGTTTACCAATAGCGTTCGCTGCCGCTGCCGTACAGAGACAGCACTCTGTCCATATCGTTCTTTTTCCGTGCTCGCAGGTAGCTCACCGAGATGTTCTTGTTGGTATAGTACATCACCAGATTGCGGTAGTTGCGCACACGGTTGTAGCATCTGTCCACTACGTCCATGCGCTCCTTGTCGGTCATCGAGAGCGTCGTGATGTTCACCACGTCCTTCATCTCTTTGAGCACGTCGTTGCTCTCCTCCAGCAGCTTCGTGTAGCCGAAAGCGATGGCCGAAAGCTCTTCGGGCGTGTAATTCTCATCGCGCAGCATAAGCTGGAAGTTCGACACGTAGATGTCCGAGATTTCGCCGATCATCAAAATCGTGTTCTTGACCTTGACGGCATCCTTGACCAGATTGTTTACCGATTTGAGGGCGTCGTAATATTTCTTGCCCTGCTCGTAGATTTTCACCGTCTCCTGAAAATTCGACACCATATTGGTCGCCGTCTTCGAGGTGTGGATGATGTTCTTCGAGGCATTGATGATGCCTTGCGCGAGGTTGCCCGGATCGCTGACAACCCACTGCGCCCGCGCCGTGCCCGCAAGGAGCAGGCACGCGCCGAGTAGTAGGATGATTCTTGTTTTCATTCTCTTTTGGGATTTAGCGGTTTGTTTACTGTTGTTCGCTCACGCGGGTATAGTCGCCGTGCGGCGAGAAGGTCAGCACGTCCGCCGCCTCGTTATAGGCGATGTCGATACGGTAGCCCGTGTTGATGAAAAGATTGCCGTTCTCCTCGCGCAACAGGTAGGTTTCGGGCTTCATGCGGCGCGAGAGGCCGCCGCGCTTGAATACCGTAACCTTGTAGGCGTCGCCCTCGCGGTAGATCAGCACGTCGGGTTTCCTGCCCACGCTTACCCAATTTCCGCACAGCTTGCTGCAATCCGTCTCCTTTACTTCGGTGCAGGCTTGCAGCATCAAAGCCGCAAGCGAGACCATACAACTGCTCAATGTGAGCCACTTTTCTCTGCTTATATTCATATACTTTTCGTTTTTTGATGTGATTACTTTTTATTTCTGCGGCTCTCGGCGAGCTGCCGTATCGCCGCCTCGATGTCGCCGCCCAGCTTCTCGGCAAGGGCATATACCTCCATCTTCTCGCTCTCCTCCGTCGTGTAGGCCAGATACTCTTCGGCGCTGACCTCGGTGGCATAGACCGCCGACTGCGTGCCGCCCAGCCCGATCCAGACCTCTTTATAGAGGCGCGAGGGGTGGTTGGCCATGTTGATCGAGAGAATCTGTCCCTTCTCCTTGTCGGTCAGCCCCAAGAGCGCTTGTATCTGGTCGAACTTGTTGATATATTTGCGCTGATCCAAGAGGATTTTGCAATCCGAGTTGTTGATGATACTCTCCTTGACAATCGGCGAGGCGATGATGTCGTCCACCTCTTGCGTGACCACGACGGCCTCGCCGTAGAACTTACGAACCGTCTTATAGAGGTACTTGATGTAGGAGGCCATGTTCGCCGAGGCGATGGCCTTCCACGCCTCCTCGATAAGTATCATCTTACGGATGCCTTTCAGACGGCGCATCTTGTTGATGAACAGCTCCATGATGATAATCGTCGTTACCGGAAAAAGGATCGGGTGGTCTTTGATGGCATCGATCTCGAAGACGATGAACCGCTTTTGCAGCAGGTCTAACTGCTTGTCGCTGTTCAGCAGGTAGTCGTACTCCCCGCCGCGATAATACGGCTCCAGCACATTGAGGAAATTAGCGAGGTCGAAATCTTTCTCGCGCACCTTTTTCTCCTCCAGCACGGCGCGGTAGTCGCTCTTTACAAATTCGTAGAAGGTGTTGAACGACGGCTCGATCCCCGCATCCCGCTTGATACGCTCAATGTAGAGCGCCACGGCGTTCGAGAGGGCGACCTCCTCGGAGCGCGTGGCAGGCTCGGTGTCCTTTTTCCAGAGCGTCAGGAGTAGCGTCTTGATGCTCTCGCGCTTCTCGATGTCGAACACCTTGTCGTCGGTGTAGAACGGATTGAACGCGATGGGGCTTTCATCGGTGTACGTGAAATAGATTCCGTCCTCGCCTGCGGTCTTGCGGCGGATCATCTCGCACAATCCCTGATAAGAGTTACCCGTGTCGATCAACACGATATGCGTCCCCTGCTCGTAGTATTGCCGCGTGAGGTGGTTCGTAAAAAACGACTTGCCGCTGCCCGAAGGCCCTAAAATGAACTTGTTCCTATTCGTGATCACGCCTTTCTTCATCGGCAGGTCGCTGATGTCCAGATGCAGCGGCTTGCCCGTGAGCCTATCGACCATCTTGATGCCGAACGGCGAGAGCGACGAGCGGTAGTTGGTCTCACCGGTAAAGAGGCAGACCGCCTGCTCGATGAACGTGTAGTAGCTCTCCTCGGCGGGGAAATCACCCTCTCCGCCCGGTATGGCCGCCCAGAACAGCGTCGGGCAGTCCACCGTGTTATGGCGCGGGGTGCACTCCATCGCCGCGAGCTGGCTGCCCGTGTCGTTCTTGATGTGCTTCAGCTCCTCCCTATCGTCCGACCATGCCATCACGTTGAAGTGGGCACGCACGGAGGTAAGGCCAAGGCTATGCGCCTCGTTGAGATACTCGTCGATCCACTCCTTGTTTATCTGGTTGGAACGCGAATAGCGCGAGAGCGACTGCATATTGCGGGCGCTTTTCTCGAAACGCTGCAAATTTTCCTCGCTGTTGTCGATCAGCAGATATTGGTTATAAATGTGGTTGCACGGCAACAGCAAGCCGACGGGCGAAGCGAACGACAGACGGCAGTCCGAGCGGTCGGTGGAGAGCTTCTCGTAACGGGTATCGGTAGCCACATAGCCCGGCAGGTCTTCCGCGTCGGAGAGCGTGTGCAGGCACAGGATATTGTCGCCGATGCGCATCTCCCCGGCCGAGAGGGAGATGTCCTGCAAGCAGGCGGTATCCTCCAATGAAAGGGAAAAGTATTTCTCGATCAATCCCGCACTCGTGGCCGTTCCGGTAATCTCATCGGAAGTAAGGCGTCGCAGGCGGACGAAGCCGCTGTCGTTCATAATGCGCTCGAACTGCTCGGTCGCCTCGATGAATTTGGCCGCAGCGTCCTTGTCGCGTATCTCCTTCGGGATGATATGCCCCCGGCAGAGGGTGTTGAAATTACTCTGCTGGCGGCTGCGCTCCTTCGTGGTTTTCGTCAGGAACAGAAAGCACGAGTGGTTCAGGTACGGACGTTCGTTGAAATGACGCTCGAACGAACGCGACAGAAAGCTCATGTCGTCCTTTTGCAGTTCGGGGCGGTACTGCTCGCGCACGAACCAGTCCTGCTTGTGGACGATGCTGTAATCGGGCAAGACCTTGATGGCCTTGCACCATGCCGAATGTATGGCCTCGTATTCGGCGGAGGTCACGGTGTACAGCTCCGGCAACTCGACCTCGAAGGCCACCGTGATGTCCGCTTCTTTGGAGAGGATGCAGCCGTGCTCGACAGCCAGCAGCGGAAATTTCGATTCGAGCGTCGATGCTTTAAGTATGTTTCTCATTCTTCTCTTTTTTACGGGTAAATAATCGGGCGATGCGGCGACGGTTGATCAGATAGCGCGGGTGGCTGCGTACTGCGCCCAGCTTCATCAATCCATGTTGCCCGTATCGGGCATTCAGGGCGAATGTCTGCCAGACCAGAACGGACGCAGAAATCACCCCGAAGCCGATACAGAACCATTGGTCGATACCGACCATGTAGAGGATGATGAAGAGGACGAATACGACGAGCAGACCTCCGCAGAAAATGAAAAGGTACTGCGCTTTCAGCCCCTTGAACTCAACCGAACGGCCGATCCCCTTGTTGATAGGGAACTCTGCCATGATGCGCGTTTTTACAGGAAGAACGAGCGTAAGATGGTCGCGGCGACAATCAAGAAAATGCACGCTCCAAACCAGCTCGCGGCGGTTTTCGACGTGTCGGGATCGCCCGACGAGAATTTGCCATAGACCTTGACGCCGCCGATCAGACCGATGACCGCTCCGCAAGCGTAAATCAACTTCGTTGCCGGATCGAAATAGCTCGTCACCATATTGGTGGCTTCGGTAATGCCCGCCATGCCGTTGCCTTGTGCAAAGGCCGAAGATGCAGCCAGAAGAAGGGCTGCCGAGAAAAGAAGATGTCTCTTGTTCATAAATTGTTTTCGGATTGTTCCGGACGGTTGGATAGGCCGCCCGGCGGGTTGATACTGATTTTAACTTTGTGGATTTAGTGATCTGCATTTCAGGGGTGCAGCTACCCGTACTCTTTTTCTTTCATCGTTCATTACTCTTTTAATCGTTATACAAAATCCCGAATGTCGAAACCGACGGCCTCGTCCGGCATATCGGGCGACGGGGCCACCGCCACGGCAGGCGGGCTTAAATAATAGTCCATCAATCCCGATATTTTCGCTCCGATGGCTGCCGAACCGTTCGACAGCCGCTCGAAAAACTCCGTGCCGCCGAGCTGTCCGAAAACCTGCCCCGCCTGCCTGCGCTCCGTGTCGGTGGCCGAGCTGTCGCCTGCGGTCTTGACCGCACGGGCGATCTCCTCGAAGCTCGCTCCCGAAGCGTAGCGCTGGCGGCCTGCCGCGAGCGGCATCTCCTCCTCTTCTTCCCACGTCTCCTCCTCCTCGTATTCGAGCGGTACATCGGGAATTTCCAGATGCTCGAAAGCCTCGTCCAGCTTCTCGTCGGGGATACGCGCGGAAGTCCGTTTTTCGGTTTCGGGGACAAATGTAGCCGCATTTTCCATCGGTTTCTCGTTTTCCGGTTTCGTGGCAGCTTGTGGCGTCGGGATGGCAGCATCTGGCGTTCTCGGCCTTATCCGAAAGGTGCTTTTCCCCACGATGTCCGGCCGCTCCTGCGGCGGTACGGCGAGTGTCGCATCCGACTGCGGATTTTTCCCCGCCTGATGCTTCTCCCAGCAAAGGTAGGCGGCCAGCCATATCCCGTAGCCGACAAGCAGGCATACTAAAAGCGTCTCCATAGCCGTCTAAAAAATAGGACGGTTATGTTCGTCGTACAGCGAGGCGATGACCTCCTTGTGAGAGGCGAAATGCTCCGCCAGCACATTGTCGATGTAGCTGAACAGCGTAACATCGTCGCCGCCGATAACGCGGGCGATACGCCTGATTCGCTCGTGGTACTCCCTGCGTACATAGACCAGCTTGCCCTGACGGGCGACCGTATCGGCTTTCTTCAAATAACGCGAGCGGTAATTCTTCTTCGCCTCCCGCTTGTTCCATCTTTTCCAAATCATAGCTAAATCAAATTATTGAGTTGTTTTTTATAAAGGATGTTAATCGCTTCCCGATGTTCTTTGAGATGTTGCGCGAGAACCGTGTCAATATATCCGCCGATGGAAATACCTTTTTCGGCGGCAAGGATATTCACGATTTTGGAAATCTTGGTATGAATTTCCCTGCTGATATAGACGCATTGGCGCGTTTTGATCTCATTGCGTTTTAGATATTTGCCTCGGTAGTCGGCAGCGGCGGCTTTCGTTTCCGACATTTCCTCGAATGAAGGCCCGAAATAATTTTTCTTACTCATGATTATCCGTTTTTATTTATTAGAAAATATTGTTATTCATCTCATAGCGTTTTTTTATCTCCTCTTGAAACATATCGAAGTGATGCGCCAGCACGTTGTCGATATAGCTGAACAGCGACACTTCGTCTTTGCCGATTACCCGCAGAATAAGCTGTATGCGTTCGTGATACTCCTTACGGATGTAAACTGTCTTGCCGATCCTTGCAGGTATAGTCGCCTCTTTCAGAAAGAGTGCTCCGTAATCCTGCTCTTTGTTTCTGGCCTTTCGGCGGCGAGGCTCTTCCCGCTGCTCCTCCGGCGGCAGGGGTTCGGGAGCTGCCGCCGCCTCGTCGGTCGGACTTTCTGTCGCCCGTGCCGACGGCGGAAGCGTCAAGTCGTCCTGCCGGAACGAGTTGATGATAAAATTCTCGTCGATACCCTCGACATTCGTTTTTTTCGCCATAGACTTACTGCTTTACGATTGTCAGGATTTCATCGACCAGTGCATCGAGGTTGCTGCCCCTTACGAGTGTTCTGTCCGCAGGGAAGAGCGTCGAGCGGAATACCGCCTTGCGCTCCGAGGCGGCCTCTTTGCGGAAACGCTTGCTGTCCGGCAGATAGGTTTTCAGTATCGGAAGCGCCAGCTCCGCACAGATTTTTTCGTAGGCGGAGTAGATCTCCGTCTTTTCGCGTCCGTCCACCATGTTCCAGAGCATATACAGCCCCTTGATGTCGGTCTTTCCCGTGCTGATCATGTGCTCGTTGATGACCGTGGCGAACTGCATGGAGCTGGTCATCACGACACGGTCGGCGATGATCGGGCAGATAATATAATCCATCGCGGCGATGGCCTTTACGATATTCGGGTTGTTGATCGTGCCCGGCAGGTCGAAAAACACGATGTCCAGAGGTCGCCCCGTTCCGGCCTGCTTCGCCGCCGTTTCCGCCGCATCCTCCGGCTTGCAGCACAGCACGGGATAGGCTTTCTTGTCGAGCCGTTTGAACTGCTCGTAGGCCATCGCCTTATAATGCTCGTCCTTCATGGTCGTGTCCATATCGCGCCTGCGCATATCATGGATGCTGTACTGCGGAAAGTCGCAATCGACAACCGCGACGTTGTATCCTTTGACATAGTGCAGGTAACTTGCGACGAGCGCCGTGATGGTTGTTTTTCCGGCTCCTCCCTTTTGTGTGGAGAAAGCCACGTAAATCGGTTTGTTCATACTGTCATACATTTTAATCGTTATACATTGAGTTATCTGTTTTTACAAACATTCGGTCAGCCTTATCGCCGTTCCGATGTTTGGCCGTCCTGACGGGCGTATATCCCGACGGACAGCCCAACGTCGCAACCAACCAACATTGGGCTGGTTGCTGCAACCGTCTGCCCGACATGTGCGGGTTGCTCGGATTGTCCGTCCGTACCTCGGTCTGCACCTATCTACTTCCGAATGTTCCGCCCGCCGCATATTGGTTTATGCCGCAAATAAACAAGGAAAAAATGTCGCTTGTATCGTTTGCGTCCCATGTGGCAGCTTGTGGCGTCGGGATGGCAGTGTTTGGCGTTTTCGGCCTCTGGAATCCGACGCCGGAAACCTCTACATTTGCACCCAAGCGACAGGGCGCACCACGCGGCTTCATGCTGCGGTCGAAATCGGTTCTCCCGCAATCCGTCCCCGGACGGATTTTTATGTTCATCGGAACATAGCAAGGTGTGTATCGAGTAACTCGATACTTTTCGGGTTACTCCCGAAAACCTTGCCCTTGCAGGGGGCCGGGCTGTCCCTCCGAAGTCGGGCAGCCACAAAGAGGAGACCTGCGGTCTGCATCCGTGTGGTGGCTTATGTCGCGCAACCACTAAATCCATAAGTATATGAAAGGTAAGACAAGAAACGTCGGGGGCAAGCCGCCCAAACCCGACAAGGCCGCGCATCCGGTCATGGTGCGCTTCACGGACGAGGAATACGCCCGTTTCCTCGCTCTGTACGAGCAATCGGGCGTGTATGCCAAAGCGGTATTCATCAAAGCCCGCGTATTCGGCGCGGAGTTTCGCGTGCTGAAAGTCGATAGGACGCTCGTCGATTATTACACGAAACTCTCCTCGCTGCACGCCCAATACCGTGCCGTAGGCGTCAATTACAACCAGACCGTAAAGGAGCTGAAGAGCCGCTTTTCGGAGAAAAAGGCGATGGCGCTGCTCTATAAATTGGAGCGCCTGACGGTGGAACTCGCCGAAATAAGCCGTCGGATTCTCGCCCTAACCCACGAATTTCAGCAGCAATGGTTGCCAAAATTAACGTAGGAAGCTCCCTTTACGGGGCTTTGGCGTACAACGGCGAGAAGGTAAACGAGGGGCAGGGGCGGTTGCTGGCGACCAACAGAATCTTCGACGAGGGGACAGGCTGCCTCGACATCCGGCAGGCTGCGGAGGACTTCGCACGCTGTCTGCCGGAGCAGGTGCGGACGGCGAAACCCGTCGTTCATATCTCCCTGAACCCGCATCCCGACGACCGTCTGGGCGACACGGAGCTGACGGCCATCGCCGAGGAGTATCTCGCAAGACTCGGTTACGGCGACCAGCCCTATGCGATCTTCAAGCACGAGGACATCGACCGCCACCACGTGCACATCGTGACGCTATGCGTGGACGAGCAAGGGAAGAAAATCGGCGACAGCTTTCTGCACCGCCGCAGCAAGAACATCACCCGTGCTTTGGAGCAGCAGTACGGCCTGCATCCTGCCGAGCGCAAGCGGCAGACGCAGTGCGAACCGCTGCGGCGCGTGGATGCGGCGCAGGGCGACGTGAAGAAGCAGATCGGAAACGTGCTGAAAGGCATATCCGGCAAGTACCGCTTTCAGTCGCTCGGAGAATACCGCGCCCTGCTGTCGCTCTACGGCATAACCGTCGAGGAGTGCAGGGGCGAGATGCAGGGACGCGAATATCACGGCTTCGTCTATTCGGCCATCGACGCGCAGGGGGAAAAGGTCGGCACACCGATCAAAGCCTCCCGTTTCGGCAAACGCTACGGGTACGAGGCGTTCGGGAGGTGGTGCGAGACAAGCAAGGCGCAGATCAAGAAGCAGAAGACGGGCGACATGACAAAGGCGACCGTGCTTGCCGCCATGCGGCGCACGAAAGAGAGGACGGAGTTTGTCGCGGCACTCGAAGCCAAAGGCGTGAACGTGGTACTGCGCGAGACCGACACAGGGCGCATATACGGCGCGACGTTCATCGACCACCGCACGGGCTGCGTCCTGAATGGCTCGCGCATGGGCAAGGAGCTTTCAGCAAACGCCTTGCAGGAACATTTCGCACCTCCCGCTCCGGGGATTCCGCTCTCTATCGACCTGCCGCAACCCGTAGCAGAAACGGCGGACAACACCTCGCAGGCGGCCGGCTATGAAGAGCTGCCGGACGCTTTGGGACTGTTCTCGCCGTCGGCAGGCGGGGCGGATGCCGAGGAGCAGGCGTTCATGCACGAGATGCAGCGGAGAAAGAAGAAAAAAAGAAAACATCGTAAAATCTAATCATTATGCAACAAGAAGACGATTTGAGGGCATTGGCGAAAATCATGGATTTTCTGCGTGCCGTAAGTATATTATTAGTAGTAATGAACGTGTATTGGTATTGTTATGAAGCGATACTCGCGTGGGGCGTGAATATCGGCGTGGTCGATAAGATTCTGATGAACTTCGACCGCACGGCGCATCTGTTCCACTCCATACTCTATACGAAACTCTTTGCCGTCGTGCTGCTCGCGCTCTCGTGTCTGGGCACGACGGGCGTAAAGGACGAGAAGATTACGTGGCCGAAAATCGGCACGGCACTCGTGGCGGGCTTCGTGCTGTTCTTCCTGAACTGGTGGCTGCTCGACCTGCCCCTGCCGCTCACGGCGACCGTAACACTCTACATCGCAACGGTGGCGGCGGGATACGTCTGCCTCCTGATGGCCGGGTTGTGGGCGAGCCGCCTTTTGAAGAACAACCTCATGGACGATCCGTTCAACAACGAGAACGAGAGCTTCATGCAGGAGACACGCCTTCTGACCAACGAATACTCCGTGAACCTGCCCACCCGTTTCTACTATAAAAAGAGGTGGAACAACGGCTGGATCAACATTCTTTTGCCGCAGCGTGCATCCATCGTATTAGGCACGCCCGGCAGCGGAAAATCCTATGCCGTAGTCAATTCCTACATCAAGCAACAGATCGAAAAGGGCTACTCGATGTATATCTACGACTTTAAGTTCCCAGACCTTTCGACCATTGCCTACAACCACCTGCTGAACCATTTGGACGGGTACGAGGTAAAGCCGAAATTCTATGTAATCAATTTCGACGATCCGAGGCGCAGCCACCGCTGCAACCCCATACATCCCGACTTCATGGAGGACATTACGGACGCCTACGAGAGCGCATACACAATCCTATTAAATTTGAACAAGACGTGGGTGCAAAAGCAGGGCGACTTCTTCGTAGAATCGCCCATAATCCTCTTTGCTGCAATTATTTGGTATCTCAAAATATACCAGAACGGAAAGTATTGCACCTTTCCGCACGCCGTCGAGTTTCTGAACCGTCGGTACGAGGATATTTTCCCGATACTATCCTCTTACCCCGAACTCGAAAACTACCTTTCGCCCTTCATGGACGCATGGCTCGGCGGCGCTGCCGAGCAGCTTCAGGGGCAGATCGCATCGGCCAAAATTCCGCTTTCGAGGATGATTTCACCGCAACTCTATTGGGTGATGTCGGACAGCGAGTTTACGCTCGACATCAACAATCCACAGGAGCCGAAAATCCTCTGCGTGGGCAATAATCCAGACCGCCAAAACATCTATGGCGCGGCGCTCGGTTTGTATAACTCGCGCATCGTGAAACTCGTCAATAAGAAAGGAAAGCTCAAATCCTCGATCATCATCGACGAGTTGCCGACCATATATTTCAAGGGTTTGGACAATTTGATAGCGACGGCGCGAAGCAACAAGGTGGCCGTGCTGTTAGGCTTTCAGGATTTCTCCCAATTAGTCCGCGACTATGGCGACAAGGAGGCCAAAGTCGTGATGAACACCGTCGGCAATATCTTCTCCGGTCAGGTTGTCGGAGAGACGGCCAAGACGCTCTCCGAGCGTTTCGGAAAAATCTTGCAGAGGCGGCAGAGCATCACGATCAACCGCAACGACAAGTCCACCTCCATCAACACCCAGATGGATTCGCTTATCCCGCCCTCGAAAATTTCCTCTCTGACGCAGGGAATGTTCGTCGGCTCCGTAGCGGACACCTTCGACGAGCGCATCGAGCAAAAGATTTTCCACTGCGAAATTGTCGTGGACGCTGAAAAAGTAAAACGGGAGGAGAAAGCCTATAAGCCGATACCCGTTATTACCGATTTCACGGACGAGAACGGCAAGGACTGCATGAAAGAGCAGATACAAGAGAACTACAACCGTATCAAAGCCGACGTACGGCAGATTGTCGCCGACGAATTGCAACGCATACAGAACGATCCGGCGCTGGCGCATCTGTTACAGCAGAAATAGCATAATCATAAAAAAGGCGGTAATTTGAATGTTACCGCCTTTTCTATATATAATAATGTGGTACTTACCGACGCTGCCGCTCCCGTGCATCATCGCGTTGCATCCGCAGATTCAGACGTTCGCTCAACTTGTCGAGAAAGTAAGTCCGGCTCTCGTTCTTGCGGCGTTTCATATCCAGATAGGCGTCGTAGCAATGTCTGTCCTTAATTTCCAGACCGAGCAGCGAACCGAAGAAGGCCGCCAGCTCCTTGATATTGTTCTGCCCGTCATTGATACAGCCCAGCTCGTCGAGGGCGTAGATAATTTCAATCAATTCGACAAGGCTGCCCGTCCAACGGAAAGAGCTTGTCGGTTGCGAATCGGTTTGCGGGGTGGATAGTGGTGGCACTTGGGGTACAAGAATCTTTTGCGTCCTTCGCACGAAAGCGAGGGCTTTGCGGATATACAATCCCGAAACGCTGTCCGTTTCCACGCCGTAAAACTTTTGGTGGAATTGCAGCTCCGTCTCCACATGGATAAGGGCGAGGACGGCATGGTGCAGGTTCATTCCTCCCATACAGAGTTGTATCACTCTATCGGTAAAGTCCCGATAAGACGAACACAGGTCGTTCAGGCTGTCGGCCTCATTGATGCGACGGAAGAAATCCGTTTCCGTCAGTACGATATATTCCATTTGTCATTTCTTTTTTCGGTTATTGACTCTGTTTTCTGTATGCGCACGTAAGTGTTTAGAACAAACGGAGTTCCAGCCAATGACAAATTGCAATAAGTTATTTACATAATACTGATAAACAGCAATATAAATGCGAAAAATATTTTGAGGTCGCTTTTTCGGAGGAGAAAAAAGCGTAAAATTATTTAACGGCGTTAAGTTTCTTAACGCCTATATGGTGTAAAATGCGTTAAGCCTCTGTCAGTTGCTCCGACGAAAAACGGCCTGCACCGTGCCGTCCGTGCAGATACGGGTGGAGGTACATTTCCAAGAAATTTCGGGCAGTGGAGATTGGTACAGCCGTTTGCCGCGACCGAGAATGACGGGTATCGTGTAGAGAACAATCTCGTCGATCAATCCCATCCGGAACATTCCGTCGGTGGTGGCCGCCGTTTGGTTGTCGGCCTCGATAAGATAGGTGATGTTCGCCGCCTCATTGTCCGCCCAATCGCCCAACATGGTCAGCGAAACGTCTTTATTCAACAAGTGAGTGGCGGCAGTTCTTAACTTCGCTATCTCGTCGGAAAGGACAGCGGACAATTCGGGACGGTTATCTATCATGTATCCGTCGATGGATTGGAGGGCGAGCATCTGTACTTTTGCCATATCATCCGGTTTTTAGGGTTTCAACCGGAAGTCGCAAAAAAGAAGCGTGCAAACACACTACTTCAAGTGTAGGCTCTGGTAAGCCCCTAAACGAAATACGTGAGTGCACGCTATGCAAAAGCATAGCATAAGCATCACGCAATTAGCTTCGTTTAGTTTCAATTTACCAGATTTACACTTGAAACGCCTTGCGGTCTTATGTCTATATATAGTCGGACAGAGAGCATAGGCTTTCTGTCCGCTTTTTCTCAAATGTCATGCAAAAGTGGATAGGCCACTTCCGCAATCGTATTGCAAATATATTCTTTTTCTACGGAATATCTTTCATGTTTCATCTCTTTTCTACTGTATGTTATATTGTTCCATCTTCTTATACAGCGTCGGCGGGCTTATGCCGAGCAGCTTGGCCGCCTGCCGTTTGTTCCCGTCCGTCTGTTTTAACGCCTTTATGATACGGTCTTTCTGCATCGTCTCATCGATCAGCGCGAAGTCCGAAACTCCGCTTTCCGCCTCCGTTGCATCGAGCCCCAATGCATCGGACAGAATCAATCCCTCTCCGGTCATTAGTACGGCGGTCTGTACGACCTGCCGTAGCTCTCGGACATTGCCCGGCCAATGATAAAGGGCTAACAGTTTCTTTGCCTCCGCATCGAACCCCGATACGGACTTCTTCAGCTCCGCGTTCATCTCGCCGATGAAGAACTCCGCCAACGGCAGGATGTCTTCCCGGCATTTCCGAAGCGGCGGGAGTTCGACGACGAACTCCCGAATCCGATAGTAGAGGTCTCGGCGAAACCTTCTTTCCTCGACCGCCTTATTCAAATCTTCGTTGGTGGCGGCGATGATACGCACATCGGACGCCTTGTCCCGATTTCCTCCGACAGAGCGATAGGTCTTGCTTTGTATGGCACGGAGAAACATCTGTTGCACTTCCATCGGCAGATTGCCTATCTCGTCGAGAAACAGCGTACCGCCGTCGGCCTCTCCGAAATAACCCGCCTTGTTGTCGGTAGCACCCGTGAACGCCCCTTTTTCATGCCCGAAAAGGATGGAGGAGGCCAGCGACGAGGATAACAGACCGCAATCGACGGCGACGAACGGTTTATCCGCCCGGTCGCTCCGGCGGTGTATTTTTGCTGCGATATGTTCCTTGCCCGTACCGTTCTCTCCCAATATAAGGACGCTGATATTGGTCGGAGCGACCAGCCGGATGCGGTGGTCGATTGCCTGAAACGCCTCGCTCTCGCGGTCGAGTATATGCTCCCGTTTCACAAGGCTGCGGCTATTTCGTTTCAGCAAACTGCGGATGGTGGGCAGCAGCTCCTCTTCCAATGTCCGTTTGCTGATATAGTCGTCCGCCCCCGATTTCATGGAACGGACGGCAGTCGGAACTTCGTCGTAGTCGGTCATAATAAAGAACGGGTTACGCCGACCGTTTTCACGCATATATTTCAAAAGGTCTATGCCGTTCCCGTCGGGAAAGCGCAAATCGGAAAGAATTATATCGTCATCCGAAACGGACAAGACGGCTTTCTTGGCAGCCGACAGACTGTATATCCTCTCCGTTTCAATTCCCTCTTTTGCCAGAAGATTGCCCACATGGTCGCAATAGACCACATTGTCGTCGATGATAATCACTCTGCCCATAATCCCTCCTTTGTTTCTCGTGCCAGACGGATGATCCGCTCCCCGTTATTCAACACGGCCTGCACCTTTCCATTCAACAAGGCATCGTCGTATTGCGGCCGATGTATCAACTCGTACAGCTCCCGCAAAGGCTCGTCGGCATTGATCAGCATCCACGAACTGCGCAGGTGGTGGAGCAAGTTATCCAATTCGACCATCTCTCTTTTCTCGTGGGCTTCACGTAATTCCGCCATCTCTTTCTCGGTCTCGGTTATCAACCGCTCCAAGATCTCCTCGTTATTCCCATAAGCGAGCAGCGGCGACAGCGTGATTTCTCGCTTTTGCTCTCCATTCTCAATGCAACGGGAGACCGCCTCCAACAGCTCCGTTGCGGAGAACGGTTTGAACAGGCAGCCGCTAAATCCGTTGGCGAGCAACTCCTCTTCCGAACTGCTGTCCAATGCCGTTGCCACGACAATCGGAATACTCCGTGAGTTGCCGATTTCAGACGAGCGCAACAGTTCCAACACCTCGTAGCCGTTCATATCCGGCATCTTCAAATCCGTAATCAACAGGTCGTAATTCCTCTCCCGCATCATGTTCAGCAACTCGCCCACATTGCGGCAGGTGTCGCACCCGATTTCGTATCGGGCCAACATATCCCGTGTCATCGTGCATTGTACCGCATCGTTGTCCAATACCAGCACGGAGGCATTGCGCAGGTATCGGGATATTGGAGATGCAGGCGTTTCCCCGGCAAATTCATCCTCCGCCTTTTTGAGCGGTATGCGTACCGTGAAATGACTGCCGATGCCTACCACGCTCTCCAGCGAAACTTTACCGCCCATCAACTTTGCGAGGTCGCACACGATAGGCAACCCAAGCCCGAAGCCGTCTTGTGTGGCGGCATTGGTCAGGCGTTCAAAAGGATGGAAAATCTTTTTCTGTTGTGCCTCGGCAATTCCGAACCCCGTGTCCGTAACTTCGAGTGTGAATACTCCGTCCGAGTAACTCGTTTTCAATGAAACAGAACCCTTATCCGTAAATTTCACGGCATTGGACAGCAGATTGCTCCCGATTCGGAGGATCATGTTCTTGTCGCCGACCACTACATCGGTTTCGCAAGCCTCGATGTGAAAGGCAAGGTGTTTCTTCTCCGTCCTCGGCGTGAACTCGTGTTTCAGCGCGTTGGCGATACATTGTAATTGGAACGGCTTGGGGCATACCTGCTCCTTACCGTTATCCAGCCGAAAGAAATTCAGCAGGTCGGCGAGCATGATGGCCATACGACGGACGGACTGCCGGACGACTTGAATATGTCGGGTGCGTTCCGCCTCGTCGGTATCGGCGATAATCAACTCCGTATTGCCGCTGATGGCGGACAGAGGAGAACGCAATTCATGGATGATGGTCTGCATGGTTTGGCGGCGAGCCGTGAGCAGCTCCTTGTTCTTTTTCACGCTCTGGCGTAACTTCTCGATCAGTTCCTCCAATTCCCGTTTGGTTCGCGCTTTCTCCCGAATATCCCGTTGGATAATCCAATACGACACGACCAGAAGAATGATAGCACTTACGATCAGCCCGGTTATAATCATGGTCGAACGGTCATAGGATTGTTGGAGATACAACTCCTTGCCTTGAAATGTGGCTTGCGTTTGCTCGTCCATGTCTTGAATCAACACATACAGCTTGCGGTTCAACTCCCGGTTTTGAACACGCAGGCTGTCCGTATAAGCGTCGATTGCCTGTTGCCGTGCCTCCTCCATCGAAATCAACTGCTCGTTCAGGGAGTGAAGCGTGTTTGGAGTGGTCGGAATCTGTACGGTCTCCTTGCCTCCGAAAAGTCCGGCAAGGCCTCTCTTTTTTCGGGTTACGGCGCGGAAACTTCTTGTTTGTCGGGCAAGGACGGGCAGGTGTTCCGACAAGAGGCTGTCGTGCTGTTGAAACACCTGCATGGCTTGATGCAGGTGCTTTTCCTTATTGGCCAGCAGAAGACGGAGCGTGTCTATTTGTCTGGTCGGGACGAACTCTTCATAATCCCGCAGCAAAATCTGCAAGAGGCTGTCTATTCGCAACCGCCGTACCTGATACTTTTGATAATCCTCTTCATCCCATGTTATCGCGGATTCTCCCAACGTGGCAAGGACGGTAATATGCCGATGGGCAGCGTTTATGGTACGGTTGGCCTCCCGGATTTCGGTTATTTCCGATTCGATATTTTGTACTCGGTTTCGTTCATAGAACATGATAGCAGCCATACTGCCGATGACTGCTATCAATATGATGTACCCTATAAGTATTCGGTGTTGAAGTGATAATTTCATCTTAACTTTTTTATGCTAAATCTTTTACTATGTTTCAGTCGAACGCACATTACAGATTTGCTAAATAAAATTGCTAATATAATCTTCCTTTAAGGCAAGATAATAATCAAAAATTCAATGCTCCCGTCGCCCGCAGATATTCCGTTTCATAGATTTTATATTGGGTTTGTGCTTCGATCAGATTGCTTTCGGCCTGCTGCCACTGCGACTGGGCGTCCAAGAGATCGGTCAGCGGAGCCATCGACGCCGCATAACGGTTGCGCATCACACGCAGGTTTTCATCCGCCTGCCGCAACCCTTTCTCTGCCGTATGGATCAGTTCGTAACCGTCTTGTAGATTACGGATCGCCTGCTGTACCTCGATATTAAGCAGACGGGTGTTTTTTTGCAGGTCGAGTTCCGCATTGCGCAGTTCGTATCGTGCTTTGCGTACCTTTTTGCGGTTTTCGCCCCAATGGAAAATCGGAATTTTCACGGCCAGCATAGCTAATCCCATTCCATCCCGAAATTCCTGCGAATAAGGCTTCATCGTACCGCCGCCGACATCGGTCATACCATTGAGCTTGATGTTGCCGTAGTAGGAGTAGCCGACCGACAGCCCGACGGTGGGCAGCATATCGGCACGTGCCATGCGGATTTGCTCTTTCCCGGCTGCGACCTGCTTTTCAAGCAAGTGCAGTTCGGGACGGGCTGCCGTTTCCGCCGAAAGTCGGTCTGGCTGCGAAACGACGAAAGCCGTATCGGTAGCCTCTATCGCCGTATCGAAATCGGCGCCAACGATCCGACAGAGCGACATGCGGCACAGGTCGGCTCCGTTTCGTACCTTTTGCAATTGATAGCGGATGTCGCTGCGTTTGGCTTCGATACGCAGCAACTCGTTTTCGGTCGCCAGCCCTGCCGCGAGTGCAGTTTCCGTTTGGCGGTAGAGCGTATCCATCTGCGCATGATAGCTTCCCAACATACGTGCTTTGCGTCCGACGGCAATATAAGTCCAATAAGCATTGTCGGCCTCGACAAGCACGTCCATGCGTGTCATACGAAGCTGCTCGGCAGCGGCCTCTTCACCGATACGGGCCAACCTATGCCCGGTCGAGATTTTACCTCCCGTGTAGATAGGTTGCGTCAGACTGACCCCGGCTATATACGTACCGCGCATACGCAGCTCCATCCCCATCATGTCCATATCGGGAAGTGCGTAAGCACCCATCGCCGAGCCTTCGATCTTCGGGAGAAAAGCCGTTTGCGCTATTTTCCGGTCGAGTTCCGCCTGCCGGAGCGCATTATCCGACTTTTGCAGTTCTTCGCTATGCGCCAATGCCATTTCGCGGCACTCTGCCTGCGAAATCCGAAGTGTTTGTTGTGCCGAAACACCGGAAAAGGAGCATAGGGCGGCACAACATGAAATAATTATATTTTTCTTGTTCATATGATTATCGTTTTATATGTTAGCAGGTTTATGAATACGGAACATTGCGGCATAGAACAGCGGCAGCAGGACGAGCGTGATAATCGTACCGACCGTAAGCCCGCCCATGATCGTAATGGCCATCGAGCTGTACATCGGATCGCCGACGAGCGGAATCATGCCGACTATGGTGGTCAGCGAAGCCATCAGAACGGGGCGCACACGCGATACGGTAGCCTCGACGATCGCCGTGTAGGGAGCCGCTTTCTCTTCGGTTTGAAGGCGGTTGATTTCATCCACAAGCACGATGGCATTCTTAACCATCATACCGATCAATCCCAACATTCCGATGATGGCCATAAAAGTCATCGGCTGACCGCTCAGCAGCAACGAAGGGGTGATGCCGCAGAACACGAACGGGAAACAAAGCAGAATCAGAATGACTTTACGCCAACTGTTGAATAGGAACAACAAAATGGCAAGAATCAGGAAAATGGTAATCGGTACGAATTTCATCAGGTTGCCGATGGCTTCCCCTTGTACTTCGCCTTCGCCAACCCAGCGCATCGTATAGCCGTCAGGTAGCGGAATGGCTTCGATTTCATCTTGAATGGAAGCGACGACTTTGGCGGGTGTGGCATCGTCGCGGTCGGGATTCGGATCGCACTCCGCTTCGATCACACGCCGTCCGTTCAGGCGTAGTACGAGGTCTTCGTCCCAATCGAGCCGCAGGCTATCGACGACGTTGCCGAGCGGCATGGCACGGAATACCTTATCTTGCAATTCGCTCATCGCCTTGCCTCCGGCAAGCGCTCCTTGCAGCTCTTCGTTCGACAGATGCACATTCATCATGCTCCAGACGGGAATCTCTTCGAGGTTTCGGATACGGCTGCCGTCGTCATTGCGGACTTGCAGATTCAGCATGACCATGCGTTCCTGATCGTTCAGCGTACCGACCGTCATTCCGTTCGTGGCGGCCAACAGCGCACCCGCTACGTCTCCGCGCTCAATCCCCGAACGAAGGGCATCTTCCTGCATGTATTTCGCCACGAGCGCTTTGCCTTTCGGCTTCCAATTGTTTTGTACCGAATAGGCATCCACGTAAGGCGAGCGTCGCATGACGGCTTCGGCTTGGGTGCTCAAATCGCGCAGCACAGCCGGATCGGGGCCAGCGAACTCCACTTCGACGGTGTGCGAAGTCGAAATAGAGAAGTTGTATTTGCGGATACGGACAGAGGTTTCCGGAAATTCCTCACGCAGTTGTTGCCGGATGGTCGGAATCTGTTCCAGCACGGTATTGTAATCCTTGCAGTCCACGATCAACTCGCCGTAGCAATCGCCGCCCGAAGTCATCGGACGTACCAGACAGTAGTGCGCCGGAGCACTGCCTTGACTGATCGCAACTCGTTCGATGGCGGGATTGTCCGAAAGGCGGTCGCTCATCTCCAGCAATCGGTTACGCACGACATCGGCATCGGTGGCCGCAGGAAAGAAACACTCGACGACGAACTGTTTGTAGTCGAAATCGGGGAAAAAGAGATTCTTGACACGTGTCATTCCGACAAGGCAGAGAGCCAGCAGACTGAACGCTACGACGATAGTCGTCTTTTTATAACCGACCAAAAAACCGATGGCTCGGCGAATGAAACGGTGTACGGGCGAGTTCATGACCGCTTCGGAATCGCTTCCGGTCGATTTCTCCCGCTTCGGCAGCCATGATTTAGCGCAGACTGGAACCTGTACCAAAGCCAATATCCAACTTGCCAGCAGGCTGACGCACAAGACTAAAAATAGGTCTCTTGCATATTCTCCGGCCGTATCGGGCGAAAGGTAAACGCAGAGGAAGGTCGAAGCAGCGATCACGGTCGCGCCCAACAGCGGCATGGCCGTATTGCGTCCGATGCGGTAGAGATAGGTTTTCGGCCCCAACCCCCTTTTTTTATCGATCAAGATGCCGTCCATAATCACGACGGCATTATCCACCAGCATACCCATCGCCACGATGAACGCACCGAGCGAAATACGTTGCAGCGTCGTGCCGCAGACAAGCAGGATCGGAAACGACACGGCGACCGTCAGCACCAGCCCAAACCCAATAATCACTCCGCTGCGCCATCCCATCGTGAATATCAACACCAAAATAACGATGGCCACCGATTCGACGAGATTCCACATAAAGGAGGAGATGGCTTCGTCCACCTTGTCGGGTTGAAAAAAGATTTTCTCGGTCTCGAATCCTGCAGGAACGTGCTTCATCGCCTCGGACAGCCGGGCATCGACGGCTTTACCCACATCGGGAACGATGGCCGACTTTTCCATCGCAATACAGATGGCCAGCGCCGACTTTCCGTTCACAAAAAATCCGTTCCGTTGCGGTTCGGCAAAGGTGCGTTGCACACGGGCAATATCACCGAGACGGATGCGTTTTCCGTCCAGCGTTCGGATCAGCAAATTGCGAATATCCTCCTCGTTTTCGACTGCTGAATCGACGTAGAGTGCAATCTGCTCGTCGTCGCTGCGGTATTTTCCCGCATCAACCGTTTTTCCGGCCGCCTGCAATGCGGACATGATTTGCGTGGGAACGATTCCGTTACGGGTAATCTGCTCTTTGGAAAGGATGATGTTGATTACCTCGTTGCGGTTGCCTATGATGTTGATACGCTTGACACCTTTCACGTCGAGCAGCTCGCGGCGGAGGTATTTGGCGTATCGGTACATTTCGGGATAGTCGTATCCGTCGGCTGTCAGTGCATAGAAAATACCATATACATCCATCATATCATCCACCACAACCGGAGTGTAACACCCTTGCGGAAGACGCGAAGCAGCATCGTTCACTTTACGGCGCAGCAAGTCGAAATGCTGCTCCAACTCCTTTTCCAGCACGGTCGTCTGAAACTCGATGGTAAACATGGCAGAACCATTCTGACATTCGGTCTTTACTTTTTTTACATTGGGTAAGGCCCTCAATTCATCCTCCATCAGTTGTGCGACTTTCAGTTCCATCTCGTGTGCACTGGCTCCCGGCCACGGAACCACAACCATCGCTTGTTTGGTAGATACGGCAGGGTCTTCCAGTTTGGGCATCTGCACGAATGCCAACACGCCTGCAATCAGTATTGCCGCCATAAGCGACCAAAAAAGCAATGGCCGCCGCATGAAAAATTCAGTCATCTTCATTACAATAATCCTCCTATGTTGGTTTCACTCGTTTTTTTCACAACACATACATGCTCTCCCTCCCGGAGCACATTCACTCCGGCTCGGACGATATGTTCCTTGCCCGTCAATCCTTCGACGACGACGGCACGGCCTTCGGCATCTGTCCCATTCAGCACGACAGGCTGCTTGGATACGGTGGAATCCTGCTTGAATACCCATACGCACGGTTTGTTTTCGTCATTATCTTGAAAAACGGCGCACAACGGTACGGCAACCCTGTGCGCGGAGGCCGTATCTGCAACAACGATCCCGATTTCGGCATTCATGCCCGCCGTCAGTCGCTTATCGGGTTGCTCCGTAAAGATCAGGCGCAACTGGTAGAGCTGATTGCCATCGGCTTTGGGCGTGATGCTCGACAGTTTCATCGGCAATTCCTCTTCAATGCCCGCCACTTTACAATAAAAACGGGCAAAGCGGTCGCGCTGTCCGTACTCGCCGACCGGAATATCTGCTACGACCTCCATGTGCGATACATCCAACAGCGTAAAGAGAGCTGTTCCCGCATCGACCATCTCTGCCGGAGAGAAATTTACGTTCTGCACGTATCCGTCTGTTGGAGCGTAGAGTTTCGTGTAATCGAGTTTGTTCTTGTTCACCTGCAACTGCACGCCCAACTGTTTTAATCCGGCAACGACCTTTTCGTAATCGTTGGCCGATACGCTCTTCTGTTCGAAAAGCTGTTTCGTGCGTGCCACCTCGTCTTCGAGTTGGTCATACTGAATCTGCAATGCCTCGACACTTAACCGATAGTCGGCGGCATCCAGCTCGGCGAGCAGTTGTCCTCTACGAACATAGTCGCCCTCTTGCACATGGATGCACTCGATTTGTCCGGCCGTCTTGAATCCAAGGCTGATCGTATGCGCCTCGCGGACGACGCCTGAACGGTTTATGACATGGGTGGATTCCAACAACACGGGTTCGGTCAGCACAACGCTCCGTATCCCGGAATTTTCGTGCGATGTTCCGCCGCAGGCGCAGAGCGTTCCGACGGTGATAGCCATTGTAATCAATCTTTTCATTGTTCCGATTTATTTTTTAGTGATTGTTCTTTATTTCACTGCAAAGTTCCTGATTTATCCGATACTTCGTATCCCCTAATGGAGCATCAATTTGGTCTAATGGACAACAAATAGAAATAATATCAACTAAAATACTAATTTTGCTCCTCGAAAGGTTAAATATAAAGATATGAAACAGGCTTATTGGGATTTTGATTTGATTCGATTGTCCGCAGAGAATACGGCAGTCGATTTGGATAAAACATTCGTTTTGATTGATAATTTCGATGAAAGTTCGAAGCAGGTGAATACGGATTGGGAGTTCGCAAACCATCCGGTTAAATTATCCTTTACTATTGCGATTTTTTGTCTGACAGGTCGGATGCGGTTTCAAATCAATTTGCAGGATTTTGAAATTCAGGCAAACGATCTTCTGGTCGTTTCGGAAGGAGCAATCGGGGAATGTCGGGGTATGGACGATGATACCCGAATTGCCGTGATCGCCTTCGCGTCCGACTACTTTCAGACCGCTCTGCAAATCGAAGCGACCATGTCTTTGCAACGAAGGCTGTACGCTTCACCTCTTTGTCATTTGACGGACAAAGCGATGGAAGAGTCGATCGCGATCTACCGTTTGATGAAAGCGAAAATCGAGGAAACGGACAATCCGTTTCGCAAGGGGGCGTTATTGGGATATACGCAGGTGCTTACCTACAATGCTTATAAATACCTGCTCACATCCGCTCCCGACGATAAGAAACCGAAAGAGAATGCCAGTCGGCAACAAGAACTTTACACGCAATTTATCCATGAAGTGCAGAAAAGCTACACCAAAGAGCGCAGTATTTCCTATTACGCGGAAACATTGTGTGTTACCCCAAAATATCTATCGCAAGTCATTCATAAGGTAAGCGGCCGTTTTGCGAGCGATTGGATTATCGATTTCGTTATTCTCGAAGCGAAAGCACTACTCAAAAGCCGCAAATATACCATACAGCAGGTGGCCGATATGCTGAACTTCGCCAATCAGTCTTTCTTCGGAAAGTATTTCAAGGACAAAGTCGGCTGTTCACCTTCTGAATATCAAAAGGCGTAAATAAAACAGCCGCTTGTAAAGCGGCTGTTTGTGTGTTACAATTTCATGTTCTTACCTGATTGCCGTTGTGCATCCGACATTTCCGGCCTCACGACAAGCACATGATCGCGGATAAAATCGCCGCTCGTGTCAGGTTTGACTGTTTGCGACGGTTGTTCGCATTTTCCATTCTCCTGCTGCACGCCGTCGGTCTGTTCCTGCCCGTCTTCGGGTTTAGGCGGAGCGAGTGTAAGTTGTATCTTTCTCTCCAACGCCGCGACGTCCGCTTTCAACGCTTTCAGTTCATCCTCTTTTTTCCATACTCCGCCGACCGTTTCCTGCAAAATCGGAATATCCCGCTCGTAGGTTACGTTCTGCGCCTTGTATTGCTCCACGAGCTTGGGTATGCGCTCCAGCGCGTTCAGAAAGTTCATCGAGGCCGCTTTGGTGTCGGCCATCGCCACCTGCCCGTTGTTGTAGGTGTACTTGAAGGCTCCCTCCACGAAGAAACGGTTTAGCTTGCTCTCCTTGCCGTCTTTCAACAGCGGTTCGGTTTTCACGAGCACCGGGAAACCGTACAACTCGCCGATACGCACATACTCGCCGCCCGTCGCGGCGTTCTTGGCTATCTCCTGCAAGCGTGTCCCGACGCTCTTGTGATCGGTAGCCTCCAGCCCGTCGAGCCGCACGGCATTGAGTTTGTTACCCTCCTTGTCGGTCTGTACCCGTGCGAGGAACGTCTCGAAATCGGCGGACATCTTGGCGATGCAGTCATTGTTGAAAGCGAGTGTCTTGGTGTACTCCTCCAATTTCCACAAGGAGGTACTCTTGGCCTTGTGGAACGTCTTGCGCTCGCTCTCCAATGCCGCGACCTTTTTCTCTAAACGGGCTTTGTCGAGCAAATCCGTGTTCCCTGAAAGAATAGCCATGTACTCCGAGAAATTCATGCCCGATTTCTCGTCCATCGCCCCCTCGTCGATGGTTCGCGCACCCATCGCGCCGCTTTTAAGCTGACTGATAAAGGTCTGCTTGCAGTGCAGCAGGTTGAACTTGTAGCTGTCGAGCGACTTCTCCACCGCATAGATAATCACGTCCACCTTGTCTCCCGCGAACATCTTGGCTATCTCGTTGCCTTTGCGCACGGCACGCCCATCACGCTGCGCGAGGTCGGACGGTCGCCACGGCGTATCGAGATGATGTACTGCCACCGCCCGTTTCTGCGCGTTTACGCCCGTTCCGAGCATGGAGGTCGAACCGAAGATCACCCGCACCTTTCCCTCATTCATCGCGTCGATAACGCCCTTACGTGCCTTTTCGTTCTTGCACTCCTGAATGAAGCGTATCTCCGAGGAGGGGATGCCGTAATCCTCCACGAGCTTGCGTTTGATCTCGCTGTACACGTTCCACTGCCCCGGCTGGAATGTCCCTAAGTCCGAGAAAACGAACTGCGTTCCTTTCTGCGCGTCGTATTTGTGGTAATACTCCGCAATCATTTTCGCACAACGGCTCGCCTTGTTGTCCGGGTGGTCTTCGTACAAGGCAGAATCGATCAGACGCATATCGAGCGCCATCTTGCGGGCATAGTCCGTTGCGATAAGCATTTTCGCTTTTTCCTCGGTTTCCGATAGTTTTTCCCTGCCGAGTAGTGTGGCGTCGCCCGACTTGGCGAACTCCATCAACTTCCCGATGAACTCCTCCTGCTGCGGCGTAGGCGGTATGTTGTGCAGCACCTCGTTCTTGTCGGGACGATCCACACCCACATCCTCCGCCGTGCGGTAGTCGGTAATCTCGGAGTAGAACGCCGCCAGCTCCGGCACTTTGATAAAGTAACGGAAGCGCTCTTTCTGCACGATGTTGTTCGTCACCGAAAACTCGAAGTCCACGCTTTTCTTGGCGAAGATGGCCGCCCATGCGTCGAACGAGTTGATGTTCTGGCGCTCCAACTCCTGCGGCCGCAGGTATTTGAACAGCAGGTACAGCTCCGTGAGCGAGTTTGAGATCGTCGTGCCGGAGAGGAATGTCGCACCCAAATCCTTTCCCGTCCGCTCTTGAACGGTGCGGATGGCATAAAGCATATTGAGCGCCTTCTGGCTGCCGTCCTGATTGCCCAGCCCCGCCACACGGTCGTGGCGCGTGTTGAACATCAAGTTTTTGAATTGGTGGCTCTCGTCCACGAAGATGTGGTCGATGCCCATCTGCTTGAAGTCCACCACGTCGTCCGTGCGCGACTTGATGGCGTGCGCGATGGTCTCCAGCTTGACCGAGAGGTTTATTTTCCGCTTCTCCAATCCCCGCAGCATCGCTCTGGAAATATCCTTGCCCTGACTGCGCAGCACTTCGAGATTCTCCTCCACCGTGTCCAGCTCCGCTTGCAGGATGCGCTGCTGCAATTCGGGCGACTGCGGTATCTTGCCGAACTGGTCGTGCGACATGATCACGCAGTCGTAGTCGTTGTTCTTGATGTTGTTGAAGAACCGCACGCGGTTGGCGGGCGTAAAGTCCTTTTCCGAGGCATAGAGTATCTTCGCGTTGGGATAGGCCGTGCGATAGCACTCGGCGATCTCCGCGACGTTGGCTTTCAGCCCGATAATCATCGGTTTGTGCGCCAGCCCCAGCCGCTTCATCTCGTGTGCCGCCACGCACATGATCAGCGTCTTGCCCGTGCCGACCTCATGGTCGCAGATACCGCCGCCGTTCTGTTTGAGCATCCAGATGCAATCCTTCTGGCTCTGATACACATCCTTGATACCGAAACGCCGTTCGAGGGCTTTCAGGTCGAGGTCGGGGAACATCTGGTGGCTGCCGTCGTATTGCGGTCGCACGAAACAGTTGAACTTGCGGTTATACATATCCGTCAGCCTCTTCTGGAACTCCGGCGACTGCTCCGCGAGCCATTCGGAAAACCCGTTTCGGATTTCGTCGATCTTGGCGTTGGCGAGCTGTATGCCCTCGCTGTCGCGCACCTTGATGTCGTTGCCGTGCTCGTCCTTGCCCACGCTCTTGGTCATGTCGGGCACGGTGTTCACAAGGGCGTGCTTCAGCAGTGCGACACCGTCGTAGGTGCGGTAGTAACCCTTGACGCAGTATTGGTCGGAGATTTTGGCGTTCCTCTCGCTGCACTTGACCGAATACTCGTCCATCGTTTCCGAGAAGCCGATGCGCACATCGGTATCGAACAGGTAGGAGGCGTAGGCCGCATAGATTCCCGTCGGTATCCACCGCTCGCCGAGGTTGAAGTCCAACTCGTCGAACGTAATCGGTCGCGGCGTGGCCTCCTGCAAGGCTGCAAGAGCTTCCTTCTCGCGCTCGCCGTGCGGGTTTCCGGCCATCCATGCCTCGATGCGCTCCGCCTTATCGACGACGTTACCCGCGATGAAGCGGTCTTTGATCTCATAACTTCCGGCAAGCGGATTGTAAAAGATGCGCCCTTTCAGTTCGTCGATCAGCTCCTCGCGGCTGTTGTCCGACAAAGATTCCATATAATCGAGATTCACACCTCCGTAGCGGTTGAGCGAGGCTGCGAGCGCCTCTTCCGGCGTATCGACGTGCGTAACCTGATTCAATGAAAAAGCAACGGGATGGTCGAAGATGTCGGCCTTGACGAACTGCCCGTTCTCCGCCCGTTCGAGGGCGAGGATGTCGCGCCCCGATGCGTCCATCATAAGGAGCTTGACGTTCGCTTTGGCGTTCAGATTGCCGTAACGCGCGACGAACGCATCGTAACGGGTATTGAGGTCTTTACGCATGGCGTCGCCCTCGTCGTGATATTCGGCTTCGTAGGCATAGAGCCGCTCGTAAGCGTCGCGCACGGGAACATAGGCCGCTATCTTCTCGCGCTGCGCCTTGTCCAAATCGAGCGGGTGGAACGTCGCCCCGTAGCGGGTAACGTCTTTCAGGTAGCCGACTTGATAGCGTGTCCCTTCGGTGTTCACCTTGACGAACGCCCCCTCGCGGTGGTGCGGCTCCAACAATCCCTCGAAAGGCCGGGGCTTCATCTCCTCCTCGTGCTTGCGCTGCCGCTCTTCCGCCGAGAGCTTCGCCTCCTCCTCACGCATCTGCCGCTCGACCTCGCCGATACGACGGTTCATCTCCTCCGTCACTCCGTTTTCAACGGGATAGAGGGTGTCGGATGCGCCGGAGGTATGCGCCGCCTGCTCCGTCCGGGTGGCTGTCGTCGCCGCTTGCATCGGCGTGTCGAACAGCGACGGCTGACGGGGCTGCGCCAGCTTGGGACGGTTGCTCCTGCGCCGGGGCTTGCCGCCCGTCTGGGCGACGCGCCGCTCCTCTTCCGTGAAGCCGAACAGATCGTAAAGGCTCATTACCGGAGGCTCTATTTCGGGTTTCTCCTCTTTCGGGGGTGCAGTAGTCGCCTTATCTGTTTGCGCAGGCCGTACCGTATCCTCCGCTATGGCCTCTTGTCCCCACAAGGTCTGTTGCCCGACGGCCTCCGTCTGTTCCGTCCTTGTCGGCTCTTCCTGCAAGACGGGTTCAGGCGTCGCACCCACCTCTTGCTGCTCTCTCCGCTGGCGGACACCTTCGAGCGTCCCCGCGACATCCATGTAGCGGTCTATGTCGAGGTGCTTGTAGAAATCCTCCGAGAGCATACGCCGCAGATCCGCTGCGATGCCTTCCGCGCCGCCCTCGTGCCGATAGACCATTGCGGGCTTGCCGTAGGGATCGGTATCCAGCACCGCTTTCGTATGGATGATCCGTTCGGGATGGCGGTGCAGATATTCGTTGGTGTTGAAACCGCGACTGTCGAAATGCACCCGGCACAGCGACTTGTCGTCCTCGGTCAGCATCTCTTTTCGGACGTTCTTTTGCAGGATGACAAGGTCGCTGCCGACCTCCGTTCCGGCGTTGTCGGCAAAGAGGTTGTTCGGCAGGCGGACAACGGAGACCACATCCGCTTGTTTGAGCATCTCGACACGGGAGGCTTCGTTCTGGGGAGAGTTCAGCACGCCCTGCGAGGTGATGAACGCCACGATACCGCCGTCCCGCACGGCATCCAGCCCTTTGAGGAAAAAGTAGTTGTGGATGGCTTTGGTCGCCGTCCGACGCCCGAATGCCTCGCTTGCGGAGAACGCCGGATCGAAGACCGCTACATCCCCGAACGGGATGTTGGAGGCCGCCACGTCGAAATAGTTGTTAAAGGGCTTCTCGATACGCTCGAAACCCTCCACACGCACTTTCTTGTCGGGGTGCAGGCAGGCGAGAATCCTACCCGTCAGGAGGTCTTTCTCAAAGGCCATCACGTCCGCACGGGTGTCCTTGCGGGCAAAGGCTTCGAGGAACGCCCCGTGTCCTGCGGAGGGTTCGAGCATCCGCAGCGGGCGCACATTATAGTCGTGCAGTACGTCGGCCAGAGCCTCCGTTACCGCCGACGGGGTGTAGAACGCCGTCAGCACGGAGCTTTTCAGGCTGTCGATATAACGCTTGTATTCGTTCTCGCTTGCGCTGTTCTCGCGAATCAGCCGATGCAGCTCCGCTGTCATCGGGAACAGGTCGAGGTCGGATTTCGCCCACTGCACGGCATCGGTCAGGTCGGAGGCCGGGTTGAGAATACATTTCAACCCTCCGAAACCGCAATAGCGGGCAAGCCGCTCCCGCTCTTCGGGAGTGGCCGCCCGCCCTGCCTTGCCTAACTCGAACGCCGTGCGTATCGCCTCGATGTTGTCCCGCAGCTTGGTCTTACGGTTAAATGCCATCCTCTTCCAGCAAGATTAGGATGGCTCCCGTAAGCTCCGTATAGAGCTGCTCGTATTCGGGCGAGTAGGCGAAATCGTCCGAGAGCGGGTATTGGGAGAATATGCCCTCCAGCGAGGGCTGCAATCTCAACGCGACGGACGGGGCGTCGCTCTGCGCCACCTCGTCCGAGCACTCGTTCCAGAGCACCTCGATGATGGTGTCGTACTTGGAGAAGCGCAGCCCCTCCAGCAGCGCGGCCATCGCCAGCTCGTGCGCACCTTCGGGCAGATACCCTTCGAGGCGGGCTTGTTCGTACACGTCGGCGGCATGGTCGGAGCGGCTTTCGATAAAGGCCGCGTCGTGCGCCTTGTCGGGGTGGTTCTCCTTGAGGTGGGATAACAGGTAAAGCCCGTAGTAGGACAACTCCGTAGGCTTTTCTTTCTGATTCATAATTCTATGGATTTAGTGGATTGTAAAACGGATGGATAAAAAAGGCACTCAACGTCCCCGTCGAGTGCCACCACTAAATCCACAGAGAATAAATCGGTATCGACGGTAAATCCGGGAAGACAATCTATTTCCGTGTATTCAGTGGCGAATATAGGCATTATTTCTCTCTCTTTGCGTCTTTGCCGCCGTTTTTCGTTTCAGGGAACTCGAAGACAGTGTTGAAATCCCCGTCGAAAGCGACAACAGCCGAGAACGGTTTGCCCCGTTTGCTGTTGAAACCCTTGATCGGCGAGGTGCGCCCGTTGGTCAGCAGTTCCGTAATGTCCGCGTCGGAAAGCGTCTTTCCCGCTTTCACACGGAATATCGGAAGCCCGCACGCGGCATTGTCGCAGCGCACGACCTTTCCGAAGAACTGCATACGTCCCGTCTTGCACTTGGGGCATATGCACCCCGAAGCGGCACTCGTGAAGAGCTTGTCGCAGGTCAGCAGTTCGGAGACAATCTCGGCGGTGTACTCCTCGATCTCCTTGCGGAACGTCTCGGCACGCAGCTCGCCCCGTTCGATCTTGGCGAGTGCTGCCTCCCATGCCCCCGTCATCTCGACGTTGGCGATGCGCATCTGCTTGACGACCGAATAGAGTGCCAGCCCCTTTTCCGTCGGTACGAGCGATTTCTTGTGCCGCACGATGTATTCCCGTGAAAAGAGAGTTTCGATGATGGCAGCACGAGTGGCCGGAGTGCCGATGCCGCACTCTTTGAGCGACTGCCGCACCTCCTCGTCCTCGACCTCCTTGCCTGCGGTCTCCATTGCCGCGAGCAGCGAGGCTTCCGTATGCAGCGGTTTGGGCTTCGTCTTGGCCTCGGTCATCGAGCAGCCTGCGACGGCCAGCGTCGTGCCCTCCGTCCATTCGGGCAGCAGGGTGTCCTCCGTCTCCTCGCCGTACACGGCACGCCACCCGGCCTGACGGACAATCGTGCCTTTGGCAGTGTACGCCACGCCTCCGCACTCCGCCGTTACGGTAGTTACATCCTTGATGCACCGCTCCGCGAAAGCCTCCAGCATACGCCCGACGATCATATCATAGACGGTCTGCTCATCGGCAGAGAGTATCTTCGGCTTTACCCCCGTCGGCAGCAGGGCATGGTGGTCGGTTACTTTGCCGTCGTCCACGCTGCGGCGTGTCGGAGCATCGCCCAGCAGCGCAAGGCGGCGGCCCCATGTGGGATTGTTTTTCAGCGTCAGCAGCAGCGAGGGGATTTCCGTGAACACGTCTTCGGGGATATAGCGGCTGCCCGTGCGGGGATAGGTGACGAGTTTCGCCTCGTAGAGTTTCTGGGCGATGGAGAGCGTCTTGTCCGCCGAAAAGCCGTGTTTGGTATTCGCCTCTTTCTGGAGCGTCGTCAGGTCGTACAGCAGGGGCGTTTCCTGCACGGTCTCCTTGCGTTCGACTTTGGTAACGGTGGCCGCGCCCTGCTCTTTGAGCGACTGATAGGCGGCGGTGGCGGCGGCTTTCTCCTTCCATTTCTCGACGGAGGACAACTTCACGACCGTATCGGCTTCGCTACCCGGCGTGGAGAAGTGCGCCTGAAAGACATCCTCCGGCGTGAAACGCTTGTTCTCCCAGAAGCGGCTGCACACCATCGCCAGCGCGGGCGTCTGCACGCGCCCCAGCGAATACGTGCCGCGTCCTGCGGCCAGCGTGATGGCTTGCGTGGCGTTGATGCCCACCAGCCAGTCGGCCTCGCTGCGGGCTTTGGCGGCATAGTAGAGGTTGTCGTACTTGTTGCCGCTTTCGAGGCGCTCCAGCCCCTCGCGGATGGCCTTGTCCGTGAGCGAGCTGATCCAGAGGCGGTCGAACGGTGTGGCACAGCCGATGTATTCGTACAGATAGCGGAAGATCAGCTCTCCCTCGCGTCCGGCATCCGTCGCCACGATGATACGCTCGCTCTTGCGGAACAGACTGCCGATCAGCTTGATTTGCGCCGCGACGTTGCTGTCCGGCTTATAGCCTTTGTCGGTCTTGACCTGACGCGGCACGAGCTGGAAGACGGGAGGGATGATCGGCAGGTTGTCGCGATGGAACCCCTTGATGCCGTAGCCGTCCGGCAGGGCGGGCTGCACCAGATGCCCGAACGCCCACGTTACGTTATAGCCGTTTCCCGTGTAATAGCCGTTCTCTTTTTTCGTCGCTTTCACGATGCGGGCGATTTCATGCGCCACGCTCGGTTTTTCTGCAATAATTGTTTTCATTCTGAATTGATTTATTTAATGTGGATTTAGTGGTCGGGGTTAAGAACCCCGTTTTTAATTCTCGTCGTTCGTCTCCTTCGCCTCTTGTTCCTTGTCTCGCAAGCGGCGCAGGATTTTACGGTCGTAATAGACGTGATACCCGTCGGAGGTGTAGTAGCGTTCGTTGTCCCGCTCTATGGCCTGCCAATCGACACGCCGCAGGGTGTAACCGCCCGCGACGGATACAAGGCAGAAGAGTAGGAGGATGATAAAGGCCGCCATAGCTACATCCTCATTCGGGGTTTGTTCGCGTTCTGCTGCCTGCGCTGCTGCTCTTCGTTGGCCGGGGCGGTCTGCCCCCGTTGCAGCGGTTCGCCGATGTGCTTGGTCGCCTCGTCTGTCTTGCCCTCGGAATTGACGGCGACCTGCGTGCGGGAGGCGGCATCGGGCTTGACCTCGTAGATCTGCGACTGCTCCGGCCGCTTGCGGCTGAAGTCGTACTTGACCTTTTCGTGGTTCGGGCGTACATAAGCGTTGAACTTTTGGCCTTTCTTGTCGGTCATGCCCTCGATATATACCCATTTGTTCTGCTCCCAGCCCGCCTTGTACTCCGGCTTGACCTCCGCGCCGAGTAGGGTTTTGCCGATGCGCAGGCGGCGTTCTTTCGGCGTTCCGTCAGCCGTCTGCGTCTGCTCCTGCCGCTGGGCTTTCTTCTGGCCGCCGAAATGAAAGTCCAGCCCCCGTTTGTCGGCGTTGATTTGGAGCGTGGCGTTGAACTTCTTGCCGCTCTTGGCCGTCATGCCCTCTACATAGACGCCCTCGCCGCGCGAAAGGGCGGCCTTTTGCTCCGGATCGAGTGTCACTCCCTTGACTTCTTCGGGGATACGAATCGCCGAGACGGGAACGGCCACCGTCTCGTTGGTCAGGCGGTCGATGCTGATAAAGGAGGGGATAAGTTCGCCCGTAGCCGGATCGACGACCTCGGCGACACGTCCGAGGTTGCCCGTCTTTTTCAGGTTTTCCTGATCCTCCGGCGTGAACTTCACGTTCAGGTATTCGTCGAGGTTCGGCTCGCGGCGAATCGGGTGCGGGACAATCGACACCGTGCCGTCGGGATTCTCACGCAGCGACAACCGCGCCTGCATCGGCACACGGATGCCGCCGAAATCGGGGTTGCACTCGACAAGCTGCGACTTGCCGTAATGACGCATACGCTCCAGATCGCCCGACTGCTCCAACGCCGCGAGGTCGATGCCCCAGCGTTCGGCGACCGCCTCACGGTCGAGGCGGCTGTCGTCGATGGGCTTGTAGCCCCCGTCGTTGCCCTGTCGCTCCCCGGCGGACGACTGTTCGGCCTGCTGCGGTGTTTCCTCCGCCTGCTCGGTGGGGGCTGCTTGCGTCTCGCCCTCCTGCGTCTGCTGCTGCGCGGCGGCCTGCTCGTACTTGGTCGTATCGACCTTGTGCGGGGCGAGCAGCTCCTCGTTCTTTTTCGGGTTCTTCAGCAACTCTTTCAATACCTCCACGACCTTGTCCGCACCCTCTGCCGCGACACGGTAGAAGCCGAAGCGTTTCGGCTCCTTGCATTGGCGGTAGAAATTGGCGAAGAAGTTGTCCAGCACATCGCCATGACGGTCGAAACGCAGGAAATCCTGCGTATTCTCCGCTTTGGCGGCTTTCAGGTTCGGCGAGCCGTCGCGTTTCAATCCCGCGACCACGCCGATCTCGCCCGTCTTCTCGTCTCTGACGATCAGCACGTCTTGTTCTTTCTTTTTCTGTTCCATAATCTATTGTTGTTATATGATCGCATCTTGCCGATGCCCTGCGAATGTAAGCAGAGGATTCGCCGCCGCATCCGTTTTAGCACCGCGTGGCAGCTTGTGGCGTCGGGATGGCAGCATTTGGCGTTCATTCCTTGCTTTTCTCGACCTTGCGGCAGCCCGCGAACTCGTCGAAATGATATTTCAGAAACTCCTGCACGTCCGATTCCTTGTAATAGATTTTGTGCCAGAGCATCTGGTAGCGCAGCACGCCCGAACTGCGGTAGCGTTGCAGCGAGCGTTTACTCGCTTGCAGGAGTTGGCACAAGTCCTGATTGTCCAACAGACGCTCGCCATCCAGATATTTCACCTCTTTTATCTCCTTGCCCGCAAGTGAAGCGAGCAGCCGTTCGTGGCGGTCGAAACGTTCCATAATCTTCTCCATCCACATCTCGAAAACATCGGTTTCAAGTATCATAGGCCGAATTGTTTATGCGTGAGATAATAGTTCTTTCTGAAATCCTCCAGCGTGTTCGGATGGCAATGCACGATACGTTTGGCTATACATTCCTCTATATCGGAAAGCCGATACAGGCACTTGCTTCGCAACATGGTAAAGGGAATGACGTGTTCCTTGCGCATCCGCTGGAGTGTGCGGGTGCTGATTTTCAGCAAATCGGCCAACTCTTCACTTGTCAGCCAGATTTCAGGTTCCTGCCGGGGATTGGTCTCTTTTCTGAAGACGTAATCGGCTATGCGCTCGATCTTGTCGTTCAGGTCTTGATATACCTTGTGATCGAATGTTATAATTTCCATATTTGCAACATTTTATTCTTATGCGGCAAATATGCGGGTTTGCGGCAAGACGGTTTCCATTGTCGTTACCGACACGGGAATGTTTTATCCCCAAATGATCCATATAGGGACAAATCGAGTAGGAGGAAAACGAAGTAGTTTTCTTCCTACTTTCGC